>JBCDKA010000132.1:0-10997 GCA_038747195.1 Pseudomonadota bacterium
CCGTCAGCCGACGATTGGTGTACTTCAGACCGCGTTCGTAGTCCGCGATCACAACCTTGTTCAATCCCATCATGATTGGTTCCTCCTTTGGGATTGGCGTGGAGCGTCCCTTGCGGGACACAAAAAGTCCCCTTCCCGCAGCCCAGCCGTGGCGAACTGCTTGTACTCGCCGTCGTCAACGCGCGGCGCTGGCCCTCGGTTTCGCGGGGCGAGCCGGAAGACCAAAGCCTTACGTTTTCTGAGCAACGAGTTCAGCGGCAGTCGGCAGAACGTCTGTGCCGCTGCCCTCACCGGCGGCCGCGGCCGAAGCTGCGGAAACCGGATCAGGCGGGGAAGGGGTCCCTGGGCAAAAGCCCGTTTCTTGCGTTAATGGCCTCGTTCAGGAGGCAGTGGAGCGGGAATCGAACCCGCGGCCCATCGATTATGAGTCGACTGCTCTACTAACTGAGCTATCCATGGAGTTCCAGACAGGATTCGAACCTGCGTACACCTCCGGCAAAGCCAGAGGGCCTCATCCGCTTAGGTACAGGAACCTTCACCTGCTCCCCGCGTCGCTCGATATACCCGCCAGGCAAAGCCCGGGGCACCGGCTGGGCGCTTAGAACCCAGTCCGCTGATTGATTTGGGACAGCAAATGTTCAGGGGGAAGGGCGGCGCACCGCCCCTCCGTTAACGTTTCGAGCGGCCGCGAGACCGCTCGGCATAATCTTTAATCCATTCATCCACCGCGCTGCGAAGGATGGAGCCATAGATCTGGCGTTCGCCGGAGCGAGCGCGCTGATGGGCACCACCTTTACGCAGGAGGGGGTTTCTGGCGATCGGATTACCAGGCATGTGTCCTCCTTAGCCGTCGGTGATTCATCCGAGACGTTCGCGAGAACGCTCCGATGAAACCCTAAGGGCTCAATTGAAAAAAGATGGGTGCAGATGCACCCGCGAGTCGCCGCCTCAGCTTGCGCTGCCGCATCAGAAACTGCGGACCCTTGTCGGTGGCCTGCATGCAGAATCGACGCGGCAAGTCGGTGTAAAGCGACATGGGCGGCGCGTCATGTCGATCGATCCGTTTCAGCTCACAGCCGGTTTTGAACTGGTGGTAAAACACCCGGCGAATACCGAGATCGCCCAGCAGATACTCCAGCGCAGCAGCAAGCGCCGCCTCGTCCCACAGCTGACGATAGGGCTTCAGCGCCGCGTGGTAGCGACGAAGGGCGCCCACCGTCGTGTGGAATCCGAGATACACCGGGTCGTCTTCGGCGGCGTTGCGGTAGGCGCGTAAGAGCGAATCTACCTCACGCAGCCAGTCACCCTGCACCTCTTCGATGAGCGCTTCCTCATCGTCCAGGTCGAGGTCAACTCTGACCCACGCCAGCGTCTCCCGGGACACACGGTCAACAGGGTGGCCCCATAGCTGCAGCGCACCATGTTCCTGCGGGCGCATCAGCCGCTCGTAGCGGCGCTGTTGGCTTCGGCTGAAGTTCAGCTGAATCACCAGGTTGGCGCCGCGCCGACTGGTTTGGCACCAGCCGCTGAAGTGGCTGAATGACACCACGAAATCCAGCACCGGGTCCTGCCATGCAAAATCCAGCAGCTCCGGCGTTAGCAGGCCGCCGCCGGCCCATTTCAGGACTGTTTTGACGGCAGGCTTTTGCAGCAGCTGATGAAACGGGGATAGACGGAGTTCAGCGATGCTGCGGCCGCGGCCGAGCACGTGTTTCAGCAGCAGGAGCGCATAGCGGCCCTTGAAGTAGCTGAAGCAGCGGCGGCGTCCGGCCTCACATTGCACAAACTCCTGGACGAGTCTTTTGTCCATGATGTTCTCCATCGAGAGTCTGATTTCAACGGTTGCAGAGATCGCAGGCCTTGGTGGGCGCGGCCGGCGGGCGCCTTGCTTGTCGGGCTATTCATAGGCCTCTCCTAGTTGCTGAAGAGGGGGCGGACTTCTTCCGCCCCCGGGGTTATGGCTGCGGGTCAGCCCTTAACGCAGACCACCTGCTTCAGGGTGTGGACCACTTCCACCAGGTCTTCCTGATTGCTCATCACGGCGTCGATGTCCTTGTAGGCACCGGGCGCTTCGTCAATCACGCCTTTGTCCTTCCGGCATTCAACGCCCTTCGTCTGATCGATCAGGTCGGCCCGGGTGAACCGCCGCTTGGCTTCCGTTCGAGACATCTTCCGTCCCGCACCGTGGGCGCAGGAGTGGAACGACTCGCCGTTGCCTTTGCCGCGGACAATGTACGACCGGGCTCCCATGGAGCCGGGGATGATGCCCAGTTCGTCTTTCCCAGCCCGGATTGCGCCCTTCCGCGTCACGTACACGTGTTCACCGAAGTGCACTTCCCGGGCGATGTAGTTGTGGTGACAGTTGATGGCCTGGTCGGTGACCGAAAACTCCGGCAGCTGTTCCGCCAGCGCTTCCAGTACCAGACGCATCATCTGTCGCCGGTTTTCCATCGCGTAGTCCTGCGCCCAGTCCACCGCCTCAACGTAGTCGCTGAAGCTCTGTGATCCTTCTTCCAGGTACGCCAGGTCCTTGTCCGGCAGCCGCACATCCTTGCGCAGCATTTCTTCTTTGGCCATAGAAATAAAGTAGCGACCGATCTCGTTGCCCACGCCCCGGGAGCCTGAGTGCAGCATCACCCACACCCGCTGATCCTGATCCAGGCACAGCTCGATGAAGTGATTGCCGCCGCCAAGCGTCCCAATTTGTCTGGCCCACTTCCACGGCTTGCCGCGCCGGGCCCGTTCAGCCAGCTTGGGGTGCTTTTCGGTGATCCGGTCGTGACCGTCCTTCACCTTTTTCACCCCGTCGCTGCAGGCGTTTTCCAGGCTGTGCAGGTTGAATCCGACCGGCACCTTGGCCTCGATAGCGCTTCGAACGGCGCCGAGGCTGTCCGGCAGCTGATGGGCCGGCAGCGTCAGCCGCGCGGCCATCATGCCGCAGCCGATGTCCACGCCCACGCTGGCGGGAATGATCGCCTTAACGGTGGGGATCACCGAACCGACGGTGGCCCCCAGACCGACGTGAACATCGGGCATAGCCGCCACGTGGCCTTTCACGAACGGCAGCTGCGCAATATTGGTCAGCTGATCGATCGCCTTGGAGTCGATATCCCGGGTCCAGACGTGGACTGGGACACGACCTTTGTTGATGGTCATTTGAATGCCCATGGGAGCCTCCATATGTTTAGTCAAAAGAGATGCCAACGCTGCGGACTGGGTCTGCGAAACGCTGACCGTGAATTTGGTGGGCCCTGAAGGAGTCGAACCTTCGTGGTGCGGATTAAGAGTCCGCTGCATAACCGTTCTGCCAAAGACCCCTGGCGCGGTACGCCGGACTCGAACCGGCATCTCCCCGGTCGACAGCCGGGTGCCTTATCCGTTAGGCCAGTACCGCAGGAAAAACTGCGAAGAAATTCGCTACGCGCATCACCGGCTGAGACTAAGCCTTGCTGATCCGCTGGTTCACCATCCGTTCGAGCGGCGTACCCGATGAATCGGTTACCGCTCTTGTCCACGCGCCTGCGTCGATGGTGGTGGCTGCCTTTTTGGAGTGCGGCGAGTCACTCGTCCCCTACACCTACTCGGCGATCAAGGATCACCAAACCCGTCGGCATGACGGATCTCCAGCTTCCCCTCTCGGGGCCAGAGTTAAGCCACTGTCGGTGTAAAGCGTTTCGCCCGCTGACCTGCGCCGGGGGCAATCGCGTTGCTTCTTCAGAAATACAACACGGCATGATTGGTCGCTCTCCTGCCGGAATGACGACCTGAAGCCGGCGGCTGCGGCGCCAGACCGCATCCTTTCGGCTTCTGCACTTACGCACTCGCCCGCAACGGCTCGCACGCACGCACTACTCGTTTTCTCTCGCGGGACGCAGGGCGGTATGCGCGGGTTCCAGCACCACCTGATCTTTCGTTGACCCGCATTCCCGGCATCCCGGTGCGTGAGCCAAACTACTTCCGCGCTCTGCTTGACCGCTATTGCCGTTCGTGCCGACAACTTGGGAGACCGAGCCTGCCTGGATTGACCCGAAGCTTCGGGCGGCGGGCTGCAGGAGCCCGCCTTTGACCGCGGTTACGCGGCTGTCGACGCCAGGCCGTCCGCGTGTCGCGGGGCGCGACACGACAAAAATGGAGGGCGCGGCAGGATTTGCACCTGCGTCTCCCGGGTCAGATCCGGGCGTCGTCACTGGCTGAACTACGCGCCAACACCTTATCGCGGCTTTCGCCGCAAAAAGTGTTATTTATCAACGGCGTAAGCCGCTGATGGTATTCGTCTAATTGTCAAAGAGCCTTCCTCCGGGCACAAAAAAACCCTGGAGGGCAGAACCAACCAGGGCCTTTCGCTCACTGGTCGGAAGGTTCTGCTTGCGCAGCCTTCCAACCCGTTGTTCGGAAGGCTACCGCATCGTATCCAGCCCCACGGGCTGGTCTTTTTGCGTCGAAAGCTGCTCGAGCCAAAGAGGCGTGCAAGCAGGGTCGGCCGCATCGCGAAGCACGCGATTACTGGCCGCGCTTTCGGCGCGCTTATGGGTAAATATGGAAATCATGGCGGCGGATTCTACGCCGGCTATGAGCCGTGTCAACAGCTGAAATGAAAAAAAGTTCAGATGAAGTGAAAAAAGATTCAGCTGCTGTTGCGTAGTGACTGAATCAGCCGGTTGAAACTGTCGGTTTGGCGTTTGGTCATCCGAAGCGTCGATCCCATCACCTCAATGGCGTCGATCACCTGCCGGCGGATCGCAACCCCGGCGTCAGCTACCATCACATCACCCTCGCCGAACAGCAGCCAGCCAGGGGATACGCCGGTGACGCGACTGATCGCTTTGATCAGCTGGAGATTGGGGTTAGTAGGTTCGGTATTTTCGACGCGGTGCCAGCCGCCCTGGCTGTATTTGAGCCCGAGGTTGCGAAGCTTTTCGCGCATCTCCTGGGGCGACAAGCCCGCGACAACGCGGGCATGTTTGATGCGTGCAGAAATGGTGTCAGGCGTCATGGCGTCGTTTGGTCATGGCGTCGTCAGTATAGCGGCAGGGACAACACGGCAATCGGGAACGGCCACGTAGGGGCGCCGGGTTTTGCCCGGCGCCCTGGTTCGTCACGCTAGGCGGCGACCCGCAGACAGTGCCCGACGCCCTTCTGAGCCTCGCGAAGCGCGGTTCGAAGGCCTTCCTCAATCACCGGATGATAGAAAGGCATCTCCAGCATCTCGGCGATGGTGAGGCCCGCTTGATGAGCCCAGGCCAGCAGGTGACCGATGTGCTCCGCACGCGGTCCCACCATTTCGGCACCCAGAAAGCGGCCGGTGCGGCAGTCGGCATACACTCGCAGCAGCCCCTGGTTTTTGAGCATGACACGAGCGCGGCCCTGGTCTTCGAAAGACACCTCGCCGACGGCCACGTCTCGTTCATCAAGGTCGGCTAAGCGCGCGCCGACCATCGCGATCTGCGGGTCTGAGAAGACCACCGCCAGCGGTGAGCGGCGCGCGCCCGGTTCAACCGCTGGGAATCGCCCAGCGTTTCGCCCGGCAATGTCGCCTTCGTCAGCCGCTTCGTGCAGCAGCGGACGGTTGTTGTCCACATCACCGGCGATAAACACGTGCGACCGGCCGATCTGCATGGTGTTCTCGTCAAACACCGGTACGCCACGCTCATCCAGGGGCAGGCTGGTGTTTTGCAGCTTTAACTTGTCGACGTTGGGCGTTCTACCGGTGGCCGCGATGACAAAGTCGACGAGAGCCGTCTGGACTAGGCCGTCCTGGTCTTCGTAGTCGATGGCAACCCCTTCTTCGGTCCGCTCCAGACGACTGACGTTGGAATTCGGATCCAACAGAAACTCCGATTGCGAGGCTTCGCGTGCCGCCGCCATAACGCGTTCGTCCGACAACGGGCCGACCTTTCCGCCGAGCCCAAAGAGCCTGACTTCTACGCCCAGCCGGGCAAGCGCCTGGCCAAGTTCCAGTCCGATGACGCCAGGCCCGAAGACAGCCACCGAGCCGGGCAGATCTTCCCAGTCGAAGATGTCGTCGTTGACGATCAAACGGTCACCCAATTCGTTCCAGCGGCTCGGGTAGGCCGGGCGCGAACCGGTCGCAATAACCACGCGGTCGGCGATGATGGACGTGTGGTCATCCACGATGAGCTCGTGATCATCGACAAATTGGGCGTAGCCGCGAATTCGGTCTTCACCGGGAATCTTCTCGGTGCCTTCAACAACAAACCCGACAAAACGATCGCGCTCCCGACGGACGCGATCCATCACCGCGCGGCCGTTTACTTCAATCCCCTCAACGTCGATGCCGAACCGATGAGCCTCCACGGCGCCGTGCGCGGCCTCGGCCGCCGCGATCAGCAGCTTGCTCGGCATGCATCCCACCCGGGCACAGGTGGTGCCGTACGGACCACCCTCGATAAGCACCACGTTCGCGGTTTCCTTCTTTGCGGCCCGGTAGGCGCGCAGGCCTGCTGAGCCTGCGCCGATGACCGCCACGTCGACGTGTCTGGTAATCATGCCGTTTCTCCTTGTTGTGACAGCTGGTGATCGAGCTCGCCCGACCGGTCAGCTGCTTGAAGGTCGTCGCTGCCGCCCAGATGCCTGCCGCCAATAAAAATCTGCGGCACCGAAGTCCGGCCCGCTCGTTTCACCATTTCGGCTTCGCGCACCTCATCGTCGGTCACGTCAATCTCCTCATAAGCCACGCCTCTGCGCTGAAGATCCGCTTTCGCCCGTGCGCAATAGGGGCACCAGCTCTTGGTATAGATTTCCACTCGGTTCATGGTCCAGCTCCTCGTTGTTAACCAATGAGTGCTACGATACCGAGCCCAAACGGCACTATCTATGACTGTTAATGTTCTTTTTTGGTACTAATCGTACACTTTATTTGAACGATGGCTTCAGCTGCTGATGGAGGTGCTGAGCGACATTCTTCGATCGATGAGGGTGCGCGGCAGCGTCTATTTCTGCGACCGGCTGGACGCGCCCTGGACGTTGGAGTTTGACGAGCCGTCAGCCGCCTCGTTTCACGTCGTGCGCCGCGGAGAGTGCTGGATCCGCGCGGATGATTCCCTTCAGCAGCTCGGGCCCGGCGATCTGGTGTTTGTCGAGCCCGGTCTCCACCATGAGCTGCTCAGCGAGCCGCCTGGAGCAGCGCCGGTAGCCAACGCCGGTACGCTGTTGCTGTGTGGCTATTGCGAGTTTTTGCGCGATCGCGGCGGGCTGTTGGGTGACGTCTTTCCGTCTTTGACCATCGTGAGAGACGAGGAGGTGCTCCGCCATCCGTGGCTTCGCACGACCCTGGATCAGCTAGCCGCTGAATACCTGTCCCAGGACCCTGGATCAGAGCTGATTGTGGACAAGCTCACGGAGGTCCTGCTGATTGAAATGGTCCGTATCGACTTTGGCCGAAAGCAGCAGCGGCCGCTGCTCGAAGCCCTGGATGATCGCCAGATCGGGCCGGCGCTGCGTAGGCTGCACGAAAGCCCAGCCAAGTCGTGGACGCTAGAAGGCCTGGCGGGGGAAATCGGGCTGTCGCGGACCGCCTTCGCCAGGCGCTTTAAGGCGCTTGTGGGCCGACCGATGTTCGACTATCTGACGCGATTGCGGATCGACAAGGCGAAGGAACTGCTGAGTGAGTCGCAGCTCCCGATCTATGAAATCGCCGGCCGCGTGGGCTATGAATCGGATCTCGCTTTTACTCGGACGTTCAAAAAGGTAGTGGGAACAACCCCGACTCGCTACCGCAAAGCGCCGGTGTCAGAGTCAGCCGAGAGCGGTACTCCCGGCTGACTCAATACCTGCTGCTCGCTTACTCGAGCGGCAGGGCGGAGAAGGTGCCGTCCGGGAAGAACGCGGTGGCGCCCAGATCCTGGTTAGCACCGTCTCCGACCGCAAAGATCGTCACGATGGTGCCGGCGGGCAGATCCACCGGGGCCAGGTCGATGAAAGTCTGGGTACCGTCAGGCGAAGCGATCTGAAGGTCGTACTCGGCCGCCGGCAGCTGGAAGAAACCCGACTCGCCGAGAAACTCCACGTTTCCTAACCCGTTCACCACGGTGCCGTCATCCAAGCGGATCGACACAGCGGTACCAGCCAGCGTGTCGCTGAAAGGTGCCGCGTGCACAACGCGGATTTTGACGTTCCCGGCGGCGGGCGGCCGGTTATCGTCAATCAGCGGTAGCAGGGTCAGCATCTGATTGGGGCCATCTCCGAGGGCGAGGACGGTGTAGTCGGTCGCCGGATCGAGTGTGGTCGTGGTGGTGATGGCGGCGGGCGGCGTGGCCGGCGGCGCCAGCACGTCGACGGTGGTTTCACCGGGGACCACTTCGAGGTAGCCCGAGAACACGTTGAACTCAACGTTCGGGATCACCTCGGTGCCGTTCACCTCCACCGAAACCGCGGTGCCGGGCAGGGTGTTGGCGAAAGGTGCCAGATGCCCCACGTTGACCCGCGCAGTTTCGAAGCCGTTGGCGAACACCGGCGCCAGCGGCAGCGTCGCGAACTGGCCGTTGGCGAAGAACGCGACAGCGCCCAGAGGACGGTTTGCGCCGTCACCGACCGCAAAGATAGTGACGACGTCACCGTCAGCCAGCGTCACCGGCTGCAGGTCGATGAACGTCTGCGTGCCGTCCGGAGACGCAACCTGAAGGTCGTACTCGCCTGCTGTCAGCTCGAAGAAGCCCGAGTCGGCGCCATATTCAACGCTGGTGAGATTCTCGACGACCGTGCCGTCGTCCAGGCGAATGGAAACCGCGGTGGCAGGACCGGTAGCGGCAAACGGTGCCGCGTGAACCACCCGTAACTTGGCGTTGCCGGCGGTCGGCGGCGTGTTCTCGTCGGTCAGCACCAGCAGATCGAGCGCCTGGTTCGGACCGTCGCCGATAGCCAGCACCGTGTAATCGATGTCTTCGAGCAGGTTTGCGGTTCCGCTGATGGCCGGCGCGCCGCCCGAGCCCGGCGGGGCAAAGATGTCGACGTCGGTGCTCACGGCGTCTACCGGGAGGTACCCTGAGAACTGTTGGAACACAACGCCGGATGCGACTTCCGCATCGTTCAAATTCACCGACACGGCAGTTCCGGCGATGTCGCGGGCAAACGGCGCAAGATGACCCACGTTGACTCGGGCGGTGGGCTCCAGCGGCAGGCTGGCAACCGTGCCGTTAGCGAAGAAAGCCGTAGCGCCAAGGGCCTGGTTGGCGCCATCACCAACGGCAAAAACCGTCACGATATCGCCGTCAGCCAGCGTGATCGGCGCGAGATTGATAAATGCCTGGGTGCCGTCGGGGGAGGCAACCTGAAGATCGTAATCGCCGGCGGCCAGCTCGAAGAATCCCGAGTCCTCGCTGTACAGCACGCTGGCAAGACTGTTGACGATCGCGCCGCTGTCGAGGCGGATCGATACGGCGGTATCCGCGATCTCGGCCGCGAAGGGTGCAGCGTGCACGACGCGGAGTTTGGCGTTGCCGGCTGAAGGTGCCGAGTTGTCGTCTTCCAGCGGCAGCAGCTCGAGCGGCTGATTGGTGCCATCACCGATCGCAAGCACCGTGAAGTCGGTTGCTGCAGCGAGATCAAACGTCTCGGAAATGGCCGCCATCATGGCGCCGGGCGGTGCAAAGACGTCAACTTGATTGCTGCCTTCGACGACCGGCAGATAGTCCGAAAACTGATTGAAAGTCACGCTCGGCGCAACCTCGGTGCCGTTGACGCTGACGGATACCTCGGTCCCGGACAGCATCGCGTCGAACGGGGCCAGGTGGCCGACGTTCACCCTCGACTCAAGCGGCAGTGGCGCAAATGATCCATCGCCGAAGGCAGCGGTGGCGCCCAGCGGCTGGTTGGTGATGTCGCCGACGGCGAAGACGGTGACCACGTCGCCGTCGTTCAGCGTGACAGGCGCGATGTTGATGAACGTCTGGGTGCCGTCAGGTGATGCCACCTGCAGGTCGTACTCGCCAGCGGCCAGATCCAGGAATCCCGAGTCGCCGCCGAACTCTACGTTAGACAGCGTTCCGACGAGCGATCCGTCGTCGAAGCGAATCGACACGGCCGTGCCAGGGAGCGTGTCGGCAAATGGTGCCGCGTGGACGATACGCAGGCGCGCGAAGCCCGCGGCCGGGGCCGAGTTGTCGTCTTCCAGCGCCAGCAGAGACAGCCCCTGGTTAGTGCCGTCGCCCAGGGCGAGGACCGTGTAGTCGGTGTCAGCGACCAGATCGAAGCTGTCGGTGATGGCAGCCATCATGCCGCCGGGCGGGGCAAACACGTCGACGGTCGTGTTGCCCGGGGCAACGCCGAGATAGCCAGAAAACTGATTAAAGGTCACGCCGCTGGCGACTTCGCTGCCGTTGACGTTGACCGACACGGCGGTGCCGGCAATGTCGGCATCAAATGGCGCGAGGTGGCCAACGTTGACGCGAGCCTGCTGGGCGTGGGCAAAACCGCCCAGGCACAAGGCCAGGCCGGCGAGGAGAAAACGGGGTTTCATGGGAGCTGCCTCTATGTTGAGTGGAGGCGCTACGCTAGGGTCAAAAAAGTGATCCTTTTGTGGACAAAGCGTGTCGGTCTCTTGCGCAAACATGAACAGGAAATTAGAGAACCGTTAAATGATTGTCTGGCGCGCGTGAACAGTCGTTTGGCGGCTCGTGGAATGCCGCGGGTTCTCTGCCTGGGCGCCATCAAAAGGCCCGCTGGCCGGGGCGGGCTTCGGGTCGCTCAACGGCACATTTCGGCAGACCAATGGGCATGCGGCATGACGCGGAAAGCCACCTCGGCGCTGCGCCAATCCGGCGCCCTCTCCTGATCGCGAGGGAGAAGGCGTGCTTTCGCGCGCGCTGGAGCCTTGTGGACAGGCCCGCGCGAGTGGCTACACTGTCTGGACAATACAAACAGCAGCGATCAACAAAGAATCGCAAGGGGTCGCGTATGAGAGCCAGACTGTTCTTAGGCGCATTCGTAGTCATTGTGGCGGCCATGGGCACCAGTCATGGCCAGCCCCCGTCGGCGAAAGC
>JBCDKA010000133.1:0-10987 GCA_038747195.1 Pseudomonadota bacterium
CAGCGCTGATTTCGCCGTCCGCCTTCGCTACGGCCGCCATCACCAGCGCCGTGGCGTCCATCGGCTTCTCGACGGCATAGATGGGGTTGGCTTCATAGCGCTTCTTCCAGTTGCGCCGTCGGCGCCAGAGCCAGGGGTTCAGTCCCCCGAGATCCACGCCCATGTCGGCGAGCCGGTACAGCAACCAGGCGAGCGTGACCAGACTCCCGAGCAAACCGATGATGATATGCATCGGGTTATTTTTCCCGCAGTCGTCGGAGTTTTCAAGCGCTAAAACGTTGCCTTACCCGACCAGATTCGCGTGTCGGACCAGGTCCCCGGGGTCGGCATGCTGTCGCTGGGTCGCGGGGGCGCCACGGTGGGCAGCCCCGGCTTGGCCATCTGCCAGTGTACGGTGAGCTCGCTTCCGGGCTGTCGCTTGATGTCGATGGTGGCGCCGGCAGGGACGCCGTAGAGCCTCAGGCTGGTTGGCTTGGTGCCGCTCACCGCGCGACCGTCAACACGCACTTCGGCCAGCGCCTCCGGTGGGTCGAAATAGAGAGCGGCTCGCGGTGCGGTCTCGCTGGCCGTCAGCGTTAGCGCAGCTCCAGCGTCAGCTTCTGTTGTTTGCGTGAACGCCGGACCGGACGAGTCGATACCGCTGATCTCCGCACCTCGCCACCAGCTGCCGCGGCTGGCGGGCACCAGTTCAGCCAGACGCAGCTGTTCCGCCCTGGCCATTGGCGCCCCGACAAATTCGGGCGGACTGGGATCCCGGCTGCCCCACCAGCTGGTTCCGGTCGCCACGTCGGTGAGCGCAAACAGCTCGGTCGGCCGGGGCTGCGTGGCGGAAAAGCGAAACTGGAATTGCGCGGTGACGAGAACCGCCACACCGGCGGCAAGCAGCGCGCTGGACAGCGGGCTTCGGGTGGGCGCAATCGGCAGAAGTGTGGCGGCCAGCAGCAGCACCAGAAGGGCCAGCGGCAGCTGCGGCAAAAAGATCCCGAGGCCCAGGTAAACCGCATGGACCATGGCGGGCATCAGCAGCAGCGCCGGGATCCACGCCAAAGCCAGCCAGGCATTGAGCCGATCACCGCCCTCCGCAGATCGTGCCGACATCAGCAACAGTCCGCCGGGTAAAGCGAGCATGGCAGCCGGATAGCTTGCGTGGGGCAGGGTTAAGAGCGCGACGATGCCCAGCAGCGCCCACAGCATTGCCGACAGCGCCAGCCAGGCGAGGGTGGGCAAGCCTCGGCGGGCCGGGTAGAGCAGCGCCAGCGTCGCCAGCACGGTGATCGCCACCGGCACCAGCCGCCCCGCAAATAATCCGATACCAAGCTGGATGGCGAGAAACGCACCAACCCAAACCCAGGGGACCGAATAGCTCAACCGACGCCCCAGCCACAGCGTGCCGCCGACGGTGACCAGGGCAGCTCCGAGAAAATTCAGTTCGTAGAGATGAAAGTTTCGCCAGAAGTCGGCGTCGCGCCACCCGCCGGCGAACCACAGGTCGCTGAGGCTCTCAAACAGATTGCTGACATTCATGAGTACGGCCAGCAGCGCCGCCAGCGCAATCGCTAGCGACCGGCCGCTGAGCAGGCGGCGAGCCAGGACCAGCCTCAGGCCGACGAGTACCGCGGCGGTCGCCAGGCCCGCCAGCAGCCAAACCGTGAACAGCGAGTACTGAACAAACACCCAGCTCGACAGATTGAAGTAGGTTTTGTCGTCGTCGCTGCGCGCCAGCGCGAGATCGGCGTTAATCAGGTGGCGGGTCAGCGCCACCGCGTTACCGGCCTGCTGCGCCAGCGAACGAGGTGAGAGATTGGCGGGGTTGTCCGTGGCCGCGTGGTAATTCGGATAGCCATCGATAAAGGCAAAGTTGATACCCGGTATCCCCTCACCGAGGGAGATGGTCATATCCGTATCGTTGGGCATCCGCTTGTAGACCTCAAAGCTGATGGAGTTGGCCAGTGGGGGTCCCAGCACGTCGCCCAGCATCTCGATCAAGCCACTGTTCCCGCCGCTGGTCTGAAACATCTGCGGCGGCCCGGCGTTGCCGCGCGCCTCGAAGTTGACAATGAGGTCAACCTCCGCAGCGAGCGGGTGTTGGCGAAAGAAACCCTGGGCGCCGAACAGGCCCATCTCCTCGCCGTCGGTGATGACAACGAGCATGCGATTTCGCCGCTTGGGCTGTGACGCCGCCTCGCGGGCGCCGGCCAGTTGGGCCGCCACGCCGGATGCCGCGTCCCCCGCGCCGGGGCCCTGCCAGACCGAGTCGTAGTGACTCATCAGCAGGAAGGTGCCGGACTCCTCGCCGGGAGTGGTGCTGGGAAGTTCGGCCACCACGTTTTCCACCCACGCCACTCGCGGACTGGCGGAGGTGCGGCTGGGATGCTGGTAGTCGACCCGCGTCCGCTGCACGGAAACCTCAAAGCCCAGCTCTCTGAGCTGCTGCTCAAGCAGCGCACGCACCCGACGGGCTGGCTCGGAGCCCAGCGGGTGAGGTTCAACGGCGATCGACGCCACGTCGGCCTGCAGCGTCTTGAGGTCAAGGTCGAGCGGATCAGCACCGCGCCTGGCGTCCCAGACGGCAAAAACGGCAACAATCAAAAGAAGCCAGAAAGGCAGGGTATGGGTTTGCTTGATGGCGGCGTTTCCTTCTCCGTAGCCTGCCCGAGGCGGGCAAAGCAATAGGAAGGATACGTTAGCTCACGCTGCTGGCGGTGGCCATAGGGAGCCGGTGGGCCTCGTCCGGGCCGATCAGTTCGATGCGGTCTCGCCCGCTGCGCTTGGCGAGGTAAAGCGCCTGATCGGCGCGGCGTCGAAGGCTGGCGACATCGTCCAGCGCGCCGAGCCAGGTGAGACCGATACTGGTCGTGACGGAAAACTTCTGGTCGCCCGCGCCGGTGAAGTAGAGATCCGACAGGCGTCGGCGGATGTTTTCTCCTCGCTCCCGCGCGTGATTCAGATCAGCGCCCAGCAGCACAATCAAAAACTCTTCACCGCCCGAGCGGAAGATCAGATCGGAGGAACGACAGGCCTGCCGCATGACGCCGGCAAAAGTCTTGAGCACCTCGTCGCCGCAGTCGTGACCGTGGATGTCGTTAACTTTCTTGAAGTGGTCGAGGTCGAGGGTCAGCAGCGACAGCGCCGAATTGGAGGCCAGCGACATCGACAGCGCGTTGCCCAAGGCCTGTTCCATGCTGCGTCGGTTGCCCAGCCCGGTGAGCGGGTCGGTGAGCGCCTGCTCCTGATATTCGCTGCTGTTTGCGCGGGTCTGCCGACTCCAGCGGAGCAGCCCAAGGCCGGTGAGCACCGCGCCGATCATCAGCGCAACGTTCTCCGGCCAGGACCCCAATACCGTGGCACCATCGCGAAACTCGTCGAGCACGTCCTCCAGAAGTCCGGCACACAGCAGCGCCACGCCGCTGAAGATCAGCCAGTAGGTCGTCTGACTGGCGCGCAGTCGCAGCAGGGCGATCAGGGAACAGGCTGCAAGCGCCAGCAGGAAGCCGCCGCCAACCACGTCGGGCCAGTCAACGCTCATCACAGGCTGCCCCGCGGACGCCGAGAAGCGACCCCAGACACCGAGGCCAACCACCACGACGCAAGTCATCACAACCGCGCTGTCAATTCGGGGTTGGTTCAAACCCATCTCCTCCATCCCAATGGGGCGTCATTTTATGGGCGACGTCACCCAAAATTGTGACTGCGCCGGCTAAATGGCTTTGTTTCAACATCGTTTGCAATGGTGACCACCACCCGAATCGCCCGGTTTTAGCGGGGAGTGGCGATTGACATCCGCGACAAAACCCCGGACGCTGCCCAACCGTTTTTTCATTTCGCAAAAGGTCTTTTCCATGTTCCTAGCCTTCCTCAAAGCGACGGTTTGCGGCGAAGTTCTGCGTGTGGGTCAGGGTCGCCGGGCCCGTTTCTGGCTGCTGGCAACGGCGGTGCTCGCCAGCGCGCCTGCGCTGGCGCTTGACATGCGGCTGTTGGCGGGTCTTGAGGCGCGCAACATCGGTCCGGCTGCGATGTCCGGCAGGATTTCGGCAATCGATGCGCTGGCGAGCGATCCGAACTTTATTGTCGCCGGAGCGGGAACCGGCGGCGTCTGGATCTCAGAAAATGGCGGCCTGAACTGGCGTCCGGTTTTCGACGACCAGCCCGTGACGTCGATCGGTGCGCTGGCGATTAACCAACAAAACCCGGACATCATCTGGGTGGGCACCGGCGAGAGCAACGTGCGGAATTCAACGTCGATCGGCGCCGGCGTTTTCAAATCGGTCGACGGCGGTGAGACCTGGGAACAGATGGGTCTTGAGGACTCCGAGCGCATCGACCGCATTGCGCTGCATCCTGACAATCCTGACGTCGCCTACGTTGCTGCCCTCGGAACGCTGTGGGGCCCCAACGAGTCTCGCGGGGTCTATCGCACCACCGATGGCGGTAAAACCTGGGACAAGATTCTTTACGTCGACGAGCGCACCGGTGCCACCGACGTCAAGCTCGATCCGGCCAATCCACACAAACTCTACGCGGCGATGTGGGAATTTCGACGCTGGCCTTATCAGTTTAAGTCCGGCGGGCCGGGCTCCGGCCTCTATGTCTCGCACGATGGTGGCGACAGCTGGCAGCAGCGCACCGCGGCGGATGGGCTGCCGAAAGGTGAACTGGGAAGGATGGTGGTGGCGCCATCGCCGGCGGACAGCAGCCGGGTCTACGTGTTGGTCGAAGCAAAGAAGAGTGCGTTGATCCGATCGGACGACGGTGGAAGGACGTTTAAGACCGTTAACGATGAGTACAACGTGGCCATCCGACCATTCTACTACAGCGAGCTGTTCGCCGACCCGCAGAATCCGGACCGGGTCTATAACGTTGAAAGCCGGCTAAGGGTGTCGGTTGATGGCGGCAAGAGCTTCACCTACAACGAGGCGGTGGACTGCTGCCGCCCGGGTAATTTTGTCCACATCGACAACCACGCGTTCTGGATCAATCCGTCGAACCCCGAGAATATTCTCCTCGGCAACGACGGCGGCATTGCGGTCACCCGCGATCGGGGAGAAACGTGGCGATTTGTCGAAAACCTGGCGCTGGCTCAGTTCTATCACATCGCGGTGGACAACGACGATCCCTACCACGTCTACGGCGGGCTGCAGGACAACGGTTCGTGGCGGGGACCGGCCGAGGTCCACGAAAACGGGGGCATCCGCAATCTCCATTGGCAGGAGGTTGGCTTCGGTGATGGCTTCGACACCCAGCCGGACCCACGCAATTCGCGGCGCGGCTTTTCCATGTCCCAGGGCGGAAACCTCTATCGCTGGAGTCTGGATTCCGGTGAGCAGCAGCTGATCCGTCCCGCTCCGCCGACGCCGGATACCGATCTCCGCTTCAACTGGAACGCAGCCCTTGCGATTGATCCGTTCAATCCGGACGTCGTTTACTACGGCAGCCAGTTTGTGCACAAAAGCGTCGACTTTGGCGCGAGCTGGGAGGTGATCAGTCCGGACCTGACGACCAACAATCCGGCGTTTCAGACCTATCGCGAGTCTGGTGGTCTGACGCCCGACGTCACCGCAGCGGAAAACTTCACCACGATTGTGGCCATCGCCCCGAGCCCCGTGACCGAGGGCGTGCTCTGGGTCGGCACGGACGACGGACGGGTGCACGTGACCCGCGACGGTGGGGCCAGCTGGACCCGCGTGGATACCAACGTTCGCGGCGTACCGGCTGGCGCCTGGGTGCCGATGATCGAACCGAGTCCGCATGATGCCGCTGTGGCCTTTGTGGTTTTTGACGACCATCGCCGGTCCGACATGAACACCTATGTGGCCCGCGCCGAAAACTATGGCGCTCGCTGGCGGCTGTTGAGCCGGGACGACAACCTGGACGGCTACGCGCTGTCGATCAAGCAGGATCCGGTAGACCCGGAGCTGCTGTTCCTGGGCACCGAATTTGGGCTCTACTTCAGCAGCACCGGCGGTGCAAACTGGCATCGCTTCAGCGCGGGGGTGCCCACGGTCTCGGTGATGGACATG
Source organism: Pseudomonadota bacterium (assembly GCA_038747195.1). GTDB lineage: Bacteria > Pseudomonadota > Gammaproteobacteria > Xanthomonadales > SZUA-38 > JANQOZ01. The sequence goes on from JBCDKA010000133.1 coordinate 6,018, forward strand.
GCCATCCAGTCCCGGGAGAACGACCTCGTGCTGGGCACCCACGGACGCAGCGTTTATGTGATCGACGATTACAGTGCGCTGCGCGGGCTTGACGACGAATCGCTGGCACAGCGCTTTGCGCTGCTCAGCGCGGGCCCGGGCCAGCAGTACGTGCGGGCCCAGACGCCGGGCGGTCGATTCACCGGGTCAGGGGAGTTTCGCGCGCCCAACGAGCCTTATGGTGCTCTGCTGACGTTTGTCGTTGCTGGCGACGACTTGCCGCATCCCGACGAGGATGCCGAGCGTGAACGCCTCAACGCCGAGAGCCGGGCGAAGGCGGAAGCATCGGGTGACGATGAGGGTGACTCGGAGGCCGGAGAAGGTGATGAGAAGCCGACCAAGGTGGAGCTAAGGGTTTTTGCTGATGACGGCGAACTGCTGCGGACCCGACGCTTTAAGGTCCACCAGGGTATCAACCGTATCACCTGGGATCTGCGCGCAGATGGCGTCCGTCCGCTGCCCGGCCCGGAACCGGCCAAGCTGGAGGACGGCCTGCCGAGCGGTCCACAGGTGCCGCCCGGAACCTACGAAGTGGTGCTGACCTTCGACGGCATTGAGCAGCGCGCGAGCGTTAAGGTGCTTGCGGACGCGCATGCGGGCTATTCCTTGGCTGGCCGCGAGGCCAACTACGCCGCGCAGCTCAGCCTGCAGGAGCTGAGAGAGCGGCTGGTAACGTTGACCGAGGAGGTGGTCCACGCCCGCGACGATGTCAAAGTCATTCAGGCGCGAATCAAGCGTGCCCAGCAGGCAGAAGAGGATGTGCATGAGTCGCTGCTCGAGACAGCCGACTCGGTGCTTGAAGCGCTGAACGATTGGGAAAAGCGCATTCGGGTGCCGGCAAAAACCCGCGGTATTGTCTTCGACGACGACAAGCTGACCAGCGTCTTGGGCATCGCGCAATTTTATGTCGGCTCGACGCTTGGTGAACCCTCGCCGACGGCTCGGATCCATATGGAGCGGGCGGCGACGGCCGTCGCAGCGGCGGAAGCTGACTACGCCGTGTTTGTGCGCGAGACGCTCGAGCCGTTTGCGAGCACCGCTGGCCAGACGCCGCTGGGTCTGTTCTCCGGCGGTGCCCGGTAACCGTCGTTGAGCTGGCTATTCGCAGCGCTGCTGCTGCTGGCCCTTGCCGCCAGCGTGTGGCTGTTCAATGGTCTGGTGCATGCGCGCAACCTGTGTGCTTCAGCCTGGGCGGATATCGACGTGCAGCTGCAGCGGCGTCACGACCTGGTCCCTCGGCTGGTCAAGGTGGTCAAGGCCGCCGCAAGCCACGAGCGTGAGACGCTGGAGGCGGTGGTGGAAAGCCGCGACCTGGCGGTGCGTGCCGGGGTGGTGGCGGATAAGGGAGAACGCGAAGAGGCGCTTGGCGAGGCCATCTCGCGGCTGGTGATCCTGGTGGAGGATTACCCCGATCTGAAGGCCGGTGACAGCTTCCTTGAGCTCAACGAAGATCTCGTGGACATCGAAGATAAGCTCCAATACGCCAGGCGCTTTTACAACGGCGCCACCCGGGAATACAACAACCGGGTGCAGCGTTTTCCGGATCAGCTGGTCGCCGGATCGTTCGGCTTCAAGCTGGCCGACTACTTTCAGGCTGAGGCTGATGCGAGAACAGCCGCCACGGTGGATCTGTCATGAGCCACCGCGGGTTCTTGCGGGCCCTTGCCGGCTTAATGCTGACGCTGGGCCTGCTGCTGACCACCCACGTCGCGCTGGCGCAGGAAAAGATTCTCCGCTTTGACTCCGTGATTGCGCTCGCCGCTGACGGGTCGATGGAGGTCTCGGAAACCATCCGGGTGCGAGCTCAGGGGAACGCGATACGCCGCGGCATCTTCCGCGACTTCCCCACGCGCTATCGTGATCGCTGGGGCAATGAGGTGATCGTCGATTTTGACGTGCTGTCCGCCCACCGTGACGGTCAGCCCGAGAATTTCAAAACCGAAAATCTCAGCAACGGCGTGCGCGTGTACCTGGGCCGCGAGGACGTGTGGCTTGAGCCGGGCGTCTACAGCTATGAAATCCGCTATCGGACCAACCACCAGGCGGGGTTCTATGAAGACTTTGATGAACTGTATTGGAACGTCACCGGCAATGGCTGGGACTTCTCAATTGCTGCTGCGAGCGCCCGGGTCCGACTCCCGGCGTCGGTAGCCGACGAAGCTCTGCGCCTGGCTGCCTACACCGGACCCTTCGGCAGTACCCGCAGTGACGCAACGGCGCAGCGACTGCCCAGCGGCGAAGTGTTGTTTGAAACCACGCGCGAGCTGGGTCCGCGGCAGGGCCTAACCATTGGTGTCGGTTTCCCCAAGGGGATCCTGATCGAGCCCAGCGGCGCGGCCAAAGCCGCCCGGCTGCTGGAAAACAACGCGGGCATGCTGGCCGGCGGTAGCGGTTGGCTGGCGGTGCTGGGGTTCTATCTGTTTTCCTGGCAACGGGTGGGAAAAGATCCGAAGGCCGGCATCATTATCCCTAGGTACACGGCGCCGGACGGCTATTCGCCGGCGGCGCTGCGCTACATCTGGCGAAGAAAATACGATTCGGGTTGTTTCAGCGCTGCGCTGGTCAATCTGGCGGTTAAGGGCGAACTGAATATTCGTCGCAGTGACGGGTGGCTCAATCGGATGTTTTCCGTCAAGCGAACGCCGGAGCAGGGCGGGAAATTTCCGCTCGCGCCCGGAGAGCAGGTGCTGTTGGACCGGCTGCTGGGTCACCGCAAAACCCGCCTGAAGTTCGAAAACAAAAACCATAGCAAGATCCGAAGCGCTTTGAAGAACCACAAACGCTCGCTGGTCAGCGACTATGGCCAACGCTACTTCAGCCTGAACGGGAGTGTGTTGAGGCGAGGGGTGGTTCTGTCGATTCTGGCGGCTCTGCTGATGTTCGTTTTCAGTCGCTATGCCGGTGCTTACATGGCAATCATCATCGCCATGCTGGTGATCACCAACGTGCTCTTTTTTCGCTGGATGGAAGCCCCGACCATGCACGGACGCAAACTCCTCGACCATATCGAAGGCCTGCGGCTTTATCTGGGCGTGGCCGAACGACCCGACCTGGAGCGGCAGAATGAGCCACTACCCACCTTCGAAGAGTTTGAGAAGCAGCTTCCCTACGCCGTGGCGCTCGACTGCGCCAGTACCTGGGTCGATCGCTTCGAAAGTGAACTGGCACGGCTTCAGGAAGCCGGTCAGCTCAAGCACCGGGGCTGGTACTCCAGCCAGGGTGACCTGTCGTCAAGCGGCATCACGAGCAGCGTTAACTCACTGGGCAGCGCGCTGGGCAGCGCCATCTCGTCATCCTCCGTTCCGCCGGGATCAAGCTCCAGCGGCGGTTCCGGTGGTGGCGGCTTTACCGGCGGAGGTGGTGGCGGCGGTGGGGGCGGCGGCTGGTAGCGTTTGTGAAACGCTCAGCTATTGCTGCTGGCGGCTGCGTCGATGGCCGTCGAGGCTGAAGTAGGTCAAAGCGATCAGCTCGTGCAGCTGGCCGAGGTAAACCTGACAGCGGTCCAGATACTCGCTGAGCGCCGAGTCTCTTGCGAGGCGCTCCACGTCGCGCGAAAAATGTTTGCTGAGCTCTCGGCAGTAAGCCAAAGCGCGGCGATTGCGAGGCAGCTGCTTCAGCGCCAGACCCATCTGCGCAACACAGAATTCGAGCGATCGAGGGTAGCTGGCGTCATGCAGCAGGAAGTCGAGCACCGAATCTCGGGAAATAGTCGCCTGCATCCGTCGACGATAGGCGGAGTCGGCCGACAGCGAGCGCAGGATGCTGCGCCAGTAACCCTGACGCGACGCCGGCGAATCGGCCTGCACCTCGCTCGCGGCGCGCACGTCGATGATTCGAGTGGTCATGTCAGCTCGCTCGAGGTTGCTGCCCAGCCGACGAAACTCGTAGGCGTCACCGCGACTGAGGCTGTTCTCCAGCAGCCCGCTCAGCTGCTGACCTAACCCGATCAGCCGTCGGAGGTGAGCGGCTCGCGCGGATCGCGACAGCTGGCCTGCAAGGTTGTCCCGCGCATAAAGATGCGCGGCATTGATCAGCTCCCAGGTCTCCGTCGGCATGATCTCGCGGATTGTCCGCGCGTTTTCCCGGGCTCCGGCCAGCGAGCTGATGAGTGACCCGGGGTTGTCCCGGTCGCTCAGCAGGAATCGACACACGGCCTGCTCCTGGTTGGATGCGTCAGCGCGATCGAAGTGAGGGCTGCTGCCGGTGATGTCGATGAGCGTCGCCCAGCCGTCATGCCCTGCTGTGGGCAGGTCGAGCATCAGGTCCGTGGTCACGTTGATGAGCCGCGCTGTGTTTTCCACCCGCTCGAGGTAGCGCGCGAGCCAGTAGACGCGGTCGGCAACGCGCGACAGCATCGGGGACAGGCTCACGCCTCGTCTCCCTCGGTCGTGCCGCCGACGATCCAGGTGTCTTTGCTCCCGCCGCCTTGCGAGGAGTTGACCACAATAGAACCCTTGACCATGGCCACTCGGGTGAGGCCCCCGGCGGTCACCGCCGTGTCGGCGCCGCTGAGAATAAACGGCCGCAGATCCAGATGCCTCGGTTCGGCCTTGGCGCCGATCACCGCCGGGGCGGTGGACAGCGACAGCATGGGTTGGGCAATAAAGTTGCGCGGGTTCCGCCGAATCTTGTCCGCAAATTCCTGGCGTTCTTTAACCTTGGCTTTCGGTCCGATGAGCATGCCGTAGCCGCCGGACTCGCTGACTGGCTTGACTACGAGCTTGTCCAGGTTGGTCAGTACGTAGTCGCGTTCGTCTTTAACGTTGCAGCGGTAGGACGGCACGTTGGCCAGGATGGGTTCCTCGTTGAGGAAATAGCGGATCATGTCCGGTACGTAGGTATAGACGAGCTTGTCATCAGCGACGCCGCAGCCGGGTGCGTTGGCCAGCGCCACGTGGCCAGCCTGCCAGGCGCTCATCAGGCCGGGTACA
>JBCDKA010000134.1:0-10978 GCA_038747195.1 Pseudomonadota bacterium
CACGCTGGCGCTGTCACCTTCTGGCCACGTCTCCAGCTGAGGTCTGACCTGACGCCAGGCAGAGCCGCTGACCGCGGGCGCGCTGTCCAGGCTGGCGATCGCAAAAAGGGTATCGAGATGGGTTACGCGGCGGGAGGCGGCGAGGCGGACGTCTGGGTCAGCGTCGCTGCGGGCGATCTGCGACAGCTCGTTGATCAAACGAGGATCCTCTGATCGCGCCACCTCGCGCGCGCGAATCGCTGGGTCTTTGTGTTGCCAGCGAGGTTTGAACAGCAGTGTTTTGAGACCCATGGATAAGCTCAGGCCGCGTCGGCCATCGTTGGTTGATGGTTTTCAAACCACTGACGGATGCGGTCGCGTTGGGCGACGCCTTCGGTCAGCGGCATCAGAGTCTGCCGAAGTTCGGTTCCCCCGGCAATCCGTTGCAGGTACCAGCCGATATGTTTGCGCCCGATCCTGGGGCCGAGGACCGGTCCGTAAAAATCCTCCAGCGCCGCGAGGTGCTGGACCAGGGTTTGGCCCAGCTCGTCTGGCTGGGGCCCGGGGAGATGTTCACCGCTGTCCAGGAAGCGCTGAACCTGGGCGAACAGCCAGGGGTTCCCCTGCGCCGCTCGGCCTATCATGACGCCGTCAGCTTCCGTCAGCCGCAGCACGCGCGCCGCGTCCTCCGGCGTGTGGATATCGCCGTTGGCGATCACCGGTATGGACACCTGCGCTTTCACCTGGCCGATGGTGTCGTACTCAGCCTCGCCGCGAAAGCGGTCTGCGCGCGTCCGGCCGTGGATGACCAGCGCCTGAATGCCGCAATCTTCGGCCATTGCGGCAATTTCCAGAGCGTTGCGCGTTTCGGGGCACGGGCCGGTTCGGATCTTGAGCGTCACGGGAATAGTGACGGCACCCACCACTGCGGTGAGAATCCTCTGAACCAGCGCCGGGTCGGTCAGCAGCGCAGATCCCGCCAGCTTGTTGCAAACCTTCTTGGCCGGGCACCCCATATTGATATCCACCAGCTGCGCGCCGAGTTCTTCACACGCGCGGGCAGCGTCAGCGAGCATCGCCGGCTCGGCTCCGGCGATCTGAATGGACCGGACTTCTTCATCCTCATCCATCCGGATGCGCTGACTCGATTTTCGGGTATGCCACAGGCGCTGATCGGCGTGGAGCATTTCTGAGGTGGTCAAAGCGGCTCCGTGCTGTCGACACAGGCGTCGAAAGGGCTGGTCGCTGATACCGGCCATCGGTGCCAAGAGAACGCGGCCACGCAGCGTGTGCTGCCCGAGTTTGAGCGTCGCTTGGGTCATGTCAGCTAAGGGCCCCAAAGATTCGGAAGCCCCCGATCCACGTTCCCAGCATGGAGCCAAGGTTGGAGAACACAAAAACCAGCAGGACTCGCGAAACCCGATTTCGCCACCAGCCCGAAGGTGTGGTGACGTCGTCGCGCAGGGCAGAAAAGTCGGCCACCCTCGGCCGCCTGAGATAGGCCTCCACGGAAGCGGTCACCATGCCTGCGGCAATCGTTGGATTGAGCGAGGTGAGGGGGGCTGCGACGAACCCCGAGGCCACCGTGAGCGGATGGGCCCGCGCCGCTGCGGCTCCTAAGGCCGCCAGCGTTCCGTTGATCAAAACCCAAAATACCACCAATGACCAGCCAAGCTCGGGACTCCGGGAAAACCCGATCGCAAAGCCGGTCAAGATCACTGCGGTGATCAACCAGGGAAGAGCCTTGATCCACTGGCCGCGTCGCGGGAGCTCGTTGAGTCGAGACAAGACTTCAGCGGGCTCGGCGTCCGCGCGCTCGAGTGCTCCGGCCAGCCCTTTCAGGTGGCCAGCGCCGATAACAACCAGCACCTTGCGGACACCTTTTTCGGCGCTTTGCTGCCGCAGCGCGGCCGCCATATAGTGATCCCGTTCCTCGATCAGTGCTCGGTAAAGCGGTTCGGAATTCTCAGCGAACTCAGCGAAGGTATTCTCGAGCATGTCGCCTTCTTTGAGTCGCTCAATATCCTGCTCGGAGATTTCTTCCCGCGTGACCAGGCTGGTGATCAGGCCGCCGAAGATGCCGAGCTTGTCGAAAAAGCCGACCGCGCCCATCACCCGTTTCAGGGTTATCCCGATGTCCCGGTCGACCAGCAGGTGGGGCAGCTCAAGCGTGGTGGCCTCCTCGAGCGCCTGCTTCATCTCCGCGCCGGGTTCAATCCCAAATTGGTCCGCCAGTCGACGCTGATAGGCGCCCAGCGCGAGGTTGGCCGCCACCAGCCCGGCTTTCCCCTGGCGGATAATTTTGAAAAGGTCGGTCTTCTGCCACGAGTCGGGCTTGGTCAGCGCGTCATAGCGACTCTGGCACAGCTCCACGGCGATGGCGTCAAACACTTGCTGCTGCGCTAAGGCCTTAACCGCTTCGACGGAGCGCTTCGAGACGTGCGCGGTGCCCAGCAGCGTGTACTCAACGTCACCGCTGGTCACAACCACCAACGGCTGGTCAGCCAGCTCCGGAGACACGGTGGGTGTGGTGGTTTCGGTGCTCATCCTGCGGTCCGCTGGAGTATGGGGGAGTAGCGGTCGATCCGCCGGTCACGAAAAAAGGGCCATACCCGTCTTACGGCGTCCCGCCGCCGCCAGTCGATGGTGGCCAAAACGGTTTCCGGCTGGTCGTGGCTCGCGCGGGCCAGCACCTCACCCTGGGGGCCGGCAACAAACGAGGCACCCCAGAACCGTTGACCGGGCATTTCACCGGCTGACTCCTGGCCAATCCGATTACAGGCGAGTAACGGCAGTCCGTTGGCAATGGCGTGGCCGCGCTGCACCGTTTGCCACGCATCGTGCTGCCGCGCCTGCTCATCACCATCATCTGCGCTGTCCCAGCCGATTGCCGTTGGGTAAAGCAACAGATCGGCACCATCGAGCGCGAGAATCCTGGCTGCCTCGGGAAACCACTGATCCCAACACACCAAAACGCCGAGGCGTCCGACGCTGGTCTCGATGCAGGTGAGCTCGCCGTCGCCCGGCGTGAAGTAGTACTTCTCGTGGTAACCCGGGTCATCGGGAATGTGCTGCTTTCGATAACAGCCGGCAACCTGGCCATCGGCGTCGGTCACCACTGCGGTATTAAAATACAGCCCCGGCTCGCGGCGTTCGAACGTCGAGCCGACGATCACCAGGCCATGGCGGGTCGACTGCTCGCCCAGCCAGTCGCTGTAAGGACCAGGCAGGGGCTCAGCGAGCGCAAAGTTCGCGAGGCTGTGGGTTTGGCAGAAGTAGTGATGCAGGTGCAGTTCCGGCAGTAGCGCGAGCGTGGCTCCAGCCTCCGCCGCTTCGGCCAGTGCGCGCTCGGCAGCGACGCGAGCCTGCTCCTGGCCGGCGCCTGCTCCGAGCTGAAGCAGCGCCACCTTGAGTGTTTTGCGGGTGATCAATGCCTGAGTGCGCCAAGGGGTAGATTCATGGTGGCGCAGTGCACGGCGCCCCCCTGGGTAATCAAAACCCGACAGTCGATGCCGACGACCTCAAAGCCCGGAAATGCGGTGCTGATCACTCGGGAAGCCTGCTGATCATGTTCCTCGTCACCATAGGTGGGCATCAGCACAGCGTTGTTCAACACCAGGAAATTGGCGTAGGTGGCCGGGCAGCGATAGCGCCCGGTGCCGACCGGCGACGGCATCGGCAGTTCGAGAAGTCGATAGGGTTTGCCCGAGAGCGTCCGGAACGTCTCCAGCTGGGCCCGCATCGACTGCATAAAGGGATAATGAGGGTCAGACGGAAGCTGGCAGCCCTGATAGATGATCGTGTTGTCCGGGGCGAACCGGGCGAGCATGTCGATATGGCTGTCCGTATCGTCGCCGAGCAGCTCGCCATGGTCCAGCCACAGCACGCGCTCTGCACCCAGGTGCAGCCCGAGATTCGCGGCGATTCTCCGCTTGCTGAAATCGGTATCCCGGCTGCGCCAGCAGCGGGTGGTCGTCATGACGGTGCCCATGCCGTCGGAATCGATGGCTCCTCCCTCCATGACGTAGGGGTAGTTTTGGAAGGGCAGCTTGTTGAACTGTGGTTCAGCCCACAGCCGTGACGCCAGCGATGCGTCGAGCGGGTGGTGGCTTCGCCCGCCCCAGCCGTCAAACACGAAGTTAGCCCAGGCCGGCCGGCCGAGATCATCAAATAGCGTCAGGGGCGCCGTATCCCGCAGCCAGGTGTCGTCATATTCCGTGGGCACCACAATAACGGGGTGTTTGCCGCCCGGATCGGACCAGCAGTCTTCGGTGAGGAGGTCTTCGCCACGGATACACAGCACAACGGGCTGATAGCGGCGAATGGCAGCAATCAGCTCGCGGTAGGTTCGCTGCGCGTAGCGGAGCACCGGTGTCCAGTCCGACCCTTCATAGGGCCAGGCGAGGAGCGTTGCATCCTGAGGCTCCCATTCGGCCGGCAGCCGCCATCGTGCTTCGACTGTGGGCTGATTCAGCATCCGTATTCCGTCCCTGATGCGGTTGCCGCGGCAACCGCAGTGGCCCACTGGTCAGTTCTGCGGCGGCGCAGTTTCGCTTTGGGTGGCGCGATTGATGACCGAGTGAATGACCCGCTGGTACTCGAAGTAGACCGTGAAGTTGTCGTAGATCCAGCGAGCGATAGGCGGATCTCCGACGGCGCCATACCGATTGGCTGGCTCACCGAATTTTTGAACCACCTCATCCATGGTCAGGCCGTTGACCGGCACGCTCATATGGGCGGTCTTGGCCATCCGGTCGATGAGCAGGACGTCCTTGCGGACCGCATCTTGTGCGCCGGCACCGGCGGCGGCAAGCAAAAGCGCGCACCCGCTGACGAGCGCCGACAGGCGGCCCGTTCGTTGGTTTTTTATCATGACAGCCTCCCCAAAAGACGTGGGTAATCGCGCGAAATTCTAGCAAATTGCCGCCCCCATGGCTGCACAGGGTTCACATTTGAGGTTTTGATCGCGGCTTTGGAGCAGGGTTTGGTTTAGGCTGGGATCGATGCAGTACAACTTCCCGCGCCTTTTCATCCGCCGAGACAACATGGATCCGGCGTCACGAGAACGATTCGTGTCAACCATCTGGGTCGCTGCTGCGTTGAACCACCGAAACCACGGGAGTGTGCTGATGCGAAGCCTGATTCTTTTCCTCGTTCTGCTGGTCGGCACTACCGTGCAGGCAGCGCCGGCGCTGCAAACCGGCCTGAACGGCACCTGGTGGAATCCGGAGCAAGACGGGCAGGGATTTGTGATTCATCTCATCCCCGACAGCAACCAGGCGTTTGTCGCCTGGTTTACGTTCGCACCCGAGGGCGGCTCTCAGCTCTGGCTCACTGGATCGGGCACCCTCGATCAACAGCCCATCACGCTGGAACTCACGTTGACCCGGGGCGGTGCGCTCAACTCACCGGATACCGTGCCGGTCAACGAGAGCTGGGGCACCGCCGAGCTGAGTTTCAGCAGCTGTACAGCCGGGCAGTTCGCGTACACGGGAACCAGCAGCGGGACCATTACGCTAGAGCGACTTACGCCGGTGGTTGAATGCAGCGAGGGAGCAGGCCAATGATGCGCGTGCGACTCGTCGGCTGGATGTTGCTTTCCGTGCTGCTGATCGCGGCGGCGCCGATGGCTGCGGCGGTAACGTTTGAGGTGTCTGTCCTAAACAACCGGTTTGTTCCGGAGGTCGTGGAAGCGCGCGCCGGCGACACGCTCCTGTTCCGCGTGGTCGAAGGCAGCCACCGAATCGCAGCGGAGGCTGGCACCGAAATCAGCGGGCTGCCCAGCGAGCGGCTTGCCCCTGGCGACCAGCTCGAGCTCGCTGTAATCGATCCGCCGGGCGAGTATTTCTTTTTTAGTGACGCGGAAGCAGGCATGCGCGGCGGGCTGCAGATTCTCGACGAGTTACCGGCGTTTGCGATCGACAACCGCATTTCGGCGGGCTGGTTCAATCCCGCTGCGGCCGGCCAGGGGCTGCTGTTTGAATTCGTACCCGCCACAAACGTCTTGGTGGCGTACTGGTTTACCTTCGACTTCACCAGCGGCGAGCAGCTCTGGCTGGTCGGCAGCGGCACGCCCAGCGAGGGCCGCGCGACGCTGGAGATGCTGAGCGCAACCGGTGGGGTGATGAATGCGTCCGATCCGGTCGATAAACCCGTTTGGGGCGAGCTGACGGTCGATTTTTCGAGCTGCGAGCGGGCCACCGCCTGGTTTAACGCCAGCAACGCGCAGCAGTCCGGCCAGATTCCACTCGATCGCCTGTATCTGACCAGCCTTTGTGAGCAGAGCCAATGAACATGATGAACCGATCCATGGGCACCCGTGAGGCGGGCTTTGACGGCCAGCGGATCGCAGCGGTCATCGCTGCCAGCCGTATCGATCACCACCTACAGCAATGGCGTACCGCGCAGGCCAAGCGCCCGGAGCCGCGCCGAAAAGCGATCGGCGACAGCGTTCAGCAAAGTCTGGTTCACCTGCTGAACCGAACCTCCTTTGGTATCGCCGGGCCCGATCTGGAGTTTGCGCTTGAGCTAGGATTCGAAGGCTACCTGGACTATCAGCTCAACGCCGAGCAGATCGACAACACGTTCTTGGAGGACCTGCTGGTCGACCTGTTTCCGAGCCTGGCGATGAGCTATGCGGAGATCTTTGAACGCCTCGAGGACGACACCTTTGATCCGGTGTCTGAGCTGATCGTCGCCACGATTGCTCGACAACTATTCAGCCCCCGGCAGCTGTTTGAAGTGATGGTCGAGTTTTGGACCAATCACTTCAACGTGTTCATTCTCGACGGCCCGGTTCAGTATCTCAAAACCGTCGATGATCGGGATAACGTCAGACCGTTCGCGCTGGGCCGCTTCGATAACCTGCTCCGAGCGAATGCCCGTAGCCCGGCGATGCTCTACTACCTGGACAATTTCTCCAACACTCGCTTTGGGCCCAACGAAAACTACGCTCGAGAGCTGATGGAGCTGCACACGCTGGGTGTCGACGGCGGCTATACCGAAACCGACGTCATCGAAGTCGCTCGTTGTTTCACCGGTTGGACGATCGACGCCCGCACGGAAGAGGTGTTCGTCTTCAGTGAAGGAAACCACGATGTCGGCAGTAAGCGTGTGCTGGGCATCGATATTCCCGCCGGCGGCGGCATCGAGGACGGCGAACAGGTGCTGGATTTACTGCTCGCCGACCCGTCGACCGCACAGTTTCTGGCCAGCAAGCTGTGCCGCCGATTCGTTGCGGACGACCCGCCTGTTTCTCTGGTGAGTCGGGTCGCCGACACTTTCGCGGCAAGCGGTGGTGACATGGTCCCGGTGCTGAGAACCCTGATCCTCTCCGACGAGTTCCGGGCAAGCGAAAATCAAAAGTTTCGGCGTCCGACCGAGCTTGTCGGTGGGATGGTTCGCAGCCTTCAGCCCGTTGAGGGCAGCGACTATTTTTCGGTGATCTTCCGTCAGCTCGAGAATCTGGGGCAGATTCCGTTCTTTGCCGCGGAGCCGACCGGCTACGGCGACCAGGAAGGCGACTGGCTCAACACAAACGCCTTGCTCAGTCGGTGGAACCTCGGTTATTCCGTCGCCTTTGGCGAGGTTCCGGCGAGTACCCGCGTTGATGGTGGCGTGCGAGATGGTGGCCGCGAACCGGTCATGGCAGATTTTTTTGCGATCAGCATGCTGGACCTGCTCGGCAGCGCCCGAACGCCGGCGGAGATCGTGGATCGGGTACTTGAGCAGTTCCTCCACCGGCAGGTTGGGCCCGCCGATCGTGCGGCGCTCATCGCGCTGGCCGCCGGTGGGCAGCCGGCAACGGTGCCGCTGAGCCTGAGTAAGGCCGTGGCTTCCGCCAGAGCCGTTCTCGCCAGCTCGCTGGCGTCCCGCTACTTTCAGAATCGCTGAGGAGCACGAGCATGCGTAGAAGACAATTCTTGTCATTGGCAGGGCTGGCGGGCATACCGGCGCTAGGGCCTCAGCTGGTTTTTGGCTCCCCGGCGGAGAAGGCGGCCAGCGACCGAGACCTGCTGATCGTGATTTTCCAGCGTGGCGCGGCTGACGGGCTGAATCTGGTGGTTCCGTACACCGAAGGACCGTATTTTGACGCGCGACCAACGCTGGCCATCGGTGAGCCTGGGACCGCGGGCGGCGCGCTGGATCTGGATGGGTTTTTTGGGTTTCACCCCCAGCTCAGTCCGCTGCTGCCGCTCTATGAGTCAGGCGCCCTTGGGGTGGTCCATGCTGCGGGCTCACCGGGGGACTCGCGATCGCACTTTGACGCGCAGGACTTTATGGAAAAAGGGGTGCTGGAGAAAAACGTCGTGGCAGACGGCTGGCTCAATCGTTATCTCGCGGAAGTGAGCGGCGGCACGCCCGAGACTTTCAGCGCCGTAGGCTTTGGGAACGCGCTGCCGCTGTCGCTTCGCGGGCCGGTGCCGAGCGTGGGGGTCAAACAATTGGATGACTATGCGCTCGCCGCGCCAGAGGAATGGCTGCCCGCGATTCGCGAAAACATCACCGCCATGTTCGACCAGCAGCAATCGCTGGATCTCGTCGCGGGGAGCATTCTCGGATCGGTCGACCTGCTCGCAGCCGCCGACCCACTGTCCATTCCGACCGAAAACGGTGCGCAGTACCCTGACGATACGTTCGGCGTGCAGATGTCACAGCTGGCGAAGCTGATCAAGGCGGATCTGGGGCTCGAAATGGCGGCCGTTGATATTAACGGCTGGGACCATCACGACCGCCAGGTGGACGAGCTGGGGCCGCTGGCGACGAGTCTCGCGCAGGGTATGGCGGCCTTTCATGCGGATATGGGAGACGCTATGAGTGGCATCACGGTTATCACGATGACCGAGTTTGGTCGCCGCTTGGCGGAGAACGCCTCCGAGGGTACCGATCACGGGCATGGCTCGGTAATGTTTGCCATGGGCGGCGGTGTCAACGGTGGTCAGGTCATCGCCGACTGGCCCGGGCTGCAGCCGCAGAACCTGGATCGAGGTGATCTGGACGTCACAACCGATTTTCGTACGGTGCTCAGCGACATGCTGATCAACCGCGCCGGCAGCAGTAGCGTCGATCAAATATTCCCGGATTTTGACGGGCCGCAGTCGGTCGGACTGTTTCGCTCCCTCTAGTGTCCTAACGCCGCACGGTCCACGAAACCGCCACGCAAAAAAAATCCTGCCGAGGCAGGATTTCCTTCGAACAAATCTAAGGGCTCTTCACACAGAGCCCGCCGCTGGCTTAGCGCTGGCGCGCCTTAAACCGCGGATTGGATTTGCAGATGACAAACAGCTTGCCGCGACGGCGGACCACCTTGCAGTCGCGGTGGCGCTGTTTGGCTGACTTGAGCGATGACAAGACTTTCATGGCGGCTTTCCGTTAACCAACAAAGCCGCCTACCATAGCAAAAAAACCTCCAGTAAACACCCCCTGTGGACATGTTCGAACATCCAGCGTACTTTGCGCCTCCGAAGGAATCGGGTTGCGCCCGAGACATGCAGGGTGGAGCAGGACATGGACCTATCGGTAGTTATTCCGGTCTATAACGAAAGCGATAACCTCGAGCCGCTGGTCAAGCAGGTATTTGCCGCTTTGCAGGATCGGGTCGACTTTGAGCTGGTGCTGGTGGACGACGGTAGCAGCGACGAGTCCGGGCCTGTCCTTAGTCGACTCCGCGACGAGTTCGGGATTGTGGTGGTTACCCATCCAAGAAACGCGGGGCAGTCCGCGGCGCTGTGCACCGGGATTGCGGCCGCCAGCGGTTCACTGATTGCCACTCTGGACGGTGATCTGCAAAACGATCCGGCTGATATTCCGACTCTGCTGGAAGCAGCGCAAGCCGCCAAAGAGCCGGTGCTGGTCGCAGGCAACCGGGTCAACCGTAGAGACAGTTTTATTCGACGTCTGTCGTCGCGGGTCGCCAACGGGATCCGCCAATGGGCGCTGAAGGACAACTGTCCGGATACCGGTTGCTCGCTCAAACTCTTTCGTCGACACGACTTTCTGCTGCTGCCGCAGTTTGATCATATGCACCGCTTCCTCCCGGCGCTGTTTGCTGCCCAGGGGGTTGGCATTATCAATTTGCCGGTGAACCACCGACCCCGCCAGGCGGGGGTCTCCAAATATGGCGTAGGAAACCGGCTTTGGGTCGGTATCGTCGACATGCTGGGGGTTCGCTGGCTCCGCCGCCGGCGATTCCCGCTTTCGGCAACGCAACGTGCGGAGATGGCCGGTCATGAATGAGTGTGAGCAGGGAGGGCGGGGCTTTCTCCAGCCGCTGTTGGATCCGCTGGTCGGTGGCTGGCTTTATGCGGACTCTTTGTGGTGGACGGTCCTGGGGTTTGCCGGCGCAGCCGTGTTTGGGTCCCGCTTTTTACTGCAGTGGCTGAGCTCGGAGAAAGAAAAGGCGCTGGTGGTACCGTGGTATTTCTGGCACCTCAGCTTCTGGGGCAGCACCCTGAATCTGATCTACGCAATGCACCTCGACAAAGCGCCGCTGATTGCCGGTACCATCGCGCTACCCATCTTGTACGGCCGTAATCTGATGCTGCTCAATCGCGGTGGCCGTCGCCACCTCAGACAGTGAGCAGCTGACGTTCTCGGGCCCCACCAGGCGCCATTCGCGCCGATGTGCAATGCCTAGATCGACCGATAAACCCTTTTCAAAACAATAAAATAGATCTTTTTTTTGAAGTAAAACCTTACCGTTGGGATTGGCCGCGAGCCAGTTGACGGCGGCTTTAGCTTGATCCTCAACGGGCACAAGAAAGCCAAAATTGGTGGTTGGCCGGCGCGACTGCAGGATCGTTTGCTCTTTCCAGTCCACCAGCGCCAGTGGCGTATTAGGCCCAAGCGCCTGTTCCACCCTCAGCAGCAGGTCGCGGCCCGATTTCACCCCATCCAGGCGCGGATAGACCCACAGCCCCATGGTGAGCCACTGCGCGCCCATCAGTCCCAGGAACGGGCCGCCGGCGAAACGCCACAGGAGTCCCACGGCAACGACAAC
>JBCDKA010000135.1:0-10898 GCA_038747195.1 Pseudomonadota bacterium
CGGCATCCAGCGCTCGGCAGATGCGTTCGTCCTGACCGTAAACAGCGTCCAGAATCCGGATCCGCTCACCGCTGTCGGAGCGGCGCAGCAGCTTGCTGTTGTCCTGCGCAACGGCCTGGGTGATGCCCAGGATCAAGGCGAGAAGCGCGGCTCCAGCAGCGCTCATCCATCCGCGTGGTTGATGATTCATCGATTGTCTCCCTCTTGTTGTTTTATGTTGCGCTGGCATCAACTGGATCAGTAGCCGGCCGCGTGCCCGTCTTTGCGCGATTCGGAAGCGCCCCGGTACACGCCGGTGTCCGGATCTTTGGCGATCGCCTGGTAGCCCCCAAAGATGCCGGCCTCAAATCGAACGTCGTGGCCGCGGCGCTTCAGGCCGCGGATCACGGCGTTGCCGAAGCCAGTTTCCACGTTCACCACACCCGATCCGCGGCGCAGTTCACCGGTGGGCTGCGACGAACCCCGATGACGTAGCCGCGGTGCGTCACCCGCCTCCTGCAGGTTCATGTCGAAGTCGATCAGGTTCATGACAATCTGCGCGTGGCCCTGCGGCTGCATTGCCCCACCCATCAGGCCAAAGCTGACCCAGGGTTTGCCGTCGCGCGTGATAAACGCGGGGATGATGGTGTGAAACGGCCGCTTGCCGGGTGCGTAGGCGTTGGGGTGCTCCGGATCGAGGCTGAACAGCTCGCCGCGGTCCTGCAGGATAAATCCCAGCCCGGGCGGGGTCATGCCCGATCCCATGTCTCGGTAGTTGCTCTGGATCAGCGACACCATATTTCCGTGCCGATCGGCGGTGGTTAGGTAGATGGTGTCGCCAGCCTCCAGCACCGGGTTGCCGGCCCGGTAGCGGGCGCCGGCTTCGCTGGCTTTGATCAGCTCGCGCCGGTCGCCGGCATAGTCTTTGGACAGCAAACCCTTCACCGGGACCGACGAGAACGCCGGGTCGGCATAGAACCGCGCCCGGTCCTCAAACGCCAGCTTCTTGGCCTCGATGAAGTAGTGCAGATGGTCCACCGAGCCGAACCCGAAAGACCGAATATCAAAGCCCTCAAGAATATTCAGGATCTGCAGCGCGGCGATTCCCTGGCCGCTCGGCGGCAGCTCCCAGACGTCATAGCCGCGATAGCTGGTGGAGACCGGGGTCTCCCAGGTGCTGCGGTGATCGGCGAGATCCGCTTCCGACAGAAAGCCGCCCTGTTCCTGAACGTAGTCGGCCATGGTCTTCGCGACCGGGCCCTTGTAAAACCCGTTGCGACCGTCGCGCGCGATGATCTCCAGCGTTTTCGCCAGATAGGGGTTGCGCCAGACCTCACCTGTCTGGGGTGCTTTGCCGTTGATGGTGAACTGTTCGACGAAGCCGGGATAGGCGTCCAGCAGCGGGACCGACTGGGCCCAGGTTCGGGCGATCACCTCGCTCACCGGAAAGCCTTCGCGCGCGTAGCGGATCGCCGGGGCCAGCAGTTCCGGCATCGGGCGGGTTCCGAAGCGCTCATGGAGCATAAACCAGCCGTCCACCGCGCCCGGAACGGATACGGGCAGCGGCCCGCGCGACGGGATGGAGCGGTAGTTGTTGTCAAGCAACCACTGGAGCGTCAGGCCTTTGGGGGAGCGACCGCTGGCGTTCAGGCCGATCAGCTCCTCGGACTCAGCGTCCCAGACCAGCGCAAACAGGTCTCCGCCAATGCCGTTACCGGTGGGTTCCACCAGGCCCATCAAAGCGTTGGCGGCAATGGCTGCGTCCACCGCGTTGCCGCCGGCTTTCAGCACGTCCAGCGCCACCTGGGTCGCTAGCGGCTGGGAGGTGGCGGCCATGCCGTTCAATGCCAGCACCTCGGAACGGGTCGCAAAACGAGAGCCGGAAACGCGGTCAGCGCTCTCCACGTGGCCCCCGGGCAGCACGCTGGCCAGCAGCGTCAACGAAAGTAACCAGGCGCCGAATGGTGAGCGGGTCCTGGAACGGTTCCAGGGTTGAGAGAACGAATCGTGGGAGGGCAAGGTCGAGACCCAGGTGGCCTTTCATGGAGCGCTAGCATAATGCATCCCCCCGTGGCGGTCATGGCGCTTGCGGCCTTTTGCCGGTCGCCAGGTGCTCCCAGAAGGGAAGGGCGGTGCTAAAATGGGGCTTTTGCCAGGAGCTCAAGATCATGAAACAGGCGGTTCGTGTTGCCATCACCGGGGCAGCGGGTCAGATTGGCTATCAGCTGTGTTTTCGCATTGCCGCCGGCGACATGCTCGGCCCCGATCAGCCGGTGATTTTGCAGCTGCTGGAGATCCCGCCGGCGCTGGACGCGCTGAACGGCGTGGTCATGGAGCTCAACGACTGCGCGTTCCCGCTGCTCGAGGGTGTGGTTGCCACCGCTGATGCGGGCGAGGCTTTTGCCGGCGCCGACTTTGCGCTGCTGGTGGGCGCCAAGCCGCGCGGTCCCGGCATGGAGCGGTCAGACCTGCTGGCTGAAAACGGCAAAATCTTCGGGCCGCAGGGTGCGGCGCTCAACGCGGGCGCCAGCCGCGACGTACGGGTCCTGGTTGTCGGCAACCCCGCCAACACCAACGCGCTCATCGCCCGCGCCGCCGCGCCGGATCTCAACCCGCGCAATTTCCACGCCATGACCCGCCTCGACCACAACCGGGCGCTGGCACAGCTGGCGGAAAAGACCGGCACACATCACGGCAAGATCCACCGCATGACCATCTGGGGCAACCACTCGGCGACCCAGTATCCGGACATCAGCGATACGACGGTGGACGGGCAGGCGGCAGCCGGCATGGTGGACCAGGACTGGTATCGGGATACCTTCATTCCGGTAGTGCAGCAGCGAGGCGCCGCGATCATCAAGGCCCGCGGCGCTTCCAGCGCAGCGTCGGCCGCTTCAGCAGCCATCGACCATATGCGCAGCTGGGCTCTGGGCACGCCGGAGGGTGACTGGGTGTCGATGGCGGTGCCGGCGGACGGCAGCTACGGCATCGAAGAGGGCATCATCTACTCTTACCCGTGTGTGTGCCGCGACGGCGACTTTGAGATTGTGCAGGGGCTTGAGATCGACGAGTTCAGCCGCTCTCGGATGGACGCGACGGAAGCCGAGCTGCGCGAAGAGCGTGAAGCGGTGGCCAGCCTGCTGTGACGTCCGCGACGGACTGTCCCCACGTCGGATCGCGTAACGCATGACGCCCGCTGCTGTTCAGGTGGCGCTGGAGAACATCGACACGGCGCTGAAAACCCGTGGCTTTGCCAGCGCCATGGCGCAGATGCAGGACCTGCAGGCTGCGGCAGCGGAGGAGTATTCCATCCAGTTTGCCGCGGCACAGCTGGCCCTGCGGATCGAGCAGCCGGCCTGGGCTCGGGAAACCCTGCAGGCGCTTGCGCAACTGCCGCCGCCCACCTGGCAGGCCGGCGTGGCGGTGGTGGACATGCTGCGGGCCAGCGCTCTGCCGGCGGAAGCTCGCTCGCTGCTCAGCTCGCTGCGCGCCGCCAACCCCGATGAACCGCTGCTCACCGCGCGGGAGGCCGACCTGGCGCTCGCGATCGGGGAGCTGGCTCAGGCTCGGGAGCTTTACCTCAAAGCCCAAGCCGCGGAGCCGCGCCTCAGCTCGGTGTATCTGTTTTTCTCCCGCGACCCGGAGGCTGACCCGGCGCACTGGCTCGAGGTGATGGCGCAGGACTTTGGCGAGCTGACAAAGGTTCAGCATGCCAATCTCAAGGTGGCGCAGGCCCGCTGTCTCGATCAGCTCGGCCGCCATGACGAGGCGTTTACCGCCTTTGAGCAGGCGCGTGAGCTGCTGCGCGATCCGGGCCAGTCCCGGGCCCTGACGCGCCAGATCGAGATGGCGCCCGACTACGTGGCCAGCTTTACGCCCGAGAGGATGGCCGAGCTGCGTGAGCGCGAACACGCCAGCTCGGCACCCATTTTTGTGGTCGGCATGCCGCGCAGCGGGTCAACGCTGCTGGCGCAGGTTCTGGACGCTCACCCCGAGGTGCATTCGGTTGGGGAACGCCGAATTCTGAGCAACCTGGTGAGCGCCCGTCTGGCGGCCGCCCAGGTGGCGGGAACTGCGGACGGTTCAGCTCCGAACACCGCCGTCACAACGCTGGACGCGTTTGATCTGGCGCCGGATACGCTTCAAAAGACGGCCGAAGATTACCTTCGCCGCGCGCACGAGCTAGGGGTACCCGAGTCGCAGCGCGTGGTCGACAAGATGCCGTTCAACTTTTCGCTGGTTGGGCCCGCGTGCGCGCTGTTTCCCAACGGCCACGTGATCCACACGCAGCGCGACCCGCAGGACACGGCGTGGTCGATGTTCACCGCGGCGTTTTCCCTGCCTAACCTGCTGCTCAACCTGCACGACATCGGGCGACTGCATGCGCTGCACGATTACCTGATGGGGCAGTGGCAGGAGCGCTGCGGTTCGTCGGCAATCGTGCCCGTCCGCTACGAAGCGCTGACCGCGGATTTCGACGTTGTTGCGCGTCAGCTGCTCGAATCCCTAGGGCTTGAGTGGTCGGACGATTGCGCCCGCTTCTTTGAGCGTCGCAACGAGGTGCTCACAAGCAGCGACCTGCAGGTCCGCCAGCCGATCCATCAAGGCTCGGTGGGGCGATCCGCGCCCTACGCCGAGCGGCTCCAGCCGTTCCGCGACGCCTACCAGCAGACGCTCACCCAGCTCTCGATTCAGGGTTAGCCCGACCTCCGGATTCCGGGCCGCGCAGAGACTCGAGCAACCGCGCCTGAGGAGCCACGCCGTGGGCGGCGTTATACTGGCTGGGGAAGCGAGGAGAGCACGTGGCGGTCACCGGCGAATTTGTCAAAGCGGCGGCGCAGGTCAAACCGTTCGACCAGAAGCTGGCGCTGGCGTATTACCTGCTGGCGATCATCACCTTAAGCTTCTACGGCACCCGCGTCTGTCCGTTTGTAGAGTCGCTCAACCCGCTGGTGGTGCTGGCGACTTTCGGCGTGGCGTTTGCCAGCGTGCTGGCGCTGAAGCTGCTGCTGGAAGAAAAGCTGATGCGGCCCGACGACCCCTTTGGCCGATCGGTGCTGCAGTTTTTGATCGACCTGGCGCTGTTCACGGTCGCCGGGATTGCCATCGCGCTATACAACCACTTCTGGTTTGGCTTCCCGCTGGAGTCGGGTTTCAAGGTGCTGATCGGCTGCTTTGCGTTCGGCATCTTTGCTGGCCTGGATAATGGCCTGCGGCGGGAGCGGCGAACGCCGCCGCCGCCGGCATCAGCGGGCGCAGAGCAGCGCATCTTCCCCATCACCCGCCGCCTGGTGGTGATCTTCTTCGGCATCGCCATTTTCACCGGGCTGGTGACGGCGCTGGTGCTGATCAAGGACATCGACTTCATCATCGACAACGTCGATCGCGAGTCGCACGCCTTTCTCCGCCGTGCCGTGTTTATCGACATCGGCTTTATCCTGCTGACGGTACTGGCGCTGTCGCTGCGGCTGATGTGGTCTTACGGCAACAACCTTCGGTACATGCTGAGCCTGCAGATTGCGGGCTTAAGCGACGTATCTCGCGGGCGGCTGGATACGGTGGTGCCGGTGGTAACGCGTGATGAGTTCAGCCTGATTGCGCGCAAGACCAACCAGATGATCGGCACTCTCAAACGGGCGAGCGAAGAGCAGGCGGAGCTGTTCCGCGTTTCGCTGGCGCTGGCCACCGAGCTGCAGCTCGACCAGCTGCTCACCATGATTGTGGCGACTACCCGGTCGTTTGTCGGTGCTGACCGCGTCAGCCTGTTTTTGCACGACCCGCGCACCGACGAGCTTTGGTCGAAGGTCGCGGAAGGCGAAGCTCAAGAGCTCCGGTTTCCGGCGGACGAAGGCATCGCCGGACAGGTGTTTCGCTCGGGCCAAAGCCTGACGGTGGACGACCCGTACAAACACCCGAAGTTCAATCGGCGGTTTGACGAGATGACGGGCTATGTCACCCGGAACATTTTGTGTGTGCCGATTACCAGCCGGGCGGGTGACACCATCGGGGTGATCCAGGCGATCAACAAGCTGGACGGACGGTTCACCCGGGATGACGCCGGCCGGCTGCGGGCTTTTGCGGCGCAGGCGTCGGTGGCGCTGGTGAATGCACAGCTGTTTGCCGACCTGAACCGGATGAAGAACTACAACGAGTCCATCCTGCGCAGCCTGACCAACGGGGTGATCACGCTGGATGGCGACGGCGGCGTGGTGAAAGCCAACGCGGCCGCGCAGCGGCTGCTGGCGGCATCGGACGAGTTGGTGGGCCAGCGGCTCGATGCGGTACTCAGCTCAGAGAACCAGTGGCTGGAGGCGATTGCGGCCGGCGACACGGAGCTCTATCTGCCGGATCAGGAGATTGTGCTGGACGACGGCAAGCGTCACTCGGTCAATCTCGTACGCGTGCCGCTGGCGGATCTGGAGGACCACACCATCGGCTCGATGCTGGTACTGGAGGATCTTTCTGAGGAGAAGCGGGTGCGCGCCACGCTGTCGCGCTACGTGCCGCACACGGTGGCTGACCGCCTGCTGTCGGACCACGGCGCAAGTCTCGGCGGCACGCAGCAGAAGGTGACGGTGCTGTTTTCCGACATCCGGGGATTCACCTCGATGTCTGAGCGCATCGGGGCTCGCCAGACCGTCGCCATGCTCAACGAGTATTTCGCCGAGATGGCGGAGGCCATCAGCGAGCAGGGCGGGGTGATCGACAAATACATCGGCGACGCGGTGATGGCGGCGTTCGGCGTGCCGTTTCCCGGGCCTACCGACGCGGACGGTTCGGTCAAGGCGGCGCTGGACATGCTTCACAGGCTGGAGGCTCTGAACCAACGCCGGGTGGAGCGCGGGCACCACGCCATCGATATCGGTATTGGGCTGAACACCGGTGAGGTGGTGGTCGGCAACATCGGGTCCGCTCGACGGATGGACTACACGGTGATCGGCGACACCGTGAACCTCGCGGCCCGGATTGAAAGCGCCAGCAAACAATATCGAGCGCGACTCATGATCTCCGAGCTGACGCTGGGTGCGCTGACCGGCAGCTATCCGATCCGGCAGATCGACCGCGTGGCGGTCAGGGGCAAAGATCAGCCGGTGGGCCTCTACCAGGTGCTGGATAACCCGGCCCTGGCGGAAGAGCGGCACCTGCGGCGGTTCGACCGCGCCCTGTCGTGGTATTTGGAAGGAGAATTCCAGCTCGCCGTGACAGGTTTTTCACAGCTTTCCGAGCACGACCCCACCGCTAAAATGCTCGCGAGCCGCTGCGAAAGCCTGGTAGTTCGGCCGCCTCAGGGGGGCTGGCCCGGCCATTGGGTGATGGGGTAGCCTGCGCGCGCTTCAGCGGTTCATCGCGCGGACTTTTTTCGTAGGTCATTGGTCATGCTTTCTGCTGGAAAATCAGTGCTCTGCAGACGCTTTGAGCAACGATTGCACATTCTTCTGTGCGTTTTAACAAAACGATAACAATTCTTCGTAAAATGGCGGCGTTCAACCTCGGTTGAGCTGGACCGGAACCAATAACAACAACTATCTCCGGTTTCGCCCCAGGCGTCACGGGCAACCCAAACTGACCTGTTTTCAGAGACGAGGCACACCATGAGACTCTATAAATCGCTGCTTATCGCTGCGGCCGCATTCCTGTTGGCAGCCCCAGCCTACGCACAGTTCTCGACATCCAGCATCGCGGGTGTTGTCACCGATGAATCCGGCGCTCCCGTGGCTAACGCTGAGGTGCTGATAGTTCACGAGCCAACCGGCACCGCCAAGACGGCGGTGACTCAGGAAAGCGGACGCTATCGCGCGAAAGGCTTGCGCGTGGGCGGTCCGTACACGATTACTGTCACAAAGAGCGGATTCCAGGGGGATCAGTTCAACGAGATCTTCATCAACTTGTCGGACGAGTTCGACCTGAACGCACAGCTGCAGAGCGGTTCCGCCCAGCTAGGCACGCTGGAGGTGGTCGGGGACATCGCTACGGCTGGTCAATTCGGCCCCGATATGAAAGGCACGATGACCACCATTACGCGCGACCAGATCGAAAACTATCCGACGATCTCCCGCTCCCTGAACGACTTCGCTCGCCTCGACCCACGGGTAGTGGTCGTGGATAAGGCTCGCCAGGAGCTTTCCGTGGCTGGTCAGAATAACCGGTACAACAACCTGACCATCGACAATGTGCCCGCCAACGATGAGTTTGGCCTCAACCCCAGCGGCCTGCCGGCCCGAAACCAGGTGATCTCCATTGAGACCATCGAAGAATTTCAGATCAACATCTCGCCGTATGATGTGGCCCAATCTAACTTCAACGGCGCGAGCATCAACGCAGTAACCAAGAGCGGTACCAACGAATTTACCGGCAGCGTGTACTACCTGTTCCGCGACGACGGCCTGATTGGCGAGAACGAGAACGGTCAGGACTTCCCCACATTTGAGGAAGATGTTTACGGCTTCACGGTCGGAGGCCCGATCATCAAAGACAAGCTGTTCTTCTTCGTCGGCTACGAAGGCTTTGATCGGACAGAGCCGGGGCCGGGTGTTGGCCTGCTGGGCAGCAACGCCTCGACCATTTTCGAACTTGACCAGTCTGAAATTGAGCGGATTGCCAACATTGCTCAAAGCCAGTACGGCCTTGACGTTGGGACCTTTAATGACCCAAGCAACCTTTCAGACGAAGACGAGAACATCATCGTCAAATTCGACTGGAACGTAAACGACAACAACCGTTTGCAGTTTACCTACACGGAAAACAATGGCCAGGAGGTGATCATTCCCGACCGCAACCGCAGCGAGTTTTCTCTAGGTAGCTACTGGTACACCAGCGACTTCGAGCGCGACGCGGCCAATATCATTTGGTACAGCGATTGGACACCGAACCTGTCCACCGAGGTAAACTTCTCGGTCAGTGGCTACGAGAGCCAGCCGATCACACGCTCGCGGGCGCCGCAGACGCTGATTCAGACAGACGCTGGGGACGTGCTCTTCGGCACCGAGCAATTCCGGCATGCCAACATGCTGAGCACCGACGTTACCACCTTCTACGCCGCAGGTGAGTACATCTGGGGTGACCACAGCATCAAATTCGGCTTCGACTACAAAGAGACCGATATCGACAACACCTTTGTGTTCGGCAGCCTGGGTACATACGAGTTCGCGAGCATCGACGATTTCGAAGCCGGAATTCCGAGCGACTATCAATACCGGATCGGCAGCGATCCGGCCGACCCGTTTCCGGCGGCCGACTGGGCGCTGGAGACGACCGGCTTCTTCATCCAGGACACCTGGGAGGTTTCCTACGATTTCTCGCTGACCTACGGCATTCGGATTGATGTCCCGAACGTCGATGATACGCCGCTGTTCAATCCGCTTTTCACGGACACTTTTGGTTTTCGCAACGACGCCACAATCGACGGCAACGAGATCATTCAGCCGCGCGTGGGTTTCAATTGGGACATCAGCCAGGGTGAGTATTCGTCGCAGCTTCGCGGTGGCGTAGGCCTCTTCGCTGGCTCCAGCGCCGGTGTATGGCTGTCCAATCCGTTCACCAACCCGGGCGGCAACCTCAACGTCTTCGGTTTGGACGACACGATTCGCTACTCCGCTGACCCGGACAACCAGCCGCTGCCAGCGGGTGGCGCGGACGCGGCTCGGCAGGACGTGGACGTGATTGACCCCAACCTGGAGCAGCCAACAATCTGGCGCGCCAACCTCGCCTACGATCGCGAGCTGCCCTGGGGTATTCAGGGTACCGCAGAGCTGGTCCATAGTGAGGTGGAAAACGCGATCCAGTATCGTCATCTGAATCTTGGGGCGCCCAACGCAACTGCCGCGACGCCCAACGGCTTGCTCCCGGACGGCCGCAACAACTATTGGTGTGACCCGACGGCAGCCAGTGGATTCCGCTGCAACGCTGATGCCGCGTTCAACGATGTTCTTCTGTTGGAAAACACCAGCGAGGGCTCATCAACCAACTTCACGCTGGATTTCAGCAAGCGCTTCAACGACAACTGGACCGTCAGGCTGGGCAAAACCTGGAGCCGCTCGGACGCCGTTAATCCGGGTACCTCCAGCCGCGCGATTTCCAACTGGAATAACCGCGCGACGTTCAACCCGAACGAAGAGCAGGAAACCACCGCCAACTACGAGATTCAGAGCCGCACCGTGGCCAGCATCGAGTTCCGCGACAACCTGTTTGGTGATCTGGAAACCTCCGTCACCGCGTTCTACGAGCGCCGTTCGGGCCGTCCGTTCAGCTTCACCTTTGACAACGACGCCAACGGCGATCGTATCTTCGATAACGACCTGCTGTTCGTGCCGGCTGGCCCAGGCGATGTCGAGTTCACCGATCCGGCCGAAGAGGCCGAGTTCTTCGCGCTGGTTGACGCCACGCCTTGCCTGAGCGAGTTTCGCGGAACGGTTGTGACCCGCAACCACTGCCGCAGCGAGTCGGTTGGGTCGCTGGACATCAGCATCCGCCAGGAGCTGCCGTTCTTCGACTGGGGTGGCAGCGAGATCTACATCAACATCCTGAACTTCGGCAACCTCATTAACGATGAATGGGGCCGGATCGACCAGGTGCCTTTCGAGTACGTGGCCGAGGCTGTTGACTTCGAAGGCCTGACGGCCGACGGTCGCTACATCTATGACCTGCGGCGCACCGAGTTCAACCGTCGCCAGGACGGCATTGGCCAATCCCGCTGGCAAGTGCAGCTGGGTCTGCGTGTGACCTTCTAAGCTCACTTAAGTAAGTCCTTTAAAAAAGCCGGCCCGGGCATTGATCCGGGCCGGCTTTTTGCTTTATGAACGATCGTTGCAATCGGTTGTGACAGCCCCTCCCAGTCGATACACTCCTTCCCCGTAATGTTTAGTAGACAGAAAAAAGTGCCAACGTCTCGCTGGCGCGGCCTGCTGGCTGCGATGCTGCTC
>JBCDKA010000136.1:0-10809 GCA_038747195.1 Pseudomonadota bacterium
GTCCCCCATACCTGCCGTGGCCATGCCGGGATTTCCCAGGCTGCACACCTTGAGGTTCTGGCCGTCGTCGATGATGGTTCCGGCTCCCTTGACCAGCGCCACTCCGCCAAGCTCTGAGCGGGCTCGGCGGACCGCAGCAAAGCGATTCGCCTGGACCTCGGCACTAGAGACTCGCAGCAGCCGGGCAAGCTCGCCCGGGTGCGGCGTCAGCACCCAGTTGTGACGTTGAAACGGCTCAGCAGCCAGCAGGTTGAGCGCGTCAGCGTCGACCACCATCGGCCCATCAAAATTGGCGCAGGCGTGCCAGATTTCCTGAGCCCACGCGTCGGTACCTAGGCCCGGACCCACCGCAACCACGTCCGCCTGGTCCAGCAGCGGAGCCAGCTGATCGGCGTCAGCCACCGAGCGGATCATCAGCTCCGGGCGACTCTCCGCCACGGCCTGACTGTAGCTGGGATGGGTCGCCAGCTGCACCACGCCCGCGCCGCCGCGCAGCGCGGCGGCACCCGCCAGTCGCAGCGCGCCAGGCATCCCCTGATTGCCCCCAACCAGCAGCAGGCGCCCGAAGCTGCCTTTGTGACTGTCGGCCGCACGCGGCGGAAGGCTCGTCTGAATCAGCCGCTCGTCGAGGCGCGTCGCTGCGGGCGGAACCTGCGCGTACACCGACGGCTCGACGGCCAGATCGTCGAACAACAGCTTCCCGCACTGCTCAGGGCCGGCGCCGGTCAGCAGCCCCTGTTTCACGCCGATAAACGTGAGGGTCACGTCAGCCTTGACCGCCTGCCCGAGAATGCTGCCGGTGTCGGCACACAGGCCGCTGGGCACGTCGATGGCCAGGACCTGACCCTCGGCATCGTTGATCTTCTCCACCGCGCCGGCAAACTCGCCGCCCACGGGACGCGTTATGCCGGTGCCTAGCAGCGCGTCAACAATGACCGCTCCCGTCAACGATGCGTGGATGCCAGACTCAATTATGCCGCCAGCGGCGACAAAGTCGGCGCACGCCCGCGCAGCGTCACCTCGGAGCGACTCGGCGTTGACCAGCGCATAGAGCGACACGTTAAGGCCCGCCTGGCGAGCCAGCCTTCCAATGACGTAGCCATCACCAGCATTGTTGCCCGCACCACACACGATACTGACGGATGCCCCTGGCCACAGCGACTGCAGCCGGTCCAGTGAGGCCTGACCGGCTCGGCACATCAACGTATAGCCATCGGGGTTGCCGTCGCGGGTTGCGATCGCGTCGAGTTCCCGCGACTGTTCTGCCGTGTAAAGGGTTTGGGGTAGTGCCTCAGCCGGAGCCATTGCCGGTATCCTATGGATGATGTTGCAACTTCTGGACCCCACAAATTAAACCAGACCTACCGCCAACTGCCCACCCGGATCCCCATGCGCACGACATGAGCGAGCTCGCCGGGCAGATCAAGGACTGGGGCCGGGCGCTGGGGTTTCAGCAGGTGGGCATCTGCGATACGGACCTCGCCAGGCACGAGCAGCATTTCCTGCGCTGGCTCGAGCTTGAGCGTCACGGCACGATGGCGTACATGGCCCGCCATGGAACGCGACGCAGCCGTCCCAGCGAACTGATTGCGGGCACCTGCAGGGTCATCTCCGTACGCATGGACTACCTTCCGCCAGCGCGTCCGCTGGAGCAGGTGATGGCTGACAACGAGCTGGCCTGCGTCTCCCGTTACGCACTCGGCCGGGACTATCACAAGGTGATTCGCCGGCGGCTGCAAAAGCTTGCTGACAAGATCAGTGGCGTGGTTGGCCCCTTCGGCTATCGAGCGTTTGTGGATTCCGCACCGGTGCTGGAAAAGGCGTTGGCGGAAAAGGCGGGCTTAGGGTGGATCGGGAAACACAGCAACCTGCTCAACGAACATGCCGGCTCCTGGTTTTTTCTTGGCGAACTGTATACCGATCTGCCGCTGCCGATCGACGAGCCGGCAGTGAACCACTGCGGCAGCTGCCGGCGCTGCCTGGATGCCTGCCCCACCGACGCGATTGTCGCGCCTTATGAAGTCGACGCCAGGCGGTGTATTTCCTACCTCACCATCGAGCTTAAGGGCGCCATTCCGGAAGCGCTTCGTAAACCGATGGGAAACCGCATCTACGGCTGCGACGACTGCCAGCTTGTGTGTCCCTTCAACAAGTTTTCCGAAGAGACCGAAGAAACCGATTTCTGGCCGCGGCATAACCTGGATGATGTGACCCTGATCAGCCTGTTCGCCTGGAGCGAAGCGGATTTTGAGCAGCGCACGGCCGGCAGCCCCATCCGGCGCATCGGCTACCTTAGCTGGCTGCGTAATATTGCGGTTGCGCTGGGCAATGCCGGCACGAGCGAGGAGGTACGCGCGGCGCTGCAGGCCCGCGCCGAACACCCCTCAGCGCTGGTTCGGGAACACGTTGCGTGGGCGCTCGCGCAGCACGCTCGCTAACGATTCAGCCAGTCGATCCAGGGTTCGAGGCTGGGATCGGGGGTTGTTCCAGCGGCACCCGCAGCATCGGCCGAAAGGCGCTCCTCGATCGCCAGCGCCAGGGTTTTGCCCAGCTCCACTCCCCATTGGTCGAAGGCGTTGCTGTTCCACAGCACCGACTGCACGTAGACCCGGTGCTCGTAGAGCGCCAGTAACGCGCCCAGCGACCGTGCGTCGAGCCGATCCAGCATAATGATCGTGCTGGATCGATTGCCGGGAAAGGTCATGTGAGGCGCGAGCCGCCGAGCGTCTTCCTCGCTTCGACCGGCTTGGATGAGCTCCTCAAAGGTTTGCGCCTCGCCGCGCCCAAACGCCAGCGCGCTAGCCTGCCCGAGCAGGTTTGCCAGCAGCTGGCGATGATGTTCATCATAAGGATGCTGCGGATCGCGTACGCCGATAAATTCGACGGGCGTCGGGCTGGTGCCTTGGTGAAGCCACTGAAAGTAGGCGTGTTGCCCGTCCGTGCCGACCCCGCCCCAGACCAGCGGGCCGGAATCATGAGCCAGCGGGGCTCCATCGAGCGCCACCCGCTTGCCGTTGCTCTCCATGTCCAGCTGCTGGAGCCACGCCGGCAGCAGGCCTAGCCGGTTGGCGTAAGGCACCACCGCGTAGCTCCCGGCTCCGGCGAGATTACGGTGCCACGCACCCAGCAAGCCCAGCGTCATCGGCAGGTTATCCGCGACGGGCGCAGAGAAGAAATGTTCGTCCATCGCCGCCGCGCCGGCCAGCAGTTCAGCGAACGTGTCAGCGCCCAGCGCAACCGCGATGGGCAGGCCAACCGTCGACCAGAGCGAGTAACGGCCGCCCACCCAGTCCCACATCGGGAGGATGTTTTCTTCCGCGACGCCGAAATCCACGGCTCGCTGAACGTTGGCGCTAACCGCCACCAGATGGGCCGCCATCGACGCTTCCGGGCCAAGCGCGCCGAGCAACCAGCTCCTTGCGCTGCTCGCGTTGGTCAACGTCTCGCGGGTGCCAAAGCTCTTGGAGGTCGCGCAGAAAACGGTGGTTGCCGGATTGAGCTGAGCCAGCAGATCGTCGATCGCGACGCCGTCGATGTTGGCAAGAAAATGCACCGACACCGGCTGCTGATCGGGCCGGCTCAGAGCCTGAACAGCCGCCCGCGGCCCCAGATCGGAACCGCCGATACCGATGTTGACGAAGTCGGTGATGACCTCACCCGTTGCGCCGCGCCATTGGCCTGAGCGAAGCTTCTCAGCGATCGCCGCCAGCTGGGCATTGGCCGCGTCGATATCCTCGGCCACGCTGTTCGCGTCGGCACAGCCGCGATGGCGCAGCGCGCTGTGAAGCGCGGGTCGACCCTCGGTCGGATTGATCAAAGCGCCGCCACGCATTCTGTCTGCAGCACCCATTAAGCCAGCGGCGTCGCCCCACGCGCTCAGCGCGGCCCAAGCTTCCGAGTCGAGCAGGTGGCGCGAGTAGTCCACCCGCAGTCCGGCGACCTCGGTGGTCAGTCGACTCGCCCGCTGCGGTTCGTCCTTAAACAGCCCGCTGAGCGTATGATCGGCCAGCCGGCGGGCATGGCCTTCCAGCAGCTTCCAGACCTCAGGGGCGGTTTGGGTCATGCCGCTTGGGCAGGTATCGCGTTTTTCTGATGCGTGATGCGATTGTCGCCGTCGACATAAACCAAGCTGGGCTTGAAGTCCGCGGCCTCGGCGTCTGACAGGTGACAGTAAGCGCAGATGATGATCAGGTCGCCCGGGTTAGCCCGGTGCGCGGCGGCGCCGTTGGCGGAAATGCAGCCCGATCCTCGTTCACCGCGGATGGCGTAGGTGGCAAAACGGTCGCCGGTGGTGATGTTGTAGATCTCGATACGCTCGAATTCTCGGATTCCGGAGGCTTCCAGCAGCAGCTCGTCAATCGCGCAGGAGCCCTCGTAATGCAGCTCGGCTTGAGTGACCGTCGCGCGGTGGATTTTGCCTTTGAGAAACTGGAGAGTCATAGTCTGCCGTCAATGAGCTAGTAGTGGGTAAATGATGGGGATTTCGGCGCCGATATTCAATTTTTCGGCGCAGTTGTTCACTAAGTCTACGCTATGAGATCGTCCGGAATCGGACTGGACAGCATTTTTGGTATGCCCCAAAAAAACGCGCCCCCTCAACTTTCGCTGAGGGGGCAGAATCGGAGTGACGATTACCTTAAAACAAATGCGCCCTGTGCCTTGGGAGCTTCGTGGGATGAAGAGAGGAAGCTCTTTTCCCAAGGACAGCTACAGACTAGCACCAACAAAGTCAAAAAGCCAGCAAAGAAGCAACGTTTTGTCGTTTTTCCCCAACCTGTGTCATTTTCGCAACAGTCGCCCCTGTCCCAGGATCGCTGTCGCCCGCGCTGCGGCGCTAAAAGTGATGAAAACTCCCTGAGCCATCGGTGATTTTTCCCCTATCGCCGTCAGCGAACATTCACGGGTGTTGGCAGCACCAGATTGTCGATCAGGCGGGTCCCGCCGAGCCGCACGGCCGCCAGCAGCACCCACGCCTCAGCGTGCCCAGGTGTCGGCAATTCAAGGGTTTGCGGGTGGCGGAGCTCAAGATACTCAGGCTCGAGCCCCGCTTGCCGGAGCTGCGAGCGCGCAACTTCTCTTTGCTCCGACCAGGATTGGTCACCCTCGACCAAGTCATCGCGGATTTGCTTAAGCGTCCGGTACAGCGTGCCTGCCTGTTGCTTTTGTGCATCGGAGAGATAGCCGTTGCGTGAGCTCATCGCCAGCCCGCTCGGTTCTCTAGCGATCGGCGCCGCCACCAGGGAAACCGGCAGGAGCAGCTCCGCCACCATTCTCTCCATGGTTTTGAGCTGCTGATAGTCCTTTTGGCCAAAAACGGCGATATCCGGACTGACGGCATTGAGCAGGCGGGTCACCACCGAGGCAACCCCCCGAAAATGGCCGGGCCGTGAGGCGTCACACAGGCCGGTACCCACGGCGGGCACATCGACGGTCGTGAACGCATCGATACCCCGGGGATAGAGTTCCTCCTGCGCCGGCACGAACGTCAGATCGCAGCCTCGGCTGGCCAGCTTCTCCAGATCCGCTTCGAGCGTGCGCGGATAGCTGGCAAAGTCTTCGCTGGGGCCAAACTGGGTCGGGTTGACGAAGATGCTGGCGATGACGCGATCGGCCTCCTGGCGGGCGCGGTCAACCAGCGTCAGGTGCCCCTCGTGCAGGTTGCCCATGGTGGGCACAAACGCCACCGTGTCACCGACCCAGGACGAACGGCTTTGCCGGAGCGCGGCAACCGTAGCCACCGTTTTCACAAAATGGTGTCCAGCAGCTCCACGCGGCTGTCGTCCGGGCACGCTTCGAGCAACGCCCCCACCGTTTTGCCCGTGCCCGGCACCTCAAAATCCGCCGCAAGCTCAGCCCAGGGCACCAGCACAAATTTCCGCAGGTAGGCGCGGGGGTGTGGGATCTGCAGGCCGGGACGGCTGACTTGCCAATCCCCCTGCGCCAGCAGGTCAAGATCGAGCGTCCGGCTTCCCCAACGCGTCTCGTTCTCCCGGCGTCGACCCAGCGCATGCTCTACCGCCATGAGAATATCCAGGACGTGATGTGGATCGGTGGTGGTACCCAGCGCGATCACCGCGTTGGTGAACGGCTCGACGGTCTGGCCGCCCCATGGATCTGTTCGGTAGAGTGATGAGGTGCCCAGGAGTCGGATTTCGCGGTGGGCCGTGATCAGCTCGCGCGCCCGGGCAAAGGTCTGCAGCGAGCGTTCGCGATTTCCCCCCAGGCCCACAAACAGCAGTTCCGCCGAATTTCCGTGGCTCGGCCCAACCCGCAGCTCGCTGGCAAACGGTTTGCTCAACGGGCGCCGGCCGCCCGCCGCTGGGCCGGCGACCGCAATCGCTCACGGCGCTCATCGGGGTCGAGCTCCTGCAGCTCGGTCCACCAGTCGGCCAGGCTCTCCAAGCGGGGGTCGGCAACGGCGCGCAGGAGCAGAAAATCGTAGGCGGCTCGAAACCGCGGGTGGTTGTAGAGACGCTGGGCCCGCTTTCCCTGGCGGGAATTGAAACGCGGCTGCAGCGACCAGATTTCCCGCATCGGAACGCTGAAGCGCCGGGGAATGGAGATTCGGCTCACCTGTCTGGAAATGACCTTGTCGGCCGCCAGCTCTGCTGCCGGCAGGGGCTTCATGCCCTGCTGTCGATTGGCGGCTGCCCGACGCTCGAGCGCCGGCCACAACAGAACGGCAAACAGGAACGCCGGCGTGGTCGGCTTCCCCACCCGGATGCGCTCATCGGTATTTGCCATGGCGGCCGCGAGCATTTTATCCAGCCCGTCACCTTCTGCCGCCTCCAGCGCCGGCACGGTGTCCGGAAACAGATGGCGCAGGAGATTGTGCTGATGGAGGGATCGGAAGCTGGCCGCCGCGTGTCCTTTCATAAACAGCTTGAGAGATTCGTCGAACAGGCGCGCCTCCGGGACGTCATCCAATAGATCCCCCAGCCCGCTGATCGGCGCTTGGGTCTCCGTCTCAATCTGGAAATCCAGCTTGGCCGCAAAGCGCACCGCGCGAAGCAGGCGGACGGGGTCTTCCCGATAGCGTGCAACCGGCTCACCCACCAGCCGCAGCCGCCGAGCGTGGACGTCTTCATAGCCCTGGTGATAATCGTGGATCGTCAGGTCTGACGGATCGAAATACATCGCGTTGACGCTGAAGTCCCGCCGCGCGGCGTCTTCGTGCATCGGGCCGTAGACATTCTCGGTAATCAGCCTGCCCTTCTCGCTTTCGTGGACGCGCCCATTGCCCCGAAACGTGGCGACTTCGATCACCTCCCGGCCGAAGTGAATATGAGCCAACCGGAAACGTCGCCCGATCAGACGACAGCTCCGTTTGAACACCGACTTCGCTTCCTCGGGCGTTGCGTCCGTCGCCACGTCGAAGTCTTTGGGCTCCAGACCGCACAGCAAATCCCGGATGCAGCCGCCGACCAGATAGGCCGCAAAGCCGTGCTTCTGGAGACGGTATACAACCGAAAGCGCATGACGGTCGAAGTCCTCCGCCTTCAGGCCGTGCTGATCGGCGTGGATGATGTGGGGTGACTGGGTAATTTTTCTAGGTGCTACAGGAACTTCGATGGCGCGACATCCTACCAACGCCCCTTGCCGGGCGGCAACCCGCGAGTCGGTCTTTCGTTTCTCGTGACGAGGGTTTTACCGGTCCGAGCAACGTGCAAAAATACCGGCTGCTTTTACAGGGCCCGTTGATTCTTATGACCTTCGTTGTGACCGAAAGCTGTATCAAGTGTAAGTTCACCGACTGCGTTGAGGTATGCCCGGTGGACTGTTTTCACGAAGGTCCCAACTTCCTGGTAATCGATCCGGAGGAGTGCATCGACTGTACGCTTTGCGAGCCCGAGTGCCCGGTTGACGCCATCTACCCGGAGGAAGACCTGCCCGCAGACCAGGAGCATTTCACGGAGCTAAACGCAGAGCTGGCGATGGAGTGGCCTGTCATCACGGAACGCAAAGACCCTCTGCCCGATTCCGATGAATGGGAAGAGGTCAAGGACAAGCTCCAGCACCTGGAGCGCTAGCGCGCGCCCGGTGGGTGTTAGCCCAGTCGATCGCGCAAGGGTACCAGCACGTCATCGAGGACCCGGTCGGCCACCCGACCCGGCTCCTCGCCGCTAACCTTAATCAGCGTTACGTTGCTCCGGTGAGCAACCACCGATAGGCGATAGGTGCCGCTGTGGTCAGCAGGCCCTTTCTTGCGCAAAAACCATCGGGAAAGGACGCCGGGCCGCTGATCGCGGGCCGTTCGGTCGACGTAGTCGATGTCGTAGGTCGCCGTTTCCTCGTCCTGTTCTTCCACCTCCATGCCGAGCCGATCCAGCGCCAGCCCCAGCCGTCGGTAGACGCTGTTGGGGTTGTCGCTGAGCGCGAGGAGCTGCTCACCCTCCAGCTCAACCAGGCGGACTCCGCTGAGGTTTGCGAGCGGATCAACCTCTTCGGGCTGCCCGACAGCGCCTCCGGCCACCGCAGAATAGGTTGAGCCCGGGACTCGCAGCGAGGTGCTGCCGTCGGGACGGTCGAGGTCGGGCGGGATTTCCAGCGCTTCGCCCGGATCGACCTTCTCAAAAGAAGACTGTTTAGGAAGTAGCCCACATCCTGTCGACGTGAGCACAAAGGCAGCGACCCCGGCTGCCAACCAGCTGTTTCTATTCATCATTTTCATTGTAAGTTCTATTCCGTCCAGGTCGCCGGCAAATCGGCAACCAGCTCAGACAAGGTCATTTTAGTCGCTGACGTGGCTGGTACCAACGGCAGCGCCAGATGTTCTTCCAGCAAACCCAGCTGCGCCAGGGCCGCTTTGACCGGAATGGGGTTCGGCTCCATCATCATCGCCCGATGCAGCGGCGCAAGCTGCTCGTCAAGCTTCGACGCCTGCTCGACCTCTCCCGTCATAGCCAATCGGGCCAGCCGAGCCATGGGCTCAGGCGCAACGTTGGCGGTGACTGAAATCACGCCACTGGCCCCGCGCAGCATGGCCTGACAGGCCGACTCGTCATCTCCACTTAAGACCGCAAAATCGCCAGAGGTTTCCCCGACCAGCATTTGGATGCGGCCCATGTCGGGCACCGCCTCTTTGATCGCCACAATGTTTGGGTGGCCGCTGAGACGGATGGTCGTCTCCGGCAGCAGGTCATTTGCCGTCCGCCCCGGCACGTTGTAGAGGATCACGGGAACCGAGGCAAGGTCTGCGAGCGCCCGAAAGTGAGCCTCGAGGCCGGCCTGCGTGGTTTTCAGATAGTAAGGGGTCACGCACAGCAACGCAGAAGCGCCACACCGTTCGGCAGCCCTTAGCTGCGCCTTACACTTGTCGGTGGACGGTGACCCCAAGCCAGCAATCAGCGCAACATCGCTGTCGCTGACCACATCGCGGGCTATCGCCATGCACGCTTCGAACATCGCCTCCGACAGAACGGCGCCCTCGCCGGTCGTGCCCGCGATCACCACGCCGCCGGTACCAGCGGCCAGCTGGCGCCGCAGAAGCTTTTCCAGAGCCCCGCGATCGAGCTGCGCGCCGCTGTCCATCGGCGTCACGGTGGCAACAATGCTGCCGCTGAAAGGGGTTGTAGGCATGATGGTTCGCGCGAAAAACGAGAGCCGCATGGTACTTGAGCGTCCGCGGCGCAAACAAGTTGCCGGTGTACCTGGCTGGTCGATCTCGATACACTTCGGCGGTCTTTATCGATCCTAAGGAGAACCTCCGTCGATGCCAGAACTGGGCAGAGTTGTACCAGACTTCAAGGCCGAAGCCACCGGCGACCAGACCATCCAGCTCAAAAAACTTCGGGGTAAGAACGTTGTCCTGTACTTTTACCCGAAAGACAATACACCCGGCTGCACCCGGGAAAGCCAGGATTTTCGGGACCTTGCAGAAGACTTTGCCAGCGCTGATACCGTCATCCTCGGCGTTTCCCGCGACAGCCTCAAATCCCACGACCGCTTTCGAGAGAAGCAGGAGCTGAGCTTCGACCTGCTGTCAGATCCGGATGAAAAGCTTTGCCAGGCCTTTGACGTGATCAAGGAAAAGAACATGTATGGCCGTAAGGTCATGGGCATCGAGCGCAGTACGTTTCTGATCGACGCCAAAGGCAAACTTCGCGCTGAGTGGCGCAAGGTAAAGGTACCGGGGCACGCTCAGGCTGTCCTCGACGCCGTCAAGGAACTGGACTAAGTCGAGTCCCCTACCCGCCTGACCGCGTGAGCGGCGCCCACAAGCCTCTCGACGCACCTCAGGCCCGTCTTCCGGAGCCGTTCGCTTATGACCCGTGAAAAGCGCCTCTATGTGCTCGACACCAACGTGTTGATGCACGATCCCACCGCCCTGTTCCGATTCAAGGAACACGATATCTTTCTGCCGATGATGGTGCTCGAGGAGCTCGACTCCGCCAAAAAGGGCATGTCGGAAGTCGCTCGCAACGTTCGGCAGGTCAGCCGATTCTTGAGCGAATTGATCGACGCCAACGACGGTGAAATCGGTTCAGGCATCGAGCTCAAACAGCCTGGTGACCTGGACCTGCGGCTGGAGGGTGAACACGGCCAGCTGTTTTTTCAGACCCGCAACGGCGAGGGCAACGGCCGACTCCCCGACAACCAGATTCTGGCCGCGGCACTTCACGAGCGGGACGAGCGCGGCACCGAAACGGTGCTGGTGTCGAAAGACATCAATCTGCGCATCAAAGCGTCCATCGCCGGGCTGCCGGCGGAGGACTATCAGAATGACCGCGCGCTGGACGATCTGGCGCTGCTCTACAGCGGCACTTCTGAGGTCAGCAACGAGCTCTGGGGCGTTGGCGACAAGCTCAA
>JBCDKA010000137.1:0-10778 GCA_038747195.1 Pseudomonadota bacterium
CAGATCGACCCCCAGCAGGTGATCGTCACGACTCTCGAGATCCTCGTCCACCCCAGGCATATTCTTCCGTCGCATCCGTCCATCCCGGGGCGCCGGTGACGGGTCGTCGGGCAGGTCAAAAGGATCGGTACGCAGCCAGTTTTCGGTCGGGAAACGCTGAGTCTGCAGGAATCCGTCCACGTTCATCACCGGCAGCAAGATGATGTTGGTGTTTTCTAGAAGATAGTCGTGGAAGTAGTTGTCACCCTGGTTGTCGGACAGCCGCTCCATCACAGCGGTAACCACCTCCGGGGTCTGCCATTCCCTTGCGTGGATCCCGCCGTTCGTCAGCATGGCGGGTTCCGCCAGCAGGTCACGCGTCAGCGCGTCCGAATCACTCAGACGATAGCCCCAGATCTCCCGACCGTTGTCGGTCTGGTCCAGCACGAATCCTTGGATCTGAGTACTGCCATCAGCCAGCGCCTGGTGGCGCTCCCGCAGCCCGGCATAGCTGCGAAAGCCGTCGAAAGGCAGCGGCGTGTCCACCGGCACCGGCACCGGGTAGCCGAGGCCAAGCACGCCGTCCGCTTCGGTCCACCGTTCGATTTGCCCATCACTTCCTTTGGGCCAACCCTGAGGCTCACCGTGACCGGCAGTTGCATTCAGGACCCCCTCGAGCATCGCTGCGGTTGCCGCGGGGGCCCCGGAGCCCGTCAGCTTGAGCAGACGCTTACGCTCTTCGTCCGGCAGGCTCGCGGCGGATCGACGGGCCAGTACGGTCACCCCCGCACCCCCACCCTGCCTAAGGACCTCGGACAGCGCCGACAGATCCCTCAGCGCCAGGGCGGCTTCGCCGATCGGCAGCGTCAGAGCGGGTTGATCCGCGAGCCTAGGCAGCCCTAGGGCCAGCAGTTCGCGTATAAACTCGTCAGAGCGGCGGCGCAGCGCGTCGCTCAGGCCGCGTCGACCGGCAGGCCCGGCCTTGAGAAACGCTTCCAGCCAAGCATCCACAGCTGTCATTGTGGTTCCGGCATCGCGTGCCGCGCGATAGCGCCACTGGTGTAAAGAACCGGCCGCGGCCGCGCGTACCGGGTAGAGCGGGACGCCCATGCCCGGGAGTTCTTCGTGCGGCACGAGCACCTGAGCCTTATGGGCCAGCAGCATCGCGATGGCCGGATGTTGACCGCTGAGGTCGCCACCCAGCGGCGGCACGTCTTTGAGGCCCTGTGCCAGCTCGAGCATCAGCCGCTCACGCACCGGCGCAGGCTGCGAAGACTCGCGGGCGAGCGAGTCGAGGGAGGCCGCCAGCTCATCGGGATCGGTGCGCGCAAGGTCCAGCAGCGTTGCCAGTTGTTCTTTCGTCGAGAAGCCGCGCTCAACGGCAAACGCCCGTTCCCGCGTCCAGTTCGGCGCGGTGAGTGGGTTGCTGAGGGCAATCGTCGGACCCAGGGTGAGGCACAGCAGCAGGTAAAGATTTTTCATGTTGGCCGGTTCTCCCTAGCGTGCTGTTCCGCCGACTACCTTCGACTCAGCACATGTTGTCAGTGAAGTTTGAGGCGTGGCCTGATCACCTTATTGACGGCGCTCACAACAATCAGGCAAGCCCCTTTCAGCCACCCGTGCACGGCCAGCAGGTGCATCCGGTAGAGCGAGACATAAACCATCCGCGCGAGTCGCCCCTCCACCGCCATCCGGCCACCAACCAGATTGCCCATCAGACTACCAACGGTCGAGAAGCGGCTCAGCGACACCAGCGAGCCATGATCGGTGTAGCGAAACTCTCGCGGTGACTTACCCGCGATATCCCGCAGGATATTGTCGTAGACCGTATCGGCCATCTGGTGGGCCGCCTGCGCGCGGGGAGGCACCGGCAGTTTGGCGCCCGGCATCATCACGCAGGCGCAGTCGCCGATCGCGTAGATGGTCGGGTCCAAAGTGCTTTGCAGCGTGCGCGTCACAATCAGGCGGTTGTTCCGATTGGTTTCCAGACCGGCGATACCCTGCAGGTAGTCCGGCCCTTTGACTCCGGCCGCCCATACCCGGATATCAGCCGGAATATGTTCGCCGCCTCGGGTCAGCATGCCGTCCGACGTCGCTTCAACGACCGGCTCATTGCTGATCACCCGGACACCCAGCGCGGTCAGCTCCTCCTCGGCGGCGGCCGCGAGCTTTTTGGGCAGCGCCGGCAGAATTCTTGGGCCCGCCTCGATCAACGTCACCTGCAAGCGGCTCTCGTCAAACACCTCCAGACCGTAGTGCCGCAGCTCCGCGGCGGAGTTGTAGAGCTCAGCTGCGAGCTCCACGCCGGTGGCGCCGCCGCCCACAATCGCCACTCGAACATGTTCGTCGCTCGCGGGCTTCGACGTCATGGTCCGGCTGACCCGCAGACAGTGGTTGAGCAGCTTTTGGCGAAAACGATCGGCCTCGGCCCGGGTGTCCAGCATCAGGCAGTGCTGCTCCACTCCGCGGGTGCCAAAACTGTTGCTGACCGAGCCGACCGCCAGCACCAGATAGTCGTAGCGAATCCGGTGCTCATCCATGATGATGCTGCCGTCTTCATCCTCGATTGGCGCGAGCACAATTTCCCGGTCGTCGCGGTTGATCGACTGCATCGTGCCAAGGAAAAATCGAAACCCGTTGCGGTGGGCGTGGGCGCGGTAACCCACCTCGTCCAGATTGGCGTCCAGCGAACCGGCCGCAACTTCATGCAGCAGCGGCTTCCAGATGTGGGTGGGGTTTTTGTCGACCAGCACCACGTCGAACTTCTTTCGTCCCAGCTTTTTGCCGAGCCGGGAGACCAGCTCGAGCCCGCCGGCGCCGCCGCCAACCACCACGATCTGCGTCTTTTTGGTCTGCCCCATGGGTGATCCTTGCCGAACGTTTACTTCCCTGCGCTGCACCGACATCATACGCGTTGTTCGACGTGATCCAATATACGCAGCGCTTGAGAATCCTCTATCTCACCGAACCCCGGGAAGACTACCTCCAGGACCAGATTTTGTATGGCCTGCGACAGCTCTACGGCGCTGACGTGGTCGACTATCCCCGCAAGGATGTGATGTACACCGGCCTCGGGGACGGCGAGCTCTACGGCCGAGGGTTCACGCTCTGGCGCCTGCTCGAGGATATCGACATCGACCGCAGTCAAATCTCAGAGCGCGTCACCCGCGGCGAGTTTGATCGCATTATCTTTGGCAACGTTCGGCGCCAGCGGCCCCTGTTTTGGCAGATGCTCCGGGCCGGCCGTTTCTGGGGTCGCAGCAGGGGCCGCTTCGTATTTTTGGATGGCCAGGACGGCGACCGCATGTTTGCCGCCACGGCACCCTTCGGGCCCTACTTTAAGCGGGAGTTCGGGCGCCGAACCTTAAGCCGCGTCAAGCCGATCAGCTTTTCCATTCCCGCTGTGAAGGTACGCGAAGACGCCCTCCCGAAGACGCAGCTTTTTGGGCGGCACGTCCAGTGTGAGGAGGCTTACAAGCTGCCTGAGGTCAAGCAACATTGCGGCAGCGGCTATCTGTTCGATCGGGAGCACGACTACTACCAGGATCTGGCGCAGTCACGCTACGGCATCACGATGAAAAAGGGCGGCTGGGAGTGTATGCGTCACTACGAAATTGCCGCCAACCATACGGTCCAGGCTTTCTATCGCTTGGGGGATAAACCCGATCGATGCGCGCCGCACGGCCTGAAAGACATGGTGAACGTGGTCAGCTTCAACACCGCCGAGGAGCTGGCGCAGAAGATTGAGCGCATCGAACGGGAGGACCGTTATGAGTCGTTGCAGCAAAACTCGGTCGACTGGGTGCGCCAGCATACCTGCGAGGCGGCAGCCAGCCGGCTAATCGAACAGACTTCCGCCTAGGTTAGGCAGCTCCCGGTTAGATTTCACTGTGGAGCCCGCATTCGCGCTTCAGCCCGAAAAAACGAGTTTGCTCAACGCTGTCCACCTCGTGCAGTGAACGGGTGCTGTGCCAGTCACCGATCGACACGTAACCCTGATCCCAAAGCGGGTGATACGGGAGATTGTGGGTCTTCAGGTATTCGTGAACCTGCCGGTCGCCGAGGTCAGCGATCGGGTGAACCTTGAAGCGCGGGCCGTTGGGCTCCACCAGGTCTCGCTCCCCGCGCCCGTCCGACTGACTTCGCCGCAGGCCGGCAAACCAGGTTTGAACGTTGAGCTCGTCTAGCGCTCGTCGCATCGGGGTGACCTTGTTTTCCCGGTTGTAGGCTTCGATGCCTGCCAACCCCTGCTCCCAGCGTTTGCCGTACATGGCCTCCTGCCACGCGGGACTCATGCGCGGCTGGTACACCTTCAGGTTCAGTTGCAGGCGTTCGCTCAGGTCATCAACAAAACGATAGGTCTCGGGAAACAGGTAACCCGTATCGATCAGCACCACCGGAATATCCGGCCATTCCTGGGTCATCAGGTGCAGCATCACCGCGCTTTGTGCGCCGAAGCTTGAGCTCAACACAAAAGGTCCGGGAAGATGTTCCAGCGCCCAGCGGACGCGCTGCTCAGGCGTCAGGGTTTCCATCGTCTGGCTAGCACAGGCGGCCGCCGCCTCCCGGGTCTGCTCTTCGCACAGGGCCGTGAAGCTCATGGCGTGACCTCATGGATTTCCCGACCGTGCACCACCGGCGCCACCACGCCGCTGCGAACCAGGAAATCTCCGAAGTGTTCTTCGGGCTCCCGGTCACGGGCGTATTGGGCAAACAGCGGATCCAGCAGTTCTCGAAGGTCGCTGTCCGGCACGTTGTCCCGATAGAGTCGATTCAGTCGCGTGCCTTCGCTGTCGCCGCCGAGGAAAACCGCATAGCGGCCCTCACTTTTTCCAACCAGGCCAATCTCAGCCGCGTAGGGCCGGGCACAGCCGTTGGGGCAGCCGGTCATGCGAATGACCATCGGCTCGTCCTCCAGACCGTGACTGGCCAGCGATTCGTCGAGCTCATCGATCAGGGTTGGCAAGTAGCGCTCACTCTCCGCCATCGCCAGCCCGCACGTGGGGAAGCCAACGCAGGCCATCGCGTTGGCGCGCAGGTGGCTGGCGGCAGCACTGAGCCCGTACTCGTCGATCAGGACTTCGATGTGTGCCTTGTCGAGTCGATCGATGCCGCTGATGATCACGTTCTGGTTAGCCGTGAGGCGGAACTCGCCCTTGTGGACTTTGGCAATCTGTCTTAGACCTGTCAGCAGCTGCTGCTGCGGCAGGTCTTTGATGCGACCGTTCTCGACGTTGACACCGAAGTGCCAGGCGCCGGCGTCGTCCTGAAGCCAGCCCAGGAGGTCGCCGCGATGCGTGAACTGAATCGGTCGGGCCGGCGCCAGCGTCACGCCCGAGCGCTGCTGGACTTCATCGGCGAACCAGTCGATACCACGATCGTCGATAGTGTATTTCAGGCGCGCGTGTTTGCGGTTGGTGCGATCGCCATAGTCGCGCTGGGTGGTCACAACCGCTTCGCTGATGGCCGTGAGCGCCTCGGGCTCAACAAAGCCGATCACCCGGCCGAGCATCGGGTAGGTTTCGCGCACGCCGTGGGCCATGCCCATGCCGCCGCCCACCGACACGTTGAATCCCACCAGCTTGTCGTCTTCGACAATGGCGATAAAACCCAGGTCCTGGGTATAGATGTCGATATCATTCACGGGCGGAATAACCAGCCCCATTTTGAACTTCCGCGGCAGGTAGGTATCCCCGTAGATCGGCTCGCGGGGTGATGCCGCCTCAACGCTGGGCTGCTTCTCTCCGTCGAGCCAGATCTCGTGATAAGCACCGGTCGCCGGGGTCAGGTGATCGGAGAGATCTTTTGCCCACCGCGCAACCTGCGCCTGCACCTTCGCTCCTTTGGCCAGCGGGGTGGCCATCACGTTTCGGTTGACGTCACCGCAGGCGGCGAGGGTGTCGAGCAGGGTGGCGTTGATCCCCGCAACCGTGTCTTTGAGCTGACGTTTGATGACGCCGTGGAACTGAAACGCCTGGCGGGTTGTGAGGCGCAGCGTGCCGTTGGCGTGGGTTTGCGCCAGCTTGTCCATCGCCAGCCACTGAGCGGGCGTGCAGATGCCACCCGGTACGCGAGCGCGGATCATAAAGGAGAAGGCTGGCTCCAGCTTCTGACGGCGGCGAGCCGCCCGGCTGTCGCGGTCATCCTGCTGGTAGATTCCGTGAAACTTGCTGAGCTGCGTGTCATCGTCCGCGATAGCGCCGGTCACGTCATCCAGCAGGCTTTCGGTCAACGTGCCGCGCAGGTTTTGACTCGCCGACTTGATACGCTCCACGTCGCTCAGCGCGGCTTTTTTGGCGCCGTCAGACATTAGTACACGTCCCGGCGATAGCGGCCGCTTCGCTTGAGCTCGGCCATGTAGGCCGCAGTCTGCTCATCGCTCAGGGCACCATGGGTCTGGACCAGTCGAGTCAACGCCGCGTCCACGTCGGGCGCCATGTGCTCAGCGTCACCGCAAACGTAGACGCAGGCACCCGCTTCCAGCCAGGCGAAGAAAGTCTGACCCTGCTCCTCCATCAGATGCTGCACGTAGCGCTTCTCCGCCTGGTCGCGAGAGAAAGCGGCGCTGAGTCGGTTCAGCAAGCCGCTCTTGCGCCAGCGCAGCCATTCGATCTGGTAGAGAAAGTCCGTTTCAAAATGACGGTCACCGAAAAACAGCCAGTTGTCGCCGACCTTGCCGAGCGTGTCTCGCTGCTGCTCACGTTCCTGAAGAAAGGCGCGGAACGGGGCAACACCGGTGCCGGGTCCAATCATGATGATAGGGGTCTCGGGGTTTTCCGGCAGACGGAACCGCGGGTTGGGATCGAGGAATACCCGCAGCTCGTCGCCGGGGCTCAGCTCGGCCAGCGCGCTGGATGCGGCGCCGATGTGAGGCTCGTCGAACGCCTCAAACGTCAGGCGGGCAACAGTGAGGTGGACGGACGCTTCGTCGATCGCCGGGGAGGAGGCGATCGAGTAGGCCCGGTGCGCCAGGGGTGCCAGCAGGTCAACGAGGGCCTGTGGCTCGAGGGCCACCGGATACTGGGTCAACAGGTCTACCACCTGGTGGTCGAAGAGAAACTGGCGCAGGTTGCCGTCGGGGCTGAGCGCGAGACGCAACGCCTCCGCGCCGCTGAGGGCGGCATAGCGCTCCAGCACCGGTCGGGTCAGCCGGGTCAGCTCGCGCTCTGATCGGAGTGCGTCCGCCAGTGCCAGCGTCTGGTCGTCCAGCTGAACGGAGGCATCGTCGGGAAGGCCCGTCGCGGCCAGCACCCGGGAAACGAGCTCCGG
The DNA here is from genome assembly GCA_038747195.1 of Pseudomonadota bacterium. Taxonomy (GTDB): domain Bacteria; phylum Pseudomonadota; class Gammaproteobacteria; order Xanthomonadales; family SZUA-38; genus JANQOZ01. The sequence goes on from JBCDKA010000137.1 coordinate 7,249, forward strand.
CGGGTTGTCGGCCAGAACAGCCAGCGAGTCACCGGGCTGATATTGAATGCCCGAGTCTTCCAGCGATAGCTCGAGATGACGCACGTCTTTGCCGGAGTCATCGCCGGTGATTTTTTGATTGACCTCAACGCTCGCCAGAAACGGGTTTTTTCGACTGAAGGTCACGGGCGCCGGATCGGGAACCGCGTGCAGGACAGGCGCCTGAACCGGCTCGGGGCGCAGCTGCTCCAGCACCTCTTGCCGCCATGCTTCAGCGGGCGTTTCGTAGTCGAGATCACACTCGACGCGGGGCAGGAGCGCGGTCGCACCGCGCGCCGCCAACCGCTGATCAAAATCGCGGCCGGTTTGGCAGAACTGCGCGTAGCTGCTGTCGCCCAGCGCCAGGACGGCGTACTTGAGCTGACTCAGGGACGGACCATCACCATCACCCAACGCGTCAAAAAGCTCTTTGGCGTCATCGGGCGGATCACCCTCGCCGTGTGTGCTGACCACAACAAGCAGATGCTGCTCTTTGGCCAGCCGAGCAGGCGCATAGTCAGCCATGTTGACCGCTCGCAGCTTGAGCCCCAGGGAGGCGCCGCTGGCGGCCAGCGCCTCGGCGACACCCTGACTGTTCCCCGTCTGGGAGCCGTAGAGCACGGTGCCGCTGACGGTGGGCTGAGAGGCCTGCGCCGGCGCGTCGGCCAACGCAACGCCGCCGGCGGCGGCCAGGCCCGCCAGGTAGCCGCTGGCCCAGAGCTGCTGCTGCGCGCTCCATTGCGCGGCGAGCTGGCCTAGCTGTTCGCGTGCGGGCTCAGTGATCGGTGTGGGGACTGCCGCTGACATAACTGACTCATCCTAAGAATCGGACAGTCAGACTAACCAGCGGTCATAGGCAAAAAAACGATTTAAGCGCTATGGCTACATAACCAGTAGCGCTAAAGGCGCTGGAAGCCGAGGGTTGCTCAGCGTTCCGCGTGAGTTCAGTCGGGTGAGTAAGCGGCTTACTCGGGCGCGTCCGCCAGCTGTTTTTCGAGCTCATCCAGCTTTTGACGCGTGCGGGCCAGCACCGCCTGCTGCGCGTCAAACTCCTCGCGCGTGACCAGATCCAGCCGGTCAAACCAGGATTGAGCGACAGCCCGGAAGTTGGCCTTAAAGTCGTCGCCTGCCTCACGCAGCGATTCGGGCACCAGGCGATTCAGTGCTGTCGCCAGTTCGTCAATTTTTTGCGGGTCCAACATCCGTGCTCTCCGGCAAGATCCAACAATCATGCAGACCGCGAAGGATACCGCTCGAGAGCGTCCAGGCACACCCTACCTTCCAGCATGGTCCCCCGAGCCGGCCGTCGTAGCCCTGAAATGGCGGGTTTCGGCCCCTGATTAACGATCCTGCCGACAATTGGCGCCCCAAAGTAGTGCGAACCCTTGCCCATAACGCACCGCATTGGTGCGTTATTTCGCCCTTAATCGGTGCAGTTTGTGGGAACAGAGCCCTTTGAGACGCTAAAGGGGTTGGCACGGCACTTGCGTACCTGACGTGCCGACCCGGTCACGGTTTGGCTGAAGCGGCGCGCGGTCGGGCGTCGGTCAGTAAACATAACAAAGAGGCTCACACGTGGAACAACTGGCGCAGGTAAGTTACGCCCTCGACACCTTCTATTTTCTGGTTTGCGGAGCACTAGTCATGTGGATGGCGGCCGGTTTCACGATGCTGGAAGCCGGCTTGGTTCGCTCGAAAAACACCACCGAGATTCTCGCCAAAAATATCGGCCTCTACTCCATCGCCTGCCTGATGTATCTGCTCTGCGGCTACGGATTGATGTACGGCGATTCCGACAGCGCGTTCATTCCAGCGCTGACCGATCTGCTGGTGGGTAGCGCTGACTCGAGCCCCGAGGCCGTGATGGCCGGCGGCGAAGATGCGCCCTCACACTCCGACCTCTCCGACTTCTTTTTTCAGGTGGTGTTTGTCGCCACCGCCATGTCGATCGTGTCGGGCGCGGTGGCCGAGCGGATGCGGCTCTGGTCCTTCTTTGCTTTTGCCGTCGTCATGTGTGGCTTTATCTATCCGGTACAGGGGTACTGGAAGTGGGGTGAAGGGTTCCTTCACCAGCAGGGTTTTCAGGACTTCGCCGGCTCCGGCGTGGTGCACCTGTGCGGCGCGGCCGCAGCGCTGGCCGGTGTGCTCCTGCTGGGACCCCGCAAAGGCAAGTTTGGGCCGGACGGCAGCCCGCGCGCGATACCCGGGGCGAATCTACCCCTGGCAACGCTGGGCACGTTTGTTCTCTGGCTTGGCTGGTTCGGCTTCAACGGGGGTTCACAGCTGAAGATTGCTGACGTTGAGAACGCCAACGCGGTGGCGCTGATCTTTACCAACACCAATGCCGCCGCCGCCGGCGGCGTGATCGCTGCAGTGATTCTGTCGAGGCTTTGGTTCAAAAAGGCGGACCTCACGATGATGCTCAACGGTGCGCTGGCGGGCCTGGTGGCCATCACCGCGGAGCCGCTGACGCCGACGCCGCTGGTAGCGACACTGATCGGCGCCGCCGGTGGCCTGCTGGTGGTTGTGTCGATTATCACGATGGACAAGCTGAGGGTCGACGATCCGGTCGGCGCAATTTCGGTGCATGGCGTCGTTGGCTGCTGGGGTCTCCTGGCCGTGCCGCTGACCAACGGCGACGCCGGCTTCGGCACTCAGCTACTCGGCCTGGTGACCATCTTTGTCTGGACGTTTGTCGTCAGCCTGCTGGCCTGGGGCGCGCTTCGGGCAGCTATGGGGATCCGGGTCAGCGAAGAAGAAGAGATGCAGGGCGTCGACATGGCCGAATGTGGCATGGAGGCTTACCCGGAATTTATGCACGGCGGTATGAAATAGTGTCCTGTTTGGCTTTAGGAGCTTTTTAGCAATGAAAATGGTTACGGCGGTGATCAAACCGTTCAAACTCGATGACGTACGTTCCGCGCTGTCGGAAGTCGGCGTGCAGGGCATCACGGTGACCGAAGTCCAGGGCTTCGGCCGTCAGAAAGGGCATACGGAGCTCTACCGCGGCGCCGAGTACGTCGTCGACTTTCTTCCGAAGGTAAAGCTGGAGATCGCCGTCACCGACGATCGGGTTGAGGCCGTGGTCGAAGCGATCGCCCAGTCCGCCAACACCGACCGCATCGGGGACGGCAAAATCTTTGTGCACGCCCTCGAGCAGGTGGTTCGGATCCGTACCGGAGAAACCAACGCTGACGCGCTGAGCTGACCGGGCCGCGGGGTCGAGCGGTCAGCCCCAGATGTAGCGCGTTGTGCCGGAACGACGGCGCCGGCGCATTCGCGACTGCAGCACGGCCCGACGGTCTGCAAGCCAGGCCTCTCGCGCCGCGTTTTGGTCCTTTCGGCCCTTGAGCCGGGCCTCGTGGTTGGCACGGTAAACGCAAAAATCCCGGTAGGCCTCCATGTCGTGCTTGAGCTCTCGGGTGACCAGCTCGATCATGATGGCGTCGTCCACAAAACCCAGGGTCGGAATGCTGTCGGGGATCAGATCCTCAGCGTCAGCGAAGTAGGCC
>JBCDKA010000138.1:0-10736 GCA_038747195.1 Pseudomonadota bacterium
CCGGTACGTCGGCCGGCCACACCCTGGTCGGAGTCCATCCTTTACGAGATGCATCTGCGTGGTTTCACGATGCAGTTTCCCGAGCTCAGCGAACGCGAGCGCGGCGTTGTGGCGGGCCTTCGCAACAAGCGGGTGTTGGCGTACCTGAAGGCACTGGGCATCACGGCCGTGGAGCTGTTGCCCGTTCATGCCATCTTTGATGAGCCTTTCCTGTTTCCGCTGGGGCTGACCAACTACTGGGGCTACAGCAGCATCAACTATTTTGCGCCGGCTGGTCGGTACCTCGGCGGCGAAGCGCCGTCGGGTTTCCGGGCGATGACCGACGCGCTGCATGACGCCGGCCTCGAGGTCATCCTGGACGTGGTTTATAACCATACCGGTGAGGGGGGCACGGACGGGCCGACGCTTAGCTTCCGCGGTTTTGATAACCTGGCCTACTATCGGACGCATCCCGAAAACCCCGGCCAGTACATCAACGACACTGGGACCGGCAACACGCTCAACGTCGATCAACCGGTGGTCCGTGATCTCGTTCTGGACAGCCTTCGATACTGGAGCGAGGTGATGGGCGTCGACGGTTTTCGATTTGATCTCGCCTCGACGCTGGGTCGTGATGCTGCAGGATTTCGACCCGATCATCCGCTGCTGGCGGCTATGACGTCCGACCCCGTTTTGCGCCACCAGAAACTGATTGCCGAGCCGTGGGACGTGGGTCCAGGCGGCTATCAGCTCGGCGGCTTTCCTCCGCCCTTTCGGGAGTGGAACGACCGCTTTCGCGATACGCTGCGGGCCTTCTGGCGGGGCGACCCGGACACGGCGGCCGAGCTGGCCCGTCGCCTCCACGGTTCGGCAGACCTGTTCGAAGACAGCGGCCGCGGCGCTCATGCGAGCATCAACTACGTCACCAGCCACGATGGCTTTACGTTGGCTGATCTGACGATGTACCAGCAGCGACACAACGAGGCGAATGGTGAGGAAAATCGAGACGGTCACCAGCACAATCTCAGCGACAACTTCGGCGTGGAAGGACCGGCGGAGGAGCTCACCGAACCGCGGCGTCAACGGCGTCTGAACCTGCTGGCCACCACGCTGCTGGCGCAGGGGGTCCCGATGCTGCTGGCGGGGGACGAGCTCGGCAATTCGCAGCAGGGGAACAACAACGCCTACGCCCAGGACAACCCGATCGGTTGGGTCAGCTGGGACGGAAGCGATGATGACCCTGCGTTTCTCTCCAGTGTCCGTCGTTTGCTCCACCTGAGACGCCAGCTGGTGCCGCTACAGGACACCGAGTATCGCCACGAGCCCGAGCTGATCCGGTGGCTGAGCCCCGAGGGTGAGGTACTGGCGGCAGATCATTGGCACGGACTGCGCGCATTCAGCTGGCTGCGCGGGACCCCGGACGAGTCAGGGCAGATGGCTGACGGTATGGCGCTGATCATCAATGGTCAGCACCACCTGCAGCGCTTTGTTTTGCCCGAGCGATGGGTTGACCGCACCTGGCGTCTGCGCTGGTCCAGTGTGGACCGTGTGTCGCTGCAGGAACCCGGCATCTGGCAGGTGGATGGGGAAGCGGTGTGCTGCCTCACCCTGGAGCGGGGAGACGCATAGACGAGCTCCGGCCCGGTTGACGCGTGGCGCAGGCTGTCGCGTAATGAGCGGCTGTTCTCCGGACCGGTTAAGACCGGCGAGCGCAGGGAACTTAAATTGGACATAAGAGGTGGCAGGTCAAGTGAAAACTCTCTCTAGGCAAAAACCATGTTGGGTAATGCTGCTGGCTCTGGGTTTGTTCGTTCAGCCGCTGCTGGCGATGGCCGAACCGTTCTCCGTGGAGCATCTTGTAAGGCTCAAGCGGGTGGGCGCGCCGCAGCTGTCCCCGGACGCCAGTCACGTGGTGTTTGCGCTGCGCAGTACCGATATGGATGCGGATAGGGGCCGCTACGACCTGTGGCTTGCACGAACGGATCGGGAGGAGACGCGCCAGCTCACGTCTCACGAGGCGTCCGACACGAGCCCGGCCTGGTCGAAGGACGGTCGACATGTGTATTTTCTCTCGTCGCGTAGCGGGTCATCACAGGTCTGGCGGATTGCCGTCGGCGGCGGCGAAGCACAGCCCGTAACGGACCTGGCCCTGGACGTCGGGACGTTTCGTCTGGCGGCGGATGACCGCAAGCTGGTGGTGTCCACCGAGGTTTACCTCGACTGTGAAACGCTGGCCTGCACGGTCGAGCGGGATAAGGCGGCCGATGAGTTACCCACCAGCGGCCAGGCCTACGATCAGCTGTTTATGCGCCACTGGGACTACTGGTTGAGCGAAAAGCGCTCGCGCCTGTTTGCCGTGTCGCTGAGCGACGGGGTCGCCGCTGACGCGGAGCCGGTGTTGCTGACCGGCGCGGTGGACGCTGACGTGCCGTCTCGGGTCTGGGGTGGCAGCGAGGAATACGCCGTCTCCGCTGACGGCTCAACGCTGTACTTTGCGGCGCGTCTCCGCGATGCCAAGGAGCCGACGTCGACCAACTTCGATATCTACAGCGCGCCGATGAACGGCGATGGCGCAACGCGAAACCTCACGGAAGACAATCGCGCCTGGGACACGCAGCCGGTGCTGAGCCCGGACGGTAAGTCGCTGGCCTATCTTGCTATGAAGCGACCTGGCTTCGAAGCGGATCGACTCCACGTCATGGTTCGAGACCTGGCCAGCGGCAAAACGCGCGAGCTGGCGCCGGGCTGGGATCGCTCGCCCTCGTCTTTGACCTTTGCCGCTGACGGTCAGTCGCTGCTGGCCAACGCCACCGACGTGGGCAACAAAACGCTTTGGCGCATCGATCTGAGCGGCGGTGATCCGATCAAGCTGACCGGGCCCGGTTACGTCAGCTCGGTTGACGTGGGCCCCGGCATGACCGTCTTTGCCAGCGACAGCCTGGCTTCGCCGAGCGAGATCTATGCGCTTAAGGATGGTGAATCCCAACCCCGTCAGCTGACCCGGCTTTCCCAGCCGCAGCTGGCTGACGTGGAGATGGGGGAGTATGAGCAGTTCAGCTTTGCCGGTGCTCGGGACGAGACGGTTTACGGCTGGGTGGTGAAGCCTGCTGGCTACCAGCGCGGCAAGCGGTATCCCGTGGCTTTCCTGATCCACGGCGGCCCCCAGGGCAGTTTCGGCAATCACTTCCACTATCGCTGGAATCCCCAGACCTATGCCGGCCAGGGTTTTGCCGCGGTGTTCATCGATTTTCACGGGTCCACCGGCTACGGTCAGGCGTTTACGGACAGCATCAGCGGTGACTGGGGTGGCGCGCCGCTGACGGACCTGAAGCTGGGTCTGGCGGCTGCGCTCGAGCGCTATGATTTTCTGGATGGCGATAAGGTCTGCGCCCTGGGCGCCTCTTATGGCGGCTACATGGTGAACTGGATTGCGGGCAACTGGCCCGACCGGTTCCGCTGCCTGGTCAATCACGACGGGGTCTTCGATACTCGGATGATGTACTACGCAACGGAGGAGCTGTGGTTTCCCGAATGGGAAAATGGCGGGCCGCAGTATCAGGTTGCCGAAAACTACGAGACCTTTAACCCGCTCAATTTTGTCGATCGGTGGCAAACGCCGATGCTGGTCATCCATGGCGAGCTGGACTACCGCGTGCCGGTCACCCAGGGAATCGCCGCCTTCACCGCCGCCCAGCGGCAAGGCGTTCCGAGTCGGTTTCTGTACTTTCCTGACGAAAACCATTGGGTGCTAAAACCCAACAATTCCATCCAATGGCATAACGCGGTGAACGGATGGCTGCACCGCTATTTGTCGAGCGAAACTCGCTAGTGGCGTAAGAAAAGGCGCTGGCGAAGCGCCCCGCTACTCGTCCGGTACCATCTTGGTGCGGCAGGCGGGGCATACGCCGTGGGTGATCACGCGCGATTGGCGCAAGGCCTCCAGCGGACTGACCCAGCGTGCTTCGTCCTGCTCCACGTCCTGATCGTCATCGTGGGCGTTGAGCGGCAGACGAACTTTTTTGCACCAGGCGCACATGGTGATCAGATTGTTCAGGCCACCGGTGGTATTGATCAGGAAACGCAGCTCGAGCTGCGCGACCATCGCATCGCGAATCGTCTCCAGATAGCGGAGCTGCTGCGGCTCCGGGCTTCGCGGTACCCTGTCGATGACGCAGAGCGTGCCCAGGGTAACGTCGTCTGCAACCCGCAGCGGCGCTCCGGCGTAGAAACGGATGTGGGGCTCGTCGCTGACGAGCGGGTTGTCGTGGAACCGCTGGTCATACGTGGCATCGCGAACGACGAGCGGTTCGTCCTGCAAAATCGCGTGGGCACAGAATGCAACGTCCCGCGACGTTTCCGCGGCTTCGAGGCCAAGGCGCGATTTGAACCACTGTCGATCACGGTCGACGAGCGTCATCAAACAGATCGGCACGTCGAAGACTTTGGCTGCGAGGCTGGTAAGGTCGTCGAAGCACGGCTCCGGCTCCGTGTCGAGCAACCGGTAGCGTTCCAGCGTCTGTAGTCGCTGCTGTTCCCTGGCCGGGTATTCTGCTGTTCGCATGTGGGCGGCCCTCGTTGGGGAATCTGATCGTCGCTGAGGCGGCGAGCCGTTCAGCGAACGAATACGCTCGCGACGTTAGCACCCTAACAGCTTTTGCGGCATCAGCGCAGCCACGTGGCGCCGACCCGGTTCAGCCGTCGTCCGATGGATCAAAGCGGTCGAGGTAGTCGGCCAGGCGGTCCAGGCTGCTGCGCATGTCCTCAAGCGTGGTGTCCGGGTGAATCGGGCAAAATCGAAACACGGTCTGATCTTGCAGCTCGGTAGTCATGATCAGCGCGTGACCGTCCGCCAGCAGCGCTTTTACCGCGAAGTGGATCGGGGTCTTTCCGCGCAGCGCCGGATTGCTGGGCGCGAAGGTGACGATACCCAGGCTGGCCGGCGTTACCACGCTGAAGCTGGGCGACTCTCTGAGGAGCTGCTCGGCCTGTTCCGCTGCTGTGACCCCCTGCAAAATCATCTCCCCGATGCGGTCGACGCCCTGGGTAAGCATAAACATCCACAGCTTGAGTGCGCGGAACGAGCGCGTGAGCTGCGGTCCATACTCATAGAAGTTGATTTCGCCTTCGAGCGTCCGGCTGGGGTCGCCGGAACCGGTATTGGCGGCCGCGTGGGACTCCCGCAGGTACTCCGCCTGAACACTGAAGGCGTTTTTCAGCAGGCTGCCGTCGCGCAGCAGCAGGCAGCCGATTTCAAACGGTTGAAACCACCATTTGTGGGGGTCGAGGGTGAGGGAGTCGGCCAGCTGGATGCCGTCCAGCGTCTCGTGCAGCTCGCGGCAGACACGACCCGCTGCACCGTAAGCACCGTCGACATGCATCCATGCCTGGTGGCGATCGCAGATCTGCCGGATACGATGTAGGCAGTCCACCGCACCCGTGTTGGTCGTTCCGGCTGTGGCCGCCACCAGCAGCGGTCGCCGCCCTGCCGTGACGTCTTCGGCGATCGCAGCTTCCAGGGCGCCGCAGTCCATGGTTTGATCCGGCAGAACCGGTATCGATCGCTGCTGATCGGCGGCAAAACCCAGAATCTGACAGGCCTTGCTGATCGACGAGTGCGCCTGGCCGGTAGCGTAAAGGGTGAGCCTACTGTCGTGACCGGCGCCGGCTTCGATCACGCTGCTTCGAGCCGCGTGAATCGCGCTCAGGTTAGCCATGGAGCCACCGCTGAGGAACACCCCGCCGGCGCTGGCCGGAAAGCCCATGATTTCCGCCAGCCACTTTAGCGTGGTTGCCTCCACGGCGCCGGCTGACGAGCCTGCAATCCAGTGGCCGGCAAAAATATTGAAGCCGGACACGAGCGAATCGGCGAGCACGCTGATGTAGTTACTCGGACTCGGGATATAGCCAAAAAAGCGCGGGTGGTCTGTGTGGGCTATGGACGTCAGAATCTCTGTCGCCACCAGCTCGAGCACCGCCTCCGGGTTGGTGCCTTCGCGAGGCAGCCCCTGAGGCAGGGCAGCATCGAGCGATTTTCGGGACCGCTGGCGATGGACGGGCTTGTCGCGAAGATCCGTTCGGTGATCGACTACCAGGTCGATCACCCGATAGCCCAGCTGACGGAGCTCGTCAGCGCTGAGGCCCTCGAGCCCCGATACGACGGGTTGGCTTGAGTCTTCCATGGCGAGAAGGCGTTGCGAATCCAGGCGTCATTGTCCTGGCCTCACGCCACGGCTGCAATCAGCAGGTGAGCGGCTGGCTTCGGCTAAAGCACCCAGGTCCAGGACCAGATGTACGCCGACAGAACGGTGATCGCCAGGCCCAACCGCAGCGGCCAACGAGGCCGGGCAGGGGTGCGGGAACGGCCAAGCAGATACATACGCATTGCTCCTGATCAAAGATCGGCTGCCTCGGCGACCCGGCTGGTCGTCGACTGGTCACCAGAGAGAATATTACAAATGAGAATCATTTTCAATAAATGATCCTCATGGTCGGTGGCCGCAAGGCTGTTAGACGTTCGTGGGATACGATAGGCTCGGATTTAAGCCTGGTCCTTCCGTGGCCAGACTCATCGTCCAAGCTTTGGGAGGATTCGTCAGTGCCCGATCCAAGTGAGCAGCTAAGAGTCGACCTGGCCGCGTGCTATCGGCTGATTGCGCTCTATGGCTGGGACGACCTCGTATTTACCCACGTGTCGGCACGCATGCCCGAAGGTGAGACCTTTCTGATCAATCCCTACGGGATGATGTTTGAGGAAATGACGGCCAGTAGTCTGGTGGAGGTTGACGCCGCCGGCGGCAAAGTCTCCGACAGCCCCTGGCCGGTGAACCCGGCCGGGTTTGTGATCCATAGCGCCGTCCACGAGGTGCGCCACGACGCGGCGTGCGTCCTGCACACCCACAGCAAGGCGGGGGTTGCGGTGTCAGCGCAAAAGAACGGCCTGCGACCGCTGTCGCAGACATCTCTGTTTCCTTACTCATCGCTCGCATACAACGATTACGAAGGCGTCGCGCTGAACGACGAGGAAAAGCCGCGGCTCACAGCCGATCTCGGCGACAAAGACTTCCTGATTCTTCGCAACCACGGGCTGCTGACCGTTGGAACCAGCGTGGCGGATGCTTTTCTGAAGATGTATCTGCTGGAAACGGCGTGCCAGATTCAGCTGCTGGCCCAGTCGGGCGGCGAGGCGCTGATCGACGTGCCGGCACCGATAGTCGCGGGCATTCAGGCGCAGGCCGAGCAGGTCACCAAAGGACTGGGTGCTGAACTGGTCTGGCCGGGACTGCTCCGCAAGCTCGATGGTCAGGATGATTCCTATCGCCAGTAGCCCCATCGGCAGCACGCTTGTCAAGCTGTCTGCGCAGCAATTTCTTAAGGGAGTTTGCTCATGAACGGAATGACCCGCACTGCGGCTTTTTTCGCGCTGGCGCTACTGCTGTCAATGGACGGCGCTGACGCTCAGGGTGTTTACCTGGGGGACCTGACGTGGCCCGAGGCTCGCGAACGCCTGACCAGCGCGCCGCTGGTTATCCTGCCGTTTGCCGGCGGTGCAAAAGAACACGGCAGGCATCTGCCGATGAACGCGGATCGGGTGGTGCTGGAGCACCTGGTGTCCGTTGCCGTGACTCAGCGAGACGTCGTCGCGGCGCCGCCGATCCTCTACGGATGGTTCCCCGCCTTTCGTGAGTTCCCCAGCACTGAAATCGAGGATCCAGCGGTCTTCCAGCAGTACATGTATCTTGCCGCCAAGTCGCTGGTTGCCAGCGGCGCCCAGCGGGTGGTGTTTCTCAATACCGGCATTCGCCAGGCCACCGGTTTGCCGATATCGGTGGCCGCACGGGAAATCCGCGCCGGCTGCGGCGTGCCGGCGCTGGTTGTGTCCTGGGATGATCTGGAAACCAGCGAGGTCGAGCGCTTCCAGGAGCAGGAGTGGGGCGGGCATGCTGACGAGATCGAAACGTCGGTGAACCTGGTGCTTCAGCCCGACAAGGTCGACATGTCGAAAGCCTCGCCGGAGATGGGCGCTCCACCCAAAACCTACCCAGGCTATCGCCCCGGCAAGCTGCCGGCGCGCCAGCTGTCGGGGAAACCGGGGAGCGGCATTCGCGGAGATCCGACGCTGGCAACGGCTGAGAAGGGCCGCCAGACGCTGGCGATTATGGAGCGCAACTGGCTGGCGGCGCTGGACGGTTTCGCCAAAGAGCCGACCCCAGGGTCTGACGGTCCCTGCGCGGTCATCAAAAACTAGGAACCGAACCACGATGAGACTCTTGATTCCCGCCTGTCTGCTGCTCCTTTGCACGGCCACTATGGCCCAGTCGACGCGGAGCTATGACGAGCTACTGACCCTCTTCGAGCAATGGCGGGAATTCGAGTCTCCGCCGTTGCTGAACGGTGCCCCGGACTACACAGCCGCGAGCTTCGAAGCTCGGGACCCGCGTTTTCGGGCGCTCCAGGAGAGGCTCAACGAATTTTCGATCGAACAATGGCCCGTTCCCCAGCAGGTGGACTGGCATCTCGTTCGCGCTGAGATGAATGGCTATGACTTCAATCAGCGCGTGCTCAAACCTTGGGCGCGAGACCCGGCCTTCTATAAATCCATCTGGCTGTACCGCAGTGATGTCCCGGCCCACGAAGGGCCCACTCATCACGCGGTTGTTGAGCTGTGGACCTATGAATTCCCGCTTTCTCGGGCTGAGGAGGACCGGTTGACCCGGGAGCTAGCGGTTATTCCCCCGCTCATGAAGCAGGCCAAAGACAACCTGACGGGCAATGCCCGCGATCTGTGGATCACCGGGATCCGGGATATTCGCGCGCAGCGCGCGGCGCTCGAGAGCCTCAAGTTTCGGCTGGGAGATAGTGCCAGCAAAGACCTCCTGACGATCATCGACCAAGCCGGGTCAGCCACCAGCGACCTGATATCCTGGCTCGAAGCGCAGGCCCTGACCAAGTCCGGCCCGTCGGGCATCGGCAAAGAAAACTACACCTGGTACCTGCAAAACGTCCATCTCGTCCCGCTGTCCTGGGAGGACGAAGTCCGTTTGCTTGAGCGGGAGCTCGCGCGCGCCTGGTCGTCGCTGCGGCTCGAAGAGCAGCGCAACCTCGGCCTTCCGCCCCTCAGCGCCGCCAGCAACCCGGAGGAATACAACGCCCAGGCTGAGGAAGCGGTTCAGCGCATCATGAACTTTGTGGAGCGCAAAGAAATTGTGACCGTGACCGACTACATGGCCCCGGCCCTGCGCGCGCACCTGGGCAAATTTGTCCCCAAGGAGACGCGCAACTTTTTCTGGATCACCGCGCACTACGATCCGGCGCCGCTCTTTACGCACTTCTACCACTGGTGGGAGCTGGCCCGGATGGACCGCACGCCTCATCCCAGCCCGGTGCGCCAGGGTGCGCTGCTGTACAACATCTTCGACAGCCGAAACGAAGGCACGGCGACCGGTGTGGAGGAGATGTTTATGCATGCGGGGCTCTACGAAGACAGTCCGCGCTCAAGGGAGCTGGTGTGGATCCTGCTGGCCCAGCGCGCGGCGCGCGGCCTTGGGTCGCTTTACGCGCATGCCAACGAGATGACCATGGAGGAAGCCGGCGGCGTGCACATGAAGTGGACACCGCGAGGCTGGATGAAAACCGAGAAGGAGCTTCTGATCTTCGAGCAGCATCTCTATCTTCGTCAGCCGGGATACGGCACCAGCTACGTGACCGGAAAGTATCTGCTGGAGCAGACGCTGGCCGACTATGCCCGCGTAGAGGAAGAGCGCGGGGCGACGTTTTCCATGAAAACGTTTTTCGACGAGCTGAACCGCATCGACAGCATTCCCATCACGCTTGGACGCTGGGAAATGACGGGCGTTAAGGACCCGATCTTGCCCTGAGCAATGGGTAGTTGAGCTAACCCTGGGTCATCCCCGCCGGCCAGGCTCTGGATCAGGGTTCTTCGGAAACTCGGAAAGCGCGGCCGTCAGCCAGAACCAGCGACTGTCCGTCGAACGTGGCCTCAAGCGCCACGTCCATCAGGTTGGTGGCGGATTCGGCGTCAGCCTCGGACCAGCGGATGACCTGAAGGCTTAGGCTCTCGCCCTCCTGCTCGTAGGTGCCATAACCGCTCGTAACCTGATCCTCGCTGCCGTCGACCAGAATGAAATGCTTGTCGACCAATGCCAGCGCCCCGTTTTCCAGCCGGTATAGCTGCCCCTCACCAGGGCCAACCTTGCTGAACTCCTGGACCGTGCTGGTTCCCATGCCAAAAATGAGGGTCAGGCTTTCGTCCGCGCGGGTTACGGTAACGTCGTGATCGGTGTTAGGCGTAAACGAGATCGGGTTTGCGGTGGTTGGGTCCAGGCTGATGGTCTGCTCCGCGACCAGATGCATCGAACGAGTCTCTGGCTCCGCCCGGTACGGGCCGGCGTGGGCCATGGATCCCGCTTGGTCAAACGGCTTACTGTTGAACACCGCCTGCTGCAGAAAAAGCCCGTCCTTAAAGAGAAATATGCCGGTGAGCCGCAGGTCTGTACCGTCGCCAGTGGTCAGCCCCGTATAGCGCCAAAGGCCATTGGTTTTCTGCTCAAGGCTGGCGACGGTCTCCCGGGCATCGTCTACGGTAGGGGTGTCGGTGGCGAGCGGCTCCGCCTGTGGCGACGTCGTGGGGGCTGAGGATTCCGTACCACAGGACTGGAGTCCCAGGGCAAGCATCGTCAGCAGGATCGATTGAAGGACTGTCAGATGTCTCATCGCGATGTTTACCTTTGCTGCGCCTC
>JBCDKA010000139.1:0-10649 GCA_038747195.1 Pseudomonadota bacterium
CATGGATAACCACTACGTCCCCAACCTGACGGTCGGCCCGCTCGTCTGCCAGGCGCTGCGTGACTACGGCATCAGTGCACCCATTGACGTACACCTGATGGTTGAACCGGTCGATCGCCTGATCCCGGATTTTGCCGAGGCTGGCGCCAGCTCCATCACCTTTCACCCGGAGGCCAGCCGGCACGTCGACCGAAGCCTGGCGCTGATTCGCGAGTCGGGCTGCCTTGCGGGGCTGGTTTTTAACCCCGCCACCGGCCTGGAGGCGCTGGACTACGTGCTGGACAAGGTGGACATCATCCTGCTGATGTCGGTCAACCCGGGCTTTGGCGGTCAGAAGTTTATCCCCTCGACGCTAGACAAGCTGCGCCGCGCTCGCGCGCTGATCGATCGGTCGGGCTTCGAGATCAGGCTCGAGGTGGACGGTGGGGTCAAGGTGGACAACATCGGTGAAATCGCCGCAGCCGGTGCAGACACGTTTGTCGCGGGGTCAGCCATTTTTGGCACAGACGACTACGCCCAGACCATCACCGCGATGCGCGCGGCGATCGCGGCGAGCTAGGAATTCTGATGGAGCATCCCGAAAGCCGCGTTGAGTTTGTCGGGTTCTGGTACCGCCTCGGGGCGTTGCTGTGGGATCTGCTGCTGACCGGCTTGCTGTCAGGGGTGCTGATCGCGATTCTGCTCGGAAAGAACGCGACCGAGCCGTGGGCGGCGACCATGACGACAGTCCTGGCCAACGGTATCACTGTGTCGTACGTTGCCGCAGGCTGGCTGCTGTACAGCCGCACGGTGGGCGGCTGGCTGTGTTCTCAGGAAATCGTGCGGCTTAAGGACGGCACCCGCCCCCGCTGGTGGCAAATGCTCATCAGGCTGGTGCTGGCCATGGCGTTTCCGCCAGGCTGGCTGTTGCTGCTGTTTAATCGTCGCCGCCGGACTCTGGCGGATCTGGCGGCGGGCACCTGCGTTGTGGCGGATCGCTCAATGCGCGAGCTTTCGGGGGCGGAACTGCAGGAACATCCGCAGGCCCTCCAGACCGTAAACTGGCAAGAACCTCGCGTCGCGGCGACCGAGCCGCCGCCGAACCTCAGGTTTCCATCTGCTCGATAAACGAGCGCGCTTCGCTGATCGATTCGTTCATCGCGCTGATCAGATCCTGAACGTCGCTTTCGATGCCGGTGAGCTGCGTCCGCAGCGAGGCCACCGCCCGGGCGTTGAGATTGTGCTTGAGGAACAGCACCTGGTCGCGAAACCGGCTCAGCACCGGATCGATGCGCTGTTCCGCTGACTCCATGGCGCCGATCAGGCGTTGATAGCGGCGCCGCGTATCGCGCAGCGACTGCTCGCTTTGGCGACGCAGCGACGCGTCTGAGTATTGCTCCAGCTCTTCCTCCCACTCATCAAATAGATCGCCAGCGACTTTGCGGACGGATTCCACGCGGTCGTGGACTTCCGCGGCGCGGGACTCGCTGCGCTCGAAGCTGTCGTTCAGATCTTCGTAGAGGTCTTCGAGATCGCCGCCGTCAAAGGCCGTGACCGCAGAAAACTGTTCCAGCGCGCTGGCAAACTGTTCCTGCGCATCTTCCTGGCTTTCGAGAGCCTCATCGACTCGGTCGACCAGGATTTCGCGCTTGTGTACCCCAAAAGACTCAAGCGTGCCGTAGTAGGCGCTGGAGCAGGCGGACAGGGTGGCTAAGGCGGCCAGCGTGGCGGCGGCTAGCAGCAGCGGTCGTTTCATGGGGTGTCGCTCTGGGAAAAACGTCAGTTTAATGAATCGCGCTGGGCTGAACCACACGTCAGCCAGCCCGCTACGCCTGTGTCTCCGGCCGCAGATGGACGAGGAGTCGCTGGGTACCGCCGGCGGTCAGGGCGTTTAGCGGCCAGCAGGTGACCAGAGTCAACAGATCTGCCTCCGGGCTGAGCTGAATCGCCTGGTGCTCAAGGTCCACCACCTGACGGCTGAACACGCGGTACCACCGCTGGCCGCTCGGGTGCTCGAGCACCAGCTGATCGCCGGCCGCCAGCTTTCCGAGAAAAGCGAAATGGGTGTCCCGATGCGCGTTGACCACAACGTGTCCCCGGGCGCCGGGGAGGGCGCTGGCGCCGACGTGGTTCGGTCCAAACGCCATGGCTCGCGCGCTCGCGCTGGAGAGCACAATCTGGCTGACCCCGCCCGCGGGCCATCGAAGGCGCGCCACCGGATGTCCGTCCGCCCAGGGCCAGGGTGAGTGCTGGCCGCCGTCCGCCTCGGTCTTCGCCCACGCTTGCCCCAGCAGCCATTGAGCGACCTGGGCCTTGGCCGGGAGATATAGCCCCTGGGCCAGCAGCAGGAGGCCCCCGGCGATGATGGTCCAACCGGCAAACCATCGGCCGGTTCGAGCTGGCTTCTGATGCTGCCGCTGGACCATCAGGCGTCGTGCCGCAACCGCTGTACCACTGTCGCGCCGATGAGCAGCAGCATGAGGCCAAAGACCAGCCGCCCGGTCGCACCGGTTCCGCCGGCGGGCATCGTCAGGTTCAGGGCTGTCGACGGCAGTGGCGCCATGCGGCTAGTCGCCAGAGGCATCTCCGCCGGGCGCACGGGCGTTTTGTCTACGGCCACAAAACTGGTGTAGCGCGTGACCAGCTTATGGCTCAGGGCCGTTTTGAGCACGGCATCCCGGACCGTTTCCGGGTCACCGCCCAGGGCGAGATCGTCCATGAGGGCCGCGACCCGGCTGCGGGCCCACAGCGTGGCGATGCCTCGTCCCGGCCGGGCGCTCTTAAGATCCAGGTGTGCGTTCCAGCTCGCCAGCGACGTGTCGCCGCATACCTCCGCGTTACCCTTGAGCTCCGCCGAACGGACGTGGACCATCAGCGGCTCGCCGAGATAGAGATCCGGGAGGCGGGTGGGATAGGTTTCAGCAAAGCCTGGCCAATCGAGGCAGAGATTGCTGAGGGCCGGATATTCGAGCCGGCTCAGCAGACGATCCATGTTTTCTGCAACCTGCTCGGCGCTCCCGATGAAGCTGTAGCTGCCGCGGCCAAACTGCGCCGCCTTGCGCATAAAGTAGCTGTTCGGAGCCGGACCGATCCCGACGGTGAACAGGCGGCTGTCGCCGAGCTTTTGTTCGATGAGGCTGAACAGCTCCCGTTCGTTGGCGACGCTGCCGTCGGTAATGAATACGACCTGCCGCAGAAAACCCGGGTCGGGCTGGGTGTCCAGCGCCAGGTGCAAGGCCGCCCCGATATCGGTACCGCCGTCGGCTTCCAGCGCGTCAACAAACGCCAGCGCGCGGCCAACGTTGGCAGCGGTGGCGGCGACCGAGCGCGGAAACAGCTGGCGGGCGTCGCTGTCGAAGTCGATCACGTTGAGGCGGTCGCTATCGGTCAGGGTGCCGAGCGCCATTTCGATCGAGGCTTTGGCCTGCGCCATCGAGTCTCCAAACATCGAGCCGGACGAATCCAGGACAAAAATCAGCTCCCGGGGCTGCTGATGGAGGTATTCAGGCTGGGGCGGCATGATCATCAGCAGCGCATAATCCTCCCCATCGTGGTGTTCGCGGAACAGAGCCGTTTGCGGTCCAGCTTTCAGCAGCGGTTCCCAAACGAGCTCAAAGTCTCGGTCAGCCGCCACCGCGAGCTCGCTGAGGCCCAGCCGATAGCCGGAGCCCCGCTGCTCGATCTCCACGTCGTGGTAAAGACTCTGCAGTCGACTCAGCTCGAAGCCAGGCACGAGGTGAATTTGTAGCGTCGTCGGATTCGCCTCCGGCCGCGCCGGGGTGACCTCTGAGCCAGGTGAACGAGGGTCGAAGCGCGGCGTCACCGCCATGGGAAAGCGCAGGCGAAACTGGCCGGCGTTCCACTCCAGCGGCTGCACGTAGGCGATTTCGACCTCGATTTCCTCGCCGGGGCCGAGATTGGCCACCCGGGAGGTGAACAAATTGGGGCGATTCTGGTCGAGCAGCGACGCTCGGCGGCCCGTCTGCAACGCCTCGCGGTAGGTTGCCCGCGCCCGAGCCTTCTCCTGAATCTCCCCGACAATCAGCCGATCGCCAATGCGCATCTGCATGGCATTGACCGCGGCGTCGTCGGGGAGCGGAAACAGGTAGACGGCCTCCGCAAACTGACCGCTATTGTTGCGAAAGCGCTGCAGGACCGTTACCTCGGCAACCATGCCCGAAATCTCCATCCTCACGTCTGTGCTCAGCTGCGGGCCGGGCATCATTCCTCCCGGCTCACCCGTGGTGAGCATCAGCGAGCCGCTGCTGACGTCGCCAAACGGGTCACCGATCGGATCAGCGGCTGCCCGCAGGCTCAGCGCAAGACCAAAGCCGAGGGCCAGGCACAACAGCACCCAGTCCTTGTGGGTCAGGCGGCGCAGCCAGCGCCACGGTCGTGAGTTCATCAACGTCTTACTCCTAATGATCAGCGGCCAGACCTCCGGTCTCTTGTGATGCCCCGTCCCTGGGGCGAGGCGTCTTCCTGACACCAGCGGGAGGTCTTGAGGAGCTGCCATCAAAACACCGGGTGGAGGCAGGCTCGGGCAGCGGCTGTGGACTAGCTGTGGCCATTTGTGGCATTTGTGTGGCGTCGAACCGATTGCCGCGACCGGCTTGGGAAGTTTCAGTACGATGAACATCACCTTCAGGGATGATCAGCGGGAGGAGTGTCTATGAGCCGGAAAATTGCCATCGTCGAGGATGACGCGGCCATTCGGGAAAACTACGTCAGCGCCTTCAGCCGCTACGGCTACGAGTGTGAGGGTTTTCCCGACCGCGCCAGCGCGCTTGCGGGCTTTCTTAATCGCTTGCCCGATCTGGTAATCATCGATATCGGTTTGGGGAGCGAGCCGGAGGGGGGCTTTGAGCTCTGCCGGGAGCTGCGCGGCCGCTCCCGCTCGCTGCCCATTATTTTTCTGACCGCCCGGGACAGCGATCTCGACGTCATTTCAGGGCTCAGGCTGGGAGCTGATGATTATCTGACGAAAGATATCAGCCTGCAGCATCTGCTGGCCCGGGTCGTGGCGCTGTTTCGCCGTATCGAGGCGCTGCGCTCTCCGGATCCCGAATCGTCGCAAGTGATCCAGGGTGACTTGAAGCTGGCGCTGGAAAGGATGGCGGCACTGTGGAAAGACGCGCCTGTCCCATTGACGGTCACCGAGTTTTGGATGGTGCATACGCTGGCCCGGTTCCCCGGCCACGTGAAATCCCGCGATCAGCTCATGGACGATGCGAACGTCGTTGTTGATGCGTCCACCATCACCTCGCACATCAAGCGTATTCGCAAGAAATTTGTCGCGGTGGACCCCTCGTTCGACTGGATCGACACGGTGCATGGGGCCGGTTACCGCTGGCGTGCGGGGCCCGAATAGCGGAGCTGACGGGTACACGGGTCAGGGGTCCATTCGGTTGACGCCCGTTCCCAATGATCTAAGGTCTCGAAACACGGTCTAGGGGTACGGAATAGGCGATGACGCTGCGTCGACAGCTACTGGTTTTCTGCCTGGTGCTCGCGGCGCTGCCGGTGGCGGCCTGGCAGAGCGCGCGTCAGGTGGAATCGTTTTTGCGTGAAGCCCGAGGCGAAGCTCATCTGGCCACCGCACGTGCGATTGCAGCGGGCCTCGATCAGGCGTTGCTGCCGAGCTTCAGTCCAGATGACCTGTACGTCAATCGCGTCGATCAGCCTCTGCAGGTGGACGGCTACGACGACGAATGGCAGCTGTGGGATCGCGACAGCCAGATTTTCGACGGTCGCCGGGACCGATTCACGCTATCACTCAGGCTCGCCGCGTGGCGCCGGGAGCTGTACGCGCTGATCGAGGTGCGGGACAGCAGCCGCCAGCGCGCTTCGGAACAGGCCGGGGCGTACCTGCCCGGCGATCATCTGCAGCTCGAAGTTCGCGACGTACGAGGCTTCACCCGCTATCGCCTGCTGCCGAGCGTGCCTGGATCGCTGTCGCTGCTGCCGGTAGGTGTCAGCACCAACCAGCTGCCGCCACCGGTCGCCGGCAGCTGGCGAGAACTCGACGAGGGATATCGCGTAGAGCTCGTCCTGCCGCGCGCGCTGCTGGGCGAAGGCCTGGATCTGACGGCGATCGACACGGGTGAGGGTGTCGGCGAGCCGCAGCTGCTGTCGTTGGCTGAAGCCGGGGGAAGTGCTCCCCTGATCGACCTCGATCAGCGTCTGAGCGATCAGCTTGCGACATTGACTCGCCCCGGTAATCGGTCGTGGATCCTGCATCCTGCCGGCTGGGTGCTGGCGTCTGCCGGTGAGCTGGTGGGCATGGCGGAAAACCCGCCCGGCGGCTGGCAGCAGGTGGCGTATCGTTTGCTCGCAGGCGATACGTTGGAGCGAACTCGCTCGCGTACCGCCGGCGTGGATCTGAGGCTGCGCGGTGCGGAAATCGAAACCGCTCGCCGCGGCGGCGAGCGCGTTTCCTGGCGCCGGGTTTCAGCGGCCAGCGTCGAAGCCGCGGCAGCCGTACCGCTGGGAGACTCCGGCGCGGTGCTGCTGCTGGAGCTGCCCGCTGACCCGCTGCTGCTGGCGACCAACCGGAGCGCGCTGCGTCTGCTCGGCCTGACGCTGCTGGTGGTCACGGTGGTGGTCCTTGGGCTCCTGGCGCACAGCACCTGGCTGTCGCTGCGTATCCGGCGTCTGCGAGATGCCTCCGAGCAGGCCCTGAGCCGCCTGGGTGAGGCGGAAAACGCCGCGCTGCCAGGGTCCTCTGACGGCGATGAGATCGGCGATCTCGCGCGCAGTTTCTCCGGGCTGTTCGGCGAGCTGAGAAGTTACAACCAGTATCTCAAGTCGCTGGCCAGCAAGCTGTCGCACGAGCTCAACACGCCGCTGGCGGTCGTGCGTTCATCGCTGGAAAACCTTCGCCACGAGTCGATGTCCGACGAGGCGCTCGCGTTTGCCTCCCGGGCTGACGAGGGGGCCAGCCGGCTGCGAAAAATCCTCAGCGCCATGAGCGAAGCGACGCGCCTGGAACACAGTCTTGAACAGACCGAAGTGGTCGATTTTGACCTCTGCGATGTGGTTTCAGGCTGTGTTGCTGGCTACCGAAATGTCTATCCCGAGCCGCGCTGGGAGGTCGACCTGCCGACGGCGGCGCCCATGACCGGGGCACCGGAGCTGCTGGCACAAATGCTGGACAAGCTGGCGGACAACGCGGCCGGGTTTTGTCCCGCAGGCGGTGCTATCAAGCTCAGGGTCACAGCGCTGCGGCGAGGCTGGCGGCTGGTGTTCGGCAACGACGGTCCACTGCTGCCGGAGGCCATGCAGGTACAGATTTTCGAATCGCTGGTGTCGGCACGATCCGAAGAAGACGCACAGGTCCATCTCGGTCTGGGGCTGCATATCGTGCGACTGATCGTGCGCGCCCATGGCGGCCGGGTGGTGGCCAGAAACCGGGCAGACGGCAGCGGGGTTGAGTTTGTGATGACCCTAGCCAGCCGACGTCGTAAGCTTCAATCCTAGGGTCCGCTAGACGCTACAATGCCGGCCCAGAACCGCACCGTCCGGCAGCGGCCCAAAGACCTGAGAAGGAGCAAGATCCATGGACGCGGCAGCATTTGCTGAGCTCGCAAAGCAGGGCTTCAACCGGATTCCGGTCTACCGACAGGTGCTGTCGGATCTGGATACGCCGCTCAGCGTCTATCGCAAGCTGGCAGACGGTCCTTACGCCTATCTTTTTGAGTCGGTCCAGGGTGGCGAGCAGTGGTCGCGCTACTCCATGATTGGACTTCCCGCCAAAACCGTCTATCACGTCCGCGGCAACGAGCTGACCCGCGAGGAGTATGGTGAGGTGGTCGAGAGGCGTGAGGTGGCTGATCCGCTGGCTGCGGTGGCGGAGCTACAGGAGCAGTTCCGTGTACCTGAGCTGGAGGGACTGCCGGCATTCTGCGGCGGGCTTGTCGGCTATTTTGCGTACGAGTGTGTTCGCTTCATCGAGCCGAGACTGGCCAGCCGGGCGCTCGATGACGAGCTGGGGACACCCGAAATCACCCTGATGCTGTCGGAGGAGGTGGCGGTCTTCGACAACCTGCATGGGCGCCTGTTTCTGATCGCCTGTGCGGATCCCGTGCAGCGCGGAGACCTGGCGCGGGTGGAGCGGCGCCTGGATCAGCTGGTGCATCGCCTGCGACACAGCGGGGCAGGGTATCCGGAAACCAGCGGGGCTCAAGCGCTTTCCGAGGCCGACTTCCGGTCGGGTTTCACGCGTGGCGAGTTCGTCGAAGCGGTGGTGCGGTGCAAAGAATACATTGCTGCCGGAGACATTATGCAGGTGGTGTTGTCCCAGCGGCTCAGCGTTCCCTTCAGCACCAGTCCGGTCAACGTCTACCGGGCGCTTCGCTCGCTGAACCCTTCGCCCTACATGTTCCTGCTCAACCTCGACGACACCCACGTTGTGGGTTCCTCCCCGGAAGTGATGACGCGCTTAGAGGACGGCCAGATCATGGTCCGGCCGATTGCCGGCACTCGTCCTCGGGGCGCAACGCCCGCGGCCGACCAGGCCCTGGAACAGGAGCTGCTCAACGACCCGAAAGAGCTGGCTGAGCACCTCATGCTGATCGATCTAGGGCGCAACGATGTTGGCCGGGTCTCCGAGACCGGCAGCGTCGAGCTGGCCGAGCAGATGGTGATCGAGCGCTACTCTCACGTGATGCATATCGTGTCGGAAGTGCGTGGTCGGCTGGCGCCCGAGCTCGGCCCGCTGGACGCGCTGCGCGCCACCTTTCCTGCAGGAACCCTGTCGGGCGCTCCCAAGGTGCGCGCCATGGAGATCATCGCTGAACTGGAGCCGGTGCGTCGGAATATCTATGCCGGTGCCGTGGGGTATATCGGCTGGTGGGGCGAGATGGATACCGCCATCGCAATCCGCACCGCCGTGATCCGCGAAGGGCAGCTGCACGTGCAGGTGGGGGCGGGCATCGTGGCCGACTCCGATCCCGCCATGGAGTGGGAGGAAACCATGAACAAAGGCCGGGCACTGTTCAAAGCCGTGGCCCAGGCTGCCGAAGGGCTTTAGCAGCAAAACGTTTGGCGACGTTTCGCTAAAGTTTGCTGCACAACCTGCCGTTGTTCGTTCCATCGAGGCCTGCGGCGACGCCGCTGGCTGGCCCTCAAAACCGCGTGACCGAGAGCCTGCATGGAACCATCCAAACCCGGCGTGTCGTCCGGATCCATCACAACGCCGCTGCATCTGCTGCTGGCCGCCCATCCCGAATCGGACAGCGACGCGCTGGAACACTGTCTACACCAGGCCGGTCTCAAGGTCAGGCTGAGCCGTTGCGATCGCCCCGCAAAGCTGGCGGAGCAGCTGGAGGGAGCGGCGGTGGATCTGATTGTGCTGCACGCGAGGTTTGCCGGACGCGAGACGCTCGCTGAAGTCAGCGACCTGCTGCGCCAACCCCTGAACCAGCGTCCGCCCGTATTGCTCCTGACACACGCGCGGGACCTGGCGGGCGCACGGCAGGCGGTCAGTCTCGGCGCCCAGGGTTTTGTGGCGAGCGACCTGATGAGCCCAGCGACGCTGCGGGCGTCGATCGATGTTGCGCTGGCACAGTCGGCCCATGCCCATGCGGCGGCAGGGCAGCAGCGGGCTTTGTGGCGCCAGTCCATGCAGGATGGACTAACCGGGCTGGCCAACCGGCAGCTGCTGCAGGATCGGCTGGGTCAGGAGCTTCGGCTCGCGCAGCGCACCAATCGGACTTTTGCCGTCCTGACTTTGGATCTGGATCGGTTCAGCCTGATCAACGACAGCTGCGGCCAGCTTGCCGGGGACCAGGTGCTGCGAGAGGTTGCAAGCCGCTTGACCGAATCCCTGCGCCGTTCTGACACTTTGGCGCGCCTCGGGGGTGATCAGTTCTGCGCCTTGCTGCCGGCCATCGGTGGTCCGCTGCAGGCAACCCGGCTGGCTGAGAAGCTTCGCCGCAGTCTGCTGCGGCCGTACCAGGTCGACGGCTACCTCGCTGACCCAGGAGTGTCGGTTGGGATTGCGCTCCACCCCCAGCATGGCGACAGCGTCAGCGAACTGCTGCGGCGGTCCGAACTGGCGATGTTTGCCGCCAAACGCCGCGGCGGCGGGATAGTCATCTATGCGGACCGCGAGCCGGTAGCCCGCCCGGACCCCGCGGACGTGGAGCGGGCGCTGGCGCAGGCGTTGCGCGGCGGATCGCGGGCTCCCGAGATCTGGGTCCGGCCCCAGCTTTGTCTGGACTCCGGAAGCTGTGCCGGGGCCGAGGCATTCGTCCGCTGGCGCCAGCCCGGCTTCAGCGTCATGCATCCGCAGGAGCTGTTTCGAACCGCGGAGAAAGCGGAGCTCATCAGTCCGCTAACCGAGCTGATGTTTGATCGGACGTTAGCCTACCTGGCGCGACGTGAGTCGCCGGGGCCCGCGCTGACCTTGAGTCCGCCGCCACAGCTTCTGGCGGAGCCGGAGCTGGTCGACCTGATCGCTGCGCGCCTGGCGGCCAGCGGCATCGATCGGAGCGAGCTGCTGCTGGACTTCGACGAGGCTTCAGCCATCGCCCACGGCGGAGCGGCCAACCCAGTCCTGCGTCGACTTGTCGGGCTCGGCCTGAAGATCAGCGTCAGCGGCATCGGTGGGGCGCTCAGCTCGCTCAAGTTCCTGCGTGACTTTCCGCTCGCCGAGCTGCGGATTCATC
>JBCDKA010000140.1:0-10494 GCA_038747195.1 Pseudomonadota bacterium
CGACAAGATCGGCCGAGCCGGCCCGGGCCAGCGTAGCCAGCTCGGGGGTCATTTTCGCTTCAGCTTCGGGCACGAGACTTTTATTGGGCTCGCGTTCCAGAGCATCTTCATCTCGCGGCGTATCGACCGAGGCGAGCTCGAGCGGCAACGGCGTCGCCGTGACCCGGTCGCTGGCCGCAGGAACGGTCTGCACGATGGCATGCTGAGCCGACTGTGCGGTGCTGCTGGGGTCGACGCTGTGCTCAACGGGTTGGATGTCCAACGCAGACGATTCGGGCGTGGTGGCGTCTGCCTTACCAACCGTGACGGGGCTCAGGTGAGCATGGAGTGCGGTGTTGACGTTCAAGCCCGTCAGCAGCAGTCCAGTGGCGGCGGCAGTAGCGATTGCTAGAGTCCTGATTTTCATGGTTCCAAAACAAGTCCGTGTGTTCTGGTTCCTACAAAGCAAGCCCTGTGCCATTCCGATAAGGCTTGCTCGATTTCGATAAAAAGCTTATTAAAACAATTATTTAAGGTTTTCTTGGCGGGTGGGGCTCCCTGCGGTGAGAAGCAGCCGGGCGCTAATTTTGGTGCCGGAAAAAGAAAATTTCGGCGGACCGGAATAATTTCGGTGGAAACCCCAAATTTTTGGTTTACGGTTTTGAGCCCGCCGGCTGACGCTGAGATGAATCGTTGTCTTCCGTTTCAGCTGAGACAGCTTTCTACGTTGTCGTTAAAGACGTTCAGGGCCCCCTCGTACCTGCCGAAACGCAACCGGTCGTTGGCGCCGCTCGTCAGGCCGGACTGAATGCTTTCCGCCAGATCAAAGTCTTCGTTCAGCGTCGTGACGGTCAGCTCGTGATTCTTGTCCCAGTAGTCTTGCGACTGCTCGGTTTCCCGCGGAATCAGCGTTGTCATCCGCACCAGCGATAGGTCAGGTGCCTGGGGTTCGACGCTGATCCAAATTACATGGTCGGCCTGGACCAGCAGCATGGACTTTGGGAAGAGGGTATAGAGCACGTTCGCATGCTGACGGATATCCCACGTGTCCTTCGGCTGGCCTTCCAGTTCCACAATAGACGAACGGGGCAAAATGGATCGCAGGTGAGGGCCCAGGGTGTGATAGCTGGACAGATTGTCGTTGAAACGCTTGGCGATCGTCTTCCGATGCGCGACGCGGAAGTGATACGCCTCCAGTCCTCCCTCCACCAGCATCTTCCAGTTACAGCGCCTTTCCTGCCACTCAGACTGGTGAACGGTGAGCTGATCAATACCGACCCAGGCTAGATCGTCGTCGATCGCGGAGAAGAAATCGGTTGGGTCTGGGGCTTCATCGCGCTCCGGCAGCAGCCAGATGAACCCGTGTCGCTCGATCGCTGGCACGGTCTTCAGGCCAAGTTCCGCTGGATCGGTGCCCGGGAAGCCGGCTTCAAAGTGGGGTGCATTCACAAATTCGCCTCGGCTGTTCCAGGTCCAGCCGTGGTATGGGCAAGAGAAACGCTTTCGGCAGCCGGAGTCGCCGTCCACCAGCCGCGTCCCTCGATGGCGACAGACGTTGAGGAAAACTCTCAGCTGACCGTCGTCGCCACGCAGGAGCAGCAGGGGCAGTCCTCTTGCGCTCACTCTCATATAACTGTTCGGCTCCGACAGTTCGCTGACGTGCGCAATGACTTGGGGGTGACGAGCGAACACCTGCTCCTGCTCGCGCTGGAATCTCGCCGGGTCAACGTAGTGACTGACGGCGTTGGTCGTCGGCTGATCATCCAAAAAAAGCGCGCTTTGCTGCTTGAGGCCGAGAAGCTCCTCAAGCAGCTGGATCTGTAGTTCTTGGTTCATCCACGAAACCCTTACCAAATGGTAGGGTTATCGTTACCTACCAAGTGGTAAGCTGTCAAGGTATAGTCTCGCGATGAGCCAGCCGCCGCATGCAACCAACACCCGTGAGCGCTTTATTGCCGCGGCCACCACGCTTTTTGCCGAGAAAGGCTTTTACGGCGCGAGCATGGATCATATTGCCCGCGAGGTTGGGCTGACCAAACAGGCCCTCATTCACCATTTTGGCAGCAAAGAAAAACTCTATGGCGCGGTGCTGGAAGACATTTCCGATCGGCTGCTTGCTGATCTGGCGAGCGTAGAGATCCCCGCCGCCCAAGATCGCACGGAAGCGTTCCTGCAGGCTCTGGATAAGATCTATCGGCGTACCGTTCAGCGCCATGCGGACACGCAGCTCTTAATGCGCGAGCTGCTGGACAACCGGCGCCGCGCCGCTCGGGCAGCCAGCTGGTATCTGAAGCCATTCCTCGACCGGCTTGAGCAGCTCTTGAGCGAAGATCCCCGCTGGGACCAGGCTGGCCGCTTGCCAAGACAGACGCATATCTATCAGCTGCTTGGGGCCATCAACTACTTTGCCGTGTCGACCGAAACGCTCAAAGCGATGTATTCAACTCGGCACGTCAACGCGATGGCCAAAGCTTTTCCCGCGCAGCTCAGGCGGTTGGCCGACGCATCACCTCAATCCGTGGACTAACAGCGTCTCTGGCAAGATCGCCCCTAGCGATCACCTATACTGGAAAATTCAATCGTGGGGGCTCGCCGCTGACTACCGCGCGCTATTTTGCTTACGGTTCGAACATGTCGATTCAACGGCTTCGCGCCCGCGCGCCTTCGGCGCAGTGTGTGGGTCGGGCGCTGCTGCCTGACTATCGGTTGGCCTTCGATAAGGTTGGCCTTGATGGGTCGGGCAAGTGTCATATCGTTCGCCATACCGGAAGCAGCGTGTATGGCGTCCTCTTTGCTCTCAGCGAGGACGATAAGGCGCGTTTGGATGAACTCGAAATGACCGGCTTCGGCTATCTAAGCGAAACGGTCACGCTGCGGCTGGAGGGCGAGCAAGACCAGCAGGCAACAGCCTATATCGCCACTCGTGTAAGGCCAGGCCTTAAGCCTTACACCTGGTACAAGCAGCACGTGGTTTGTGGCGCAAGAGACGCTCGGCTGCCGACGGCCTACGTATCGCAGCTCGAGACGGTCCAGGCGCTTGAAGACCCCGACCAAGAGCGGGCGTCGCGAGAGCTCGGGATCTACCCTTGAAGGAAGTCCCGAGGCGAGCAGCTTTTGATCAGACGGCCTCTACGAGACGCGAGATTGAGCCGCCGCTCTCCCTGTCGAAAAGATCTTAGCGCCCAGGCTTCACGTCACCTGCCGTCAGCGTCGCGAGACGGGTGTTAAGCGTCTCGACCAGCGTCGATTCCGGCGCGGAGGCCTGGGCTAGATCAAGCGCGGACCTCGTGGCGGCGAGAGCCTCGCTGTTGGCGCCGATCGTTTGATAATAGTCGGCCAGGTGATTGAGGCCCCAGGCTTCCTGAACGGTGCCGGCAACCTCGGAGCCACGCATGATCTCAAGCCCACGCTCGATGGTTGCTTTGCCCCGTTCGGTCTCACCGACATGCGCATAAAACCGGCCGATATCGGTTAGGGCGAAGCCAACCCGCCAGTGGCTTTCGCCGTAGGCGCGCGACATATGCCCGATGCCACGCTCGGCTGACTCGATGGCTTTTTGGTGATCGTTGTTGTCTGCGTAGACCGATGCCAGATTTAGCAGCGGCGACATAATGTTGTGATCCGGGGGATTGTTCGCGCGCTCAAACGTCGCAATTGATTTCCGGTAATACTCAATGGCTTTCGGGTTGTCACCTAGCTGCAGGTAAACCGCGCCGATCCGATTGAGAGACCCAGCAACCTCGTCGTGATCCGCGCCGAACAACGATTCATAAATGGCTGCAGCCTTCTGGTGCAGCGCCATGCCTTCTTCGGTCCGATCCTGATCGACCAGCAAGCGCCCCAGGTTATCGAGTGTTCCCGCATAGGCAGGCGTCTGCGTCTCACCCGACGCCTCAAATTGTTCGATGGATTCGCGGCTGAACTGCTCGCTGGCGGTGGCGTCACCTTGCCACATGGCAAGAACGCCGAGGGTCGCCAGGCTTTTCGCGATACTGCTGCTGTATGGCCCTTCGTAGCGGCGCTTGAGATCGAGGCTCTGCGTCATCACCTCGCGCGCGGTTTCGATGTTGCCGAGGCGCGCCTGAGCGTTGGCAATGAGATGCAGCGGGCGAATCATGGCTGCATCGGTGTCCGACCGCGATCGAGCCAACCGGGTACGCGCCTCCTCATACGTCTCAAGGGCGTCGGCATAGTTGCCGCGGTCATAGCTCATGAGGCCAAGCGCAAGGAGACTGTCGATCACGGCGGGATCGTCGTCGTCCAGGAATTCCAGCTGAGTCGCGTATGAGGACTTCAGCAGCTCCTCAGCCTTGTCCAGCCTGCCGAGTTCTCGATAGACATGACTGATAGTTTGGGTGAGCTCCGCACGCGTGACGGGTTGGCTGCCAAGCTCGTCCAGCCGAGGTAGCGCCTCATCGACCAGGTCGCGGGCGAGCAGGTCCCGCCGACCGCCGCGTTCGGGGTTGGCCTTCTCGAAGAGGCTCACGAGAAAGCCGGTGATTTCTTCAGCACGTTCTGCGGCCTGCTGGGCCTCATCGCGCGATTGGGTGAGCTGCAGGGTGTACAGGGTGGCGCCGGTGATGATTGTCGCCAGCGCCGCCGCTGCGGTGAAAGTGGCGGCGCGATTCCGAGCGAGGACCTTTCGGAATCGATAGAAGCCGCTGGGACCTGCAGCCTGTACCGGATAGCCCTGGCGATAGGCTTTTAGATCGTCCAGCAGGGCGTCGACGCTGGCATAGCGATCAGCGGGGTGAAACCGCAGGCATTGCTCGACGATCAGCATGAGCTCGTGGGGTACGCGTCGGCGCAAGGCCGGGTCGATTCTGATTTCCTTCTCAGCCGCCGCGCGCTGGATCGCGTCCGAGATGGAGCGCTCCTCGACCACAGGCTCGCCCAGCAGCAGGCGAGCCAGGAGGAGGCCCAGCTGGTAAACGTCAGATCCCACCGTGATGGGCTGCTCCAGGAGCTGTTCTGGACTTGCCCAGCGCGGGGTCATCGGATTGTGACGGGTTACGGTTTCCCCATCGGCCGCCAGTGGTTTCGCGATACCGAAATCCAGGAGCTTGGGTTGACCGTCCGCTGTCACCATGACGTTGCTCGGTTTGATGTCACGATGCACAAGCAGGCGCTTGTGGGCAAAAGCGACGGCGTCAACCGCTTTGCCGAACAGGTCGACGACCGCGTCGATCGGCAGGTTGTGAGTCGCAACAAAATCGTCGATCGCCTGACCGTCGATCAGCTCCATGACCAGATAGGGCCAGCCTTCTTCGGTGACGCCGGCATCATAAAGCTGGCTGATGTTGGGGTGGTTGAGGCTGGCCAGGAAACCCTGCTCCCGAAGGAACCGATCCTTGAGCTCCTGGTTGAGCCCGGATCCGGCGCTGATTTTGATCGCCACTTCACGCTTGAAGCTACCGTCGATGCGCTCCGCCCGATAAACCTGGCCCATGCCGCCGGCGGCAATAAATTGGGTAATGCGGTAGTCACCAAACTCACGCCCGAGCATGGCCCGATCGGCTGGGTCGCCGACGGCGGACAAGACGTCCATGGCGCCGCCGGTATTGAGCGCGTTCTTGTGATCGGAGGTGATGGTCAGGTTCCTTTTGCTCTGAGATGTCCGTCGGTTGCTACCGCAGGTCTAATATAGCAACTCGATGACAGACCTGGCCGCGGTTCCGAAGACCGTAGGCGGCTAATGAGTACCCTTTAGGAGGCTCTCTCTCCAGAATTCAGGCTACGTCCGGCGGCAGCGAAAGCACCCGCCGGATCTCGTCGGTTTTAAAACCGAGGGCCATCGGGCGTTTGACGGACGGAAGCGCGACTACGTCATAGAGTTCCTCGACCACACCCTCGATGCGAAGCTCATGCACCACGTCTCCGCGTTCCAGATCGATCACCTGCAGGGCGCAGCGCGGCGTCGCGTTGCGGGCAGCCAGCGCTTCGCTCAGCGGAAGGCCGGCGAAGGTTCCCTCGTCGCGAGCTTTGGAAAGGCCCACCACGGCGTAGCGGCCGGTGAAAGTGAGACCCCGCAGGTAGCCCGGGCAAAACGCAACAGGCTCAAACCGTCCTGCCTGCTGATCGACCCAGCCGAACTCGCCCGTACCCGAGTTGTGCAGCCAGAGTCTGTTGTTGTGCCAGCGTGGGGAATGAGGCATCGAAAGCCCCTCACAAACCGTCTCACCGTCATCGATCGAGAGCACCAGACCACCACCTACGCGCTGATCGCGCCAACCTTCATTGACGTCCGTGGCGCTCACACAAGTGGCGAAGGCCGGCTTACCGTCTCTTAGCGCCAAGCCGTTCAGGTGGCATCGGTCCTCGGCGGCCAGCTTGGAGACAAAGGGCGGACGCCAGAGCGGGCGAAAGCTATAGCGCTCGTCCACCGTTGCCAGGCAGCTGAACAGCGTATTGACGAACAGCGGACGACCTTCCCCGTCGACGGCCACATCGTGGATGTCCAGATCGCCGGTGGTGTAACCGAGTTGAGGTACAAAGAGGCGGTCATAACCGTTGTGGTTTTGGCCGGCGGGTAGGGCGTTTTCGAAGCGCCAGAGCTGGTAGAGCGTGCCTACCCATAGCGTTTCGTCGTGAAACGCCAGGCCCATGCATCTGGCAAAGGTGCGTTCGAAGACCGACAGCCGACCGTCAGGCGCCAGGCCGATCAAGAAAAGCTTCCCCGCCTGGTATGTCGAGAATGCCAGTGAACCACCGGTCTCGTGCAGCCAGCTGGTGAACTGCCGTGAGCCGGTGAGCTCAAGCTGAGGCGTTGCCATCCGTGGTCTCCGTGTCTAAGTCCAAGCGGAACGAGCCATTATAAGCAGGCTGTGCAGGCACCGCTGGAGCCGTGTACGCTTGGTCACAGGACTTTCGTTCTTGTGAGGCTGCTATGAGCGCCAATCGTTGGTTGCTGTTGCTGGTGTTTATCCCGCTGATCCTGCTTGGAGCCGGCGGCAGCCCCGTCGTGCAGGTTCTGATGTTTGTCCTCGGATTCGGGCTGATGGGTTTCGGGCTACTGGCGGTTCTGAATCGGTGGCGGGAGTACCGTACCCGGGCTGAGACCAACGAGCGGCGCTTTACGGCAGAGATGATCGCCATGCGCCACCGCACGAAAAACGACCAGCCCTAAGCCACAGTTTTTCGGCCTTGCGTGGTTGCACTGACGCTGTTTCAGCGTTCCACACCCTGCTAATTTCATCCTTGGTCATCGAGAGGCAAAGCGCATGAAAACGATTGGTCTGCTCGGCGGCATGAGCTGGGAGAGTTCTCAGATCTACTACCGCCTAATCAATCAACACGTTCGCGACCAGCTGGGAGGCTTGACCTCAGCGCCGATAGTGATGATGAGCGTGAATCTGGCTGACCTTAAGCCTCTGCAGCACGCCGGTGACTGGGAGGCGGCGGGCGCCTTTCTGGCGAAACCGGCGATGGCGGCCGAGGCTGCTGGGGCTGAGCTGCTGGCGATTTGTAGCAACACGATGCACAAGGTGGCGGACGCGGTAAGTCGCGTCGTGTCTGTGCCGTTGGTTCATATCGCTGACGCCAGCGCCACCGCCATCAAGACGGCGGGCATCGATACGGTTGGACTCCTGGGTACCCGCTTTACGATGGAGCAGGCGTTTTATCGGGATCGGCTGGAGTCGCTCGGTGTCAAAGTGCTGGTGCCGGCTGCCGAAGAGCGCAACATGATCCACAACGTGATCTTCGACGAGCTTTGCCTTGGCGTGATCAGCGACGCTTCGCGAGAAAAGTATTTGCGCGTTATCAGCAACCTGTCCGCTGAGGGTGCGGAGGGAATGATCCTCGGCTGTACCGAAATCGGATTGCTAGTGGACGCTACTCATACCGCGACGCCGCTGTTTGACACCGCAGCCATCCATGCTGAAGAGATCGTAAGACAAGCGCTGGCCGATTGACCTTGCTTGCCAGTCGACCGACCTATGGTGTGACCCATGGGCCTTGTCCGCAGGCGTGGCGGCCCGTTAAAACATGGCAGGCTCAATCAGACGTGAGGTCAGCAAAGCCATGACGATGACATCACCCCAGGAAAAGCAGGCGCTATTCGAGAAGCTCGAAGCCTTTGACATCGACGGCGGCAAGCCAGATTTTTCCTTCGCCGACCGACTGGCGCGAGACAACGGCTGGACCCGGCCTTTCGCCAAAAAGGTGATCCGGGAGTATCTGCGGTTCGTTTATCTCTGCGCGACGTCCAAGCAGATGCTGACGCCCAGCGAGGAGGTCGACCAGGCCTGGCACCTCCATATGGTCTACACGCGTTCCTACTGGGATGATCTGTGCGGCGAGATCCTTGGGTTTCCGCTGCATCACGACCCGACGCCCGGCGGGGCTGGCGCCGCAGAAGGATACGCGGCGGCTTATGAGCTCGCGAAACGGCGCTACCGCGATGCATTTGGTCACGCGCCGCCGGCCGACGTCTGGCCGTCGACCAAAGCGCGATTCGCGAACGCCGGGCGGTTTCAGTGGGTGAATCTCGCCGATCATCGCCTGGTATCCGTGAAATCCATTCGCGCCGCGTGGATTGCGGTCGGGTTGGGATTGACCGCCGCACCCGTTTACGCGGCGGGTGACTGGTCCAGCATGCTGACCGTTGTAGGCGGCGTCATTCTGATCCCGGTGGCGCTCCTATGGGTTTTCGGCAGCCGGCTAAAGGCATTGCACGACGCGCACCAGCGCAAACACGCCGGCGCTGCGGGCTGCGGCGCCGGGGCTACCGGTTACAGCTCCAAATCGGCCTCGGGGGACAGCGACGGTGGTGGGGGTGATGCGTCAGGTTGCGCCAGCGGTTGCGGCGGGTGTGGTGGCTGAGCTTTTGCTGCGGCAGGCGGCGCTGGCAGAAGCTGACGCGCTGACGTCGCTGGCGCTTCGCTCGAAGGCGGTTTGGGGTTACGACGAGGCGTTCATGGCGGCCTGTCGTGATGAGCTTTTGGTGTCCGCTGACGACATCCAAAGTGCCGGCACCCGCCTGACGGTCGCTGACCGGGCCGGTCAGCTCGCGGGATACTGCTGGGTCGAGCCGGTGTCACCAACGGTATGGGAGCTCGAAGCGTTGTTTGTGGAGCCCGATCTGATGGGGCAGGGCATCGGGGAAAAGCTGTTTCAGCAGGCAGTCCGGGAAGCGGCTTCAAACGGCGCTAACACGCTGACGATTCAGTCCGATCCTCAGGCTGCTCGATTCTATGAAAAGTCCGGCTGCGTCAAAGTCGGCGAAAAGCCGTCGGGCAGCATCCCGGGGCGAGTGCTGCCGCTGTATCACCTCTCGCTAAGCTCGACCTGAAGCTAGGCGCTAAACCTCAGGCGCTGACGGCAGAATCGCGCTGAATGTCAAACTTGCGGATCTTCTCCACCAGCGTTGTTCGACGAAGCTTGAGCAGGCGCGCAGCCTGACTCACCACGCCGTCGGAAGCGGCCAGCGCTTGCTCGATCAGACATTTCTCGCGCTGCTGGAGGTATTTCATCAGGTTGAGTCCACTGGGCGGCAGCACTGGTTCAATCTCTTCTGCCGGTGGCTGTAGACGCCACAGCACGGGTTCACCCGACGCCTCACCCCGTCGCGATTGGGTCTCCTCTGCGGCCTGAAACTCATCGGGCAAATCGTCGTGTTCCACCCTTTCGCCGCCGTGAAACACGGCCAGCTGTTCGAGAAGATTGCCCAGTTCTCTCACGTTGCCAGGCCACGGGTAGGCACGAAGGCTGGCCAGGGCGCTGGGGGCCAGCTCAGGCGGTTCGAGGTCTCGATTCTCGAGCGTGTTGCTCAGGCTGGTCAACAGAAAAGGCAGATCCTCCACGCGCTCGCTGAGTGCTGGCACCCGCAGCGGCACGACATTCAGTCGGTAGAACAGGTCTTCGCGAAAGGTGCCTGCGGCGACGGCATCCAGCAGATTGCAGTGGGTGGCCGCCACCACTCGAACGTTGAGGGCTATCTCCTCACGTCCGCCAACCCGCTCAACGCAGCGTTCCTGAAGCGCTCGCAGCAGCTTGGCCTGCATCGGCAGAGGCATATCGCCGATTTCATCGAGAAACAGGGTGCCGTGGTTGGCCCGCTCGAAGCGCCCGATGCGCCGCTCGAGTGCGCCGCTGAACGCGCCTCTCTCGTGGCCGAAGAGCTCACTTTCCAAAAGGTCGGCGGGGATAGATGCACAATTCACGGCCACAAAGGGCCCTGAAGATCGGTTGGAGTAGCGGTGGATTCGCCGGGCCACCACCTCCTTACCGGTGCCGGTATCCCCACCGACCAAAACCGTGACGTCCGTTTTGGCGACGCGTCGGACCTGCAGCCAAAGCTGTTTCATCTTTGGATTACTGCACTGCTCAACGGGATCGCTTCCTGTCTCCGTGTCCAGCTGAATCGGTTTCCGTTCGTTTGCCGGCGCGAGATTGTTCCGCCGCAGCGAAAGGTAATCCTTGCCGGTAACGCGATCAGGCGCGAACTGAGCCATGGACGAAGTGCTCCAGAGTCTGCGCTGAGTTTTAGTAGTGGTTAGCGACGGCGGTCAGTCG
>JBCDKA010000141.1:0-10381 GCA_038747195.1 Pseudomonadota bacterium
GAGGGTTACGCCAACGACAACGCGCCAGCGTTGAACACACAATCGCTTTTCGGCGTCGGCCTCCTGCCTCCCTATATGGCGATATCCTACGGCCGCCCCGGCACGCCCATGGGCCCATACCTGGATGAACTGGGCGGGCCGATGAACCGAGACCAGATCGGTGCCCTCGCCGCCTGGCTGTCGACCGAGGTGGGCGTGGCGCCGGCCGGCGCGGGCGCTGATGGGCTTGACCCGGTCCCAGGAGACGTCAGCGAGGGGCGGGCGCTGTACGCGGAAAACTGCGCCGAGTGCCACGGCGCCAACGGCGAAGGCGGGGGTGAACACCAGCCCGGCACCGCGCTGGGCAATCCGACCATGCTGGCAACCTCCCCCGACAAGTTCCTTCGCCTGGCCATCGCCGAGGGTCGTGAGGGTACGCCAATGAACAGTTTTGCCGATACGCTCAGCGACACGCAGATCGACTCGCTCGTGGCCTTCCTGCGCTCGCGTGCCCAGGGCTGGGACGCGTCGGATCTTCAGTACAGCGAGCCGCCGACGCTCGACAACATCGTTCTGAATCCGCAGGGCGAACCGCCCGAGTTCGCGCTCAAAGACGGTCGTTACGTGATGGCCAAAGACCTCAACGATGCGCTGGAGCAGGGACGCAAGATGGTGCTGGTAGACACCCGCGTGCCCTACTTCTGGGCCATGGCTCACATCGAAGGGTCGTCGCCAGTTCCGTACTACAGCAGCCAGCAGGAGTTCCTCGACGCGCTCCCAAACGACGGCACCTGGATTGTCGCTTACTGTGAGTGCCCCAGGGCGGCCGCGGACTCGTCGGTCACCAAGCTGCGCGAGCTGGGTTACGAGAACACCGCCGTGCTATGGGAGGGTTACGCCGGGTGGTCAGCCCTGGGCTATCCGGTGGCCGTCGGGAGACTGTCAGACTAGCGGCGCTGCCTTTTGGGGACTAACGGCCACCGATGCGGCAGCATGGCTACCACGCGATGCCGTAATCTTCACCGTAGTCGCTCGCCCCGCCCCACAGCGTGCCGTTTTCCTGATCAAAATAAATGGCGGTAATCGGGCTGTAGGTGCGGTCGATCACCTCCACCTGATAGTCCATTTTTTGCAGGTTGGCCCGCACCCATTCCGGCACCTTACGGGTAAGCTGCAGCCGCCCCGGCTCGGACTGATGCGCGCCGAAGGAGCTCTGCATCTGGTAGCTGGTGATCATGTGAGCCTCGACCGCCTGCTGAACGTTCATCCCGAACTCGACGATATTCAAGAAGAACTGCAGCAGGTTCTGGTCCTGTGTGTCTCCACCCTGAACCGAAAACGCCAGCAGGGGTTTGCCGTCTTTGAGCGCAATGCTGGGCGTCAGCGTGGCGCGAGGCCGCTTACCGGGCGCCACTACGTTAAAGGGATTCACGCTTTCATCGAGCACAAAACTCTGCATTCGCTGGCTTAAACCCACGCCGGTTCTGCCGGCGACAAACGCCGGAATCCAGCCGCCGCTCGGCGTGATGGACACCACCCAGCCCTCAGCGTCTGCGGCCTGAATGGATGTGGTACCCGCAAGAAAGCGCTCGTCATGACTTTCGACGCTCGCCTGCTGAAAGCCCTCGACGCCGTCAGCCTCAGCGGCCGGCGGGCTGCTGGTCCATTGCCCGAGCAGGTGCTGATAGGGATTCTCGCCCCCCTGGAAGGGGTACGGATCACCGGGTTTGACGTTGGGATCGTTTTTCTCCCAGTTGATCTGTCCGCGCCGCTGTTTTGCATACTCTTTCGACAGCAGTCCTTCGATCGGCTCTTCCGGAGGCAGGTAGGGGTCTCCGTAGTAGAAATCCCGATCGGCGAAGGCCAGATTCATTGCCTGGTAAAGCGCGTGGATATACCGCGTGGTCGAGTAGCCCATGCTTTTCAGGTCGACCTCTTCCAGGATGTTCAGCGCCTGGAGCAGCACCGGACCCTGAACCCAGTGCGTCAGCTTGTAGACCTCAACGCCTTTGTAGGTGGTGCTGACCGGCTCTTCGATCTTCACCTCCCAGCTCGCCAGGTCCTTCAGGGTCATGAGTCCGTCGTACTCCTGGGATGCCCGGACCAGTTCGCGGGCGATATCACCGCGGTAAAACCGATCGTACGCCGCCATGATCGCGTCTTTGCGGTTTTTCCCCTTGGCCAGCGCTTTACGTTCCGTATCCACCAGCTTGGTCAGGGTGTTCAACAGATCCGGCTGACGGAAAATCTCACCCGCATAGGGGGCCGCGCGTTCCTGCGAATTGTCGGGTTTGAGGTTCGGCAGGAAGAGTTTGCGCGAGTAGGACCACTGCATCAGGATATCCTTGCGCTGCTCCATGTTGTCAGCCTGCGCCGCCTCGATCGGATAGCCTTCAGCCATCTGCATGGCCGGGGCCAGCACCTCGGCCAGGCTGAGGGTGCCAAACTCAGCCAGCATCACCATCAGTCCCCCAGGCGTGCCGGGCGTGACGGCAGCGAGCGGGCCGTACTCGGGGGGATAGGTCATGCCGCGATCTTCAAAGAATTCCGGCGTTGCTCCGGTGGGCGCCACCCCCAGTGCGTTGATGCCGACCACCTTGCCGGTCTTTGGGTTATAGATCAGCGCCTGCGTCTCCCCGCCCCAGCTCAGCGTGTCCCACATCGTCGACGTGGCGGCGAGCATGGCGCAGGCCGCGTCGACCGCGTTGCCGCCTTTGGCAAAGGTCAAACTGCCGGCGGTCGCGGCCAGCGGCTTGCCGGTGATCGCCACCCAGTGTTTGCCGTGCAGGACGGGCTTAACGGTGGGCTGGGCGCAGGCTGAACCGGCGATAAGCGACGCGGCCAGGAGCCAGCGGCACGAGAAAGAACGGCGTTGAAAAGTCTGCGGCATGGAGGGTCGTATCTGTGGCGATGGGAGAGAATAGCAGAGCCGGATCAAGCTTGGGTGATGGGCCAAAAGCGACGCCTTTGGGGTAATCCAGCAACATCTGCGCATTGTCCCTTACCACCAACGCCGCATAATGCAGGCAAACGGGATTGAGGGGTCCAATATGCGAACAAAAATTTTTACGGCTGCGCTGGCCGCGCTCTTGATTTGGCTGGTGCCCGACGACGCTGAGGCACAGGCAGCAGACCTCAGAGCCAAGGCTGCCGCGGCGGCCACCGCCGGTAATCATGATGAGGCGATCAGACACTACCGTGAGGTGCTGGCCATCGAGCCCCAGGACGGCGCGAGCCACTACCAGCTGGCGGTCCAGCTCATGGATTTCGGCGCAGAGCAGCACAATAGCCTGAAAGCGGCAGAGAACCACTTCCAGAAGGCCGGTGAGCTGGGGTTTCAACCGCTTGGAGTCAGCTATCGGCTGTCGCGGATTTACGCCCGCCGCGGTGAGACCGAGCCGGCGCTGGGCGAGCTCGAAAAGCTGGCCGCCGGTGGTTTTGGCCTGATCAATCTGATTGAGAACGAAGACGACTACCTTAAGGTCAAAGACTCACCCCGATTTGCCAAAGCGGTCGCCGCTATTCGCGCCGCACGGTATCCCTGCGAGGCCAACCCGAAACATCACGATTTCGACTTTTGGATCGGCAACTGGCGGGTCACCCAAAACGGGCAGTTCGCCGGGGAAAACCGCATTTCCGCAATCATGGGCCACTGCCTGATCTTCGAACAATGGACAAGCGCCAGCGGCGGCGAGGGCAAAAGCTTCAACTACTACGATCCGGGTCAAGACCGCTGGCGCCAGATTTGGGTTTCCGACAGCGGGACGTTCATCGAGTTTTCCGGCGAGGCGCGCGACGGCGGCATCTTTTACACCGCTGAAACAACCAATCCCGCTGACGGTGCGGTCACCCAGCACAAGTTTGAATTCACCCAAAACGTTGACGGC
The DNA here is from genome assembly GCA_038747195.1 of Pseudomonadota bacterium. Classification (GTDB taxonomy): domain Bacteria; phylum Pseudomonadota; class Gammaproteobacteria; order Xanthomonadales; family SZUA-38; genus JANQOZ01. The sequence continues at coordinate 3,867 of JBCDKA010000141.1, forward strand.
AGCGTGCGTCAGTTCTGGCAGACCTCCACCGACGGCGGATCGACCTGGAACACGATTTGGGACGGCCGCTACGACCGCTTAGAAGAAGCGGCGTTGTGACGGCGCACTAGCGGCTCAGCGACTCAATCTCGGCGAGCAGGGTACGGTTGACCTCGCGAGTTGAATCCTCAGATCGCTTTCGATGGCGCGCTGCGCCTGGCAGGCGGGTCCCCTGCATCGCCTCGAAGCGCTGAAAAAACGCCTCGCAGTGACTCGGCCACTGATCTCCAGCCAGCAGCTCAGGGGCTAGGGCAAGGATGAACTCGCCGCCTGTGACCGGCCCGCCGTCACCGTTGTCAGCCGCCTCGGCCTCATAGCTGAAAACCTCGTTCATCGCGCCTCCGGCCAGCAGTTCTACCAGAAGCGCCATGGCCGAGCCTTTATGACCCCCAAAAGGCAGCAGGGAACCGGCGAGAATTGCAGCGGGGTCGGTGGTGGGCTGACCAGTGGCGTCCACGCCGCAGCCGAGCGGCAGCTGCTCCCCCTCCCGGGCTGCAATCTGAATGTCTCCGTGCGCCATGGCCGAGGTTGCCATGTCGCACGTGACCGGCGGCCTGCCGGGCCTTGGCCAGGACCAGGCCAGCGGATCGGTGCCGAACAGCGGCGAAGCCCCGCCGTGAGGCGCCATCACCGGAATGTTGTTGACGCAGGCAAACCCGAAGAGCCCCTGCTCAGCCAGCGCCTCGGTTTCGGGCCACAGCGCGGCAAAGTGGTGCGTTCGGCGAATGGTCAATACCGCAACACCCAGCCGCTTCGCCGCGTGAGCGAGCACCGGTATGCCCCGCTCGATCGCCAGCGGGGTAAAGCCGTTGTCACCGTCGACCCGCACCACCGCAGGCAGCTCTTTCTGCACGCCGGGATCAGCCGCGCCGTTGACCTTGCCGCTGCGCAGCGAGGCCACGTAGCCGGGAACACGAAACAGCCCGTGCGACAGCGCCCCGTCGCGCTCCGCGCTGACGACGGTCCGCGTCAATGCGCCGGCATTGGCGGCGTCACACCCGTTAAAGGCGAAAACCCGGGTGGCCAGGTCCTCGATCTCCGCCAGCGTGAGCGACTGCGTCGGCGTGCCAATGTTGTGTGCCATGCGGGCTCCTCCTGTCCTCGCGATCATCTATGCATGACCACCAGTCCGGGATCAAGGACTGCCAACCCGTCAGCGACATAGTCTGCGCGCCCATAACCCACTATGCTTGCCCCTTCGTTTTGACCCGGCGCCCGAACCGTCATTGGCGGCTGCGCCCGAAGACCTGGCTAGGAGCGTAAGCGATGAGTGACAAACCCATCGAACCCAATCTGTTTGTCTTTTTTGGCGGCACCGGAGATCTGGCCAGGCGGAAACTGATGCCCTCGCTTGCGCGACTCCAGGCCAGAGGCCTGCTGGGTGAGCACAGCTACGTGCTCGCGCTCTCGCGCAAAGAAGATTTCGACGACGCGTCGTTTCGTCGGTTTGCTCACGACGAGATGCTCAAGGCCGGTGTCAGCGAGGCGGCATGTTCGAGCCTATGCGAGTCTCGGCTGTTTTTTCAGTGCATCAACAATTCGAGTGACGAAGACTTCGCCACGCTGAAAGCGCGGATCGAGGAAATCGAGCAAGCCCACAATCTTCCCCAAAATCGCGCGTACTACCTGGCGCTGCCGCCGACGGTGTTTGAGCACACCATCGACGGGCTGGGCCGTGCGGGGCTCAACCACTCCAAGGGCTGGACACGGATTGTCGTTGAAAAACCTTTTGGTCATGACCTTGCCAGCGCACAATCGCTGAATGCGCAGATCCACGCGCAGTTTGACGAGTCGCAGGTTTACCGGATCGATCACTACCTCGGCAAAGACACCGTCCAGAACTTCCTGGTGTTTCGGTTCGCTAATCCTATTTTTGAGCAGCTCTGGAATCGAAACTCGATCGAAAGCGTGGAGATCGCTGTCGGCGAGTCGCTAGGCACCGGCGGGCGAGCCGGCTACTACGACAAATCCGGCGCGCTACGCGACATGATCCAGAACCATCTGACCCAGCTGTTTTCTCTGATCGCTATGGAGGTCCCATCGGTCTACGAGCCCGATGCGGTTCGCCACGAGAAAATCAAAGTGCTGCGCTCGACCCTTTCCCCAACGCCCGAGGACGTGATCTACGGGCAATACGCCAGCGGCGCCATCGACGGCGAGAAGGTGATCGGCTACCTGGATGAAGATGGCATCGCGCCGGGTTCCGCCACCGAGACTTTTGTGGCGCTGAAGCTCAGAGTCGACAACTGGCGCTGGCAGGGTGTGCCCTTCTATCTGCGCACCGGAAAACGCATGCCCCAGAAAACCTCTCGGGTGGTCATCAAGTTCAAGGGTGCGCCGATCTCCTTGTTCCAGAGCATGGGCGAGGTGGGCGTTGCTCGAAACGTGATGGTCCTGAAGCTCCAGCCCGATGAAGGGTTTGACCTGTATTTTGACGTCAAGACGCCCGGCTCCCCTTTTGACATTCAGCGTCGGCCGCTGCATTTCAGCTACAAAGAGTCATTCGACGAGATTCCTGAGGCCTACGAGACGCTTCTGCTGGACGTGCTCGAAGGAGATCAGACCCTGTTTGTGCACGCTGAAGAGGTTGAGGCTTCCTGGAAACTCTATTCGGATCTCATCGAAAACCCACCCAAACCCAAGCCTTACTTTTCGGGTTCATGGGGGCCGGAAGCCGCGGACTTTCTCGGCGTCGACGAGGCCCAGAAGCTGTTTCGTTCATGAGCTTAGACGTTCAAGTTTTCACCGAAACGCCGTCATTGGTTGCTGCTTTGGCCGACCGCATCGAGGGCTGGGTCGACGAGGCCATCACGACGCGGGGCAAAGCGCACGTGGTGCTGGCCGGCGGCAGCACGCCGCAGGCCCTCCATGAACAGCTGGCAGCCCGAGCGTTGCCCTGGTCCTCAATCGACTTTTACTTCGGCGATGAGCGCTGCGTCCCGGCTGACCATGAACACGCCAACTTTCGCGCCGCAAAAAAATCGTTGCTGTCCAGGGTGCCGGTTCGCGAGGCGCAGATTCACCGCATGCGCGGCGAGGCCGGCGCCAATGCCGCACGGGACTATGAGAATGAATTGCCGGAACGTTTCGACGTCATGCTGCTGGGCATGGGCGAGGACGGACACACCGCGTCGCTGTTTCCGAACGCGAGCAGCCTGGAATCACCCGAGCGGGTCATCTACGTCGACGACAGCCCCAAGCCGCCTCCCGAGCGCATCACTCTCGGACTTCGAGCGATCAACGCCTCTCGCCACGTCGCGTTTATGGTGACCGGCGCAGGCAAAGCCCCCGCCCTTGCCCAGGTGCTGACCCAGCGCGTCAAAGATCCTCTGCCGGCGGCGCGCGTTCAGCCGGACGATGGGACACTCACTTTTTTTATCGACACAAGCGCCGCAGCCGCGCTCGAAGGACAGCCTCATGACTAGCCAGTTTGGCGTGATCGGCACCGCGGTGATGGGCCGCAATCTTGCCCTGAATATTCTGGATCACGACGTGACCGTGGCGGCCTGGAATCTGGAGCGAGACCTGCTCGATCGTGCGGTTCAGGAAAGCGAGGGCCGGCTCGTCCCTACCGACTCACTTGAGGCGCTGCTGGCAGAACTCGAACGGCCACGGCGAATCCTGCTGATGATCAAAGCCGGCAACCCTGTCGATATGGTCCTCGACCAGCTCGCACCGTTGCTCGCCGAGGGCGATATTGTGGTGGACGGCGGTAATTCGCTGTTTACGGATACCCAGCGGCGGGAAAAGGCCTGGGCAGAGAAGGGCCTGCACTTTGTCGGCATGGGCGTTTCCGGCGGCGAGGAAGGCGCGCGCCACGGACCGTCCCTGATGCCCGGCGGCAGCACGCACGCCTATCAACACCTGAGTCCGGTGCTGGAGGCCATTGCCGCGGTCAGCGATTCCGGGCCGTGCGTGACCCACGTGGGTCCGGACGGCGCCGGGCATTTTGTCAAAATGGTGCACAACGGGATCGAGTATGCCGACATGCAGGCGATCGCCGAGGCCTACGATCTTCTGCGCCGGGTCGGCGGCGTGGAAAACGGCGAACTCGCACAGATCTTTGCCAACTGGAACGCCGGACCGCTACAGTCATTTCTCATCGAAATCACAGCCCGCATCTTCGAGAAGAAAGCCGGAGACCGGCACCTGGTGGACGAGGTGCTGGACCAGGCGGGTCAGAAGGGAACCGGGCGCTGGACCGCTCAGCTCGCGCTTGAGCTAGGGGTTTCCATTCCCACCATTGCCGGCGCCATCGACGCGCGCGTATTGTCGAGCGCCAAAGCCCAGCGCGAACATGCGGCGACGCTGCTTGCGGGGCCAGCCTCGGTTGAGGCCCCCGACAACCTGGCTAAGCTTGTTCACGACGCGCTGTTTGCGACGAAGATCGCGTCTTACGCCCAGGGGATGGATCTTATTGCCCAGGGAAGCGCTGCCAACAACTGGGGCATCAACAACCGGGAAATGGCGCGTATCTGGAAGGCTGGCTGCATCATCCGCGCGAGCTTCCTGGATACGATCATGAAGGCTTACGAGAGCGATTCAGCCATCGCCAACCTGATGTTCGACGCCACCGTCCGAGCGGAGCTGGCGAAGCGGGTTCCAGCGCTTCGCCAGGTTGTCGGGCTCGCGGCGCAGGCGGGGATCCCCGCCCTGGCGATGAACGCCAGCCTGGCTTACTTCGACAGCGTGCGAACCGCACGACTGCCGCAGAACCTGACCCAGGCTCAGCGGGACGCGTTCGGGGCCCACACCTACCGGCGGGTGGACGACCCCGACGGACCCGCCGTGCACACAGACTGGCTCTGAGTCCCTCGAAGAGAGGCCTCAGGCCGGCTTTCTGAACACCAGCGTCATACGGTCACTCTCGCCGATCGCGACGTAGCGCTCCCGATCGGTGTCGCCCTTCCTGAGCGTCGGCGGCAGGGTCCATACGCCGGTATCGTGATTGGCCGGGTCCTTCGGATTCGCGTTGATCTCGGCGGTTTTGACGAGTTCGAAGCCCTCGCTTTCAAACATCGCGATCACCTCAGACTGCTTCAGGTAGCCGTTGTGGCCGCGGGTGTAGTCATAGGGGGCATCCTCTCTGGCGCGGTGCTGTACAACACCGACAATCCCGCCCGGCTTCAGCAGCCCGTAGAAATGGGCGATCGTCTCGTCGGCCAGGTCTTCCCGCGCAAGTCCGTGCATACCGCGAAACGTCAGCACCGCGTCGAGCTTGCCCTGCCAGTCCGGCGCTTCATCGATCTCGACGGCATGGACGCGCGCTGCGTCGACGCCGGTCCATTCAGCCACCCGACCCGGGAACGTTTCGGGAAAGGCTTTGGCCCGTGCCTGGCGCTCGGGGCTGGCGTTGGCCATGTAGCGCTCGACGTCCGCGTTGATGCCGACGTAGGTGCCATCAGAGACGATCCACGGGGCCAGCACCCGCGTATACCAGCCGCCGCCAGGTCCGTATTCACCCACCGCCATGTCGGGCGTGAGGTCAAAGAAGGCGAGCGTCTCCGCCGGATGACGGTATTGGTCCCGGGCCCGGTCTTCGTCACGGTAGTCGGCGGCAAGCAGTTTGCCCATGTCCGCAGACTCGTGATGCCCCGCGTTAGCTAAGGTGATTGGCAGTACGGTGACCGCGAGCGCCGTGAGGATCACTCGATGCATGGCAAAACTCCTGAAGTTGTGATTAAAAGCCGGCCGGAATTTTAGCAAATCGCCGGCACGGAAGGTCGAAGTCGACGGCGGCAAGAACTATGCTTTCATGCATCGCAATTATCGAGTGCTTGCCCGTGACCCAAGGTGTTGGTGGATCGACTCCAGACGCGGAGCTGGCGCGCCTGGCAGAACTGGAAGGATCGTCCGGTGCACAGCCGCTGCCGCTAGCCGAGTTCGAGCGGCGGTTGGCCCAAGGCCGGGCGCTGATGGGCCAGCATGATCTGCAGGCGATTTACCTGTGTGCGGGCAGCAACCTGCTCTACTTCACCGGGACGAAATGGTCGCTCACCGAGCGCCTGGTGGGCGCCATCATTTTTCCGGATGGACCGGTCGAATATGTGCTGCCGGCCTTCGAGGAGGGCACTTTCTCCGCCTTCATGAAGGTACCGGGCAAGCTCAACCTCTGGCAGGAGCACGAGTCGCCGTTTGAGCTGGTGCATCAGGTTCTTGAGTCTCGCGGCGTCGCCGGGGGCACGGTGGGCATCGACGAGGCGACGCCTTTCCACCACTTCGGTGAAATTTCCGCCCTTCGCGACAGTCTGCGCTTCGTGGACGCCCGGCCGGTCACGGCCGGCTGCCGGATGCAGAAGTCACGGGCCGAGCTGGCGCTGATTCAGCAGGCCATGAACATCACGCTGGAAGTGCACAAGAGCGCTGCCCGGATCTTGAGGCCCGGTATCGAGACGACGGAGGTCGTCGACTTCATCGACACAGCGCACCGAGCGATGGGCACCGCCGGCTCGACCTTCTGTGCCGTCCAGTTCGGC
>JBCDKA010000142.1:0-10235 GCA_038747195.1 Pseudomonadota bacterium
CGTGGCAGGCAAGGTGATCTGGGTGACGCCACCGGGGTCCCAGGGCAACCGGGTTGCCGGGATCGGCGTTCAGTTCAACGAAGGCAACGACGGCGAAATCGCCAAATCCAAGATCGAGAATATCCTGGCCGGCATGGTCAACGCCGACCGGCCTACCCACACGATGTAGCCGGGGCGGTCAGGCCGCCCGAAACATCAGGCGATGGTGTCCCATCCCGCGTCGGGCGCAAAGCGATCACCGTAGCGAGACTGGAGTGCTTCGAGCTTCTGCTTGAGCACGTCGGCCCCCGTATCCTGAATATATTGCCAGGGGCCGCCGCGAAACGGCGCAAAGCCGGTCCCGAAGATGATGCCGGCATCCAGCATTTCCGGGCTGTCCACCACCTTCTCTCGCAGGCAGGTTACCGCCATGTTCAGAAAAGGCATGATCATGCGGTCGGTCATATCGGCCGGTGCTGTATATCCCTCCGGTACGTCGGGCTTGACCGGCTTGCCTTCGGGATAGCGGTAGAATCCCTCACCGTCTTTCCGGCCTCGTTTGCCTGAAGACACCATGTCCTCCAGCCCCTCCGGGATCGTCAGCCCGAGGTTTTCGGACAAGACGTCAGCCACGGACGCCGCAACGTCCAGCCCCACCTGATCGACCAGTTCGATCGGGCCCATGGGCATACCAAAGTCTTTGGCGGCTTTATCGATGAGCTTGCCGGGCACACCTTCGGAGACCATCGTGACCGCCTCCAGCATGTAGGGCATCAGTATCCGATTGACCAGAAAGCCTGGCGTGCTGGTCACGGTCACCGCCAGCTTGTCGATGCCGCGAGCATGCGCGCGACATCGCTGTTCCACGGCGGGATCCATGGCGGGGTGCGCAACAATTTCCAGCAGGGGCATTTTGGCGACCGGATTGAAGTAGTGCAGCCCGATCAGCCGGCTGGGGTCTTTTAAGCCCTCGGCCAGCTGCTGTAGCGGAATCGAAGATGTATTGGTCGCCACCACCGCGCCATCTTTCATGCGTGGCTCAACGTCTGCAAACAGGGCTTGTTTGGCCTCCAGGTTTTCGAAAATAGCCTCGAGCACAACGTCGGCCTCAGCCACGCCGGTACCTTCGATATCCATATTCAGCCGTGCTTCCGCGTCGGCAACCCGCTCCGGTTTTTTGAGCTTTTTCTCGAACAGCTTGCGGGCGCGAACCAGGGCTGGTTCGACAAACTTCTCCTCGCGATCCTGCAGCGTGACGTTGAGTCCACGCAGCGCACACCAGGCGGCGATATCGCCGCCCATTACACCTGCACCGATGACGTGGACATGTTCGATCGGCGCCACGTCTTCCTGCGCGATTTCGCGCATCGCCTCGCGGAGAAAAAACACCCGCGTCAGATTCCGCGCGGTGTCGGTTCGCGCCATTTTGACCATCGAGCGCGCTTCAGCGCGCATCATGGCGCGAGGGTTACCGCCAAACTTGCGCCACAGTTCGATGATCGCAAAGGGGGCAGGGTAGTGTTTCGGGTTGGCTTTGGAGCGGGTCTTGTCGCGGATCACTTTGGCCAACGCCTGCCGAGCCGGCCAGAGGTTCAGTGCGCGCAGCTGCGGCGGCGCGCGGCGAGGCTTGGGTTTGGCCAGCAGCATTTTTTCCGCAGCTGCCAGGAGGCCTTCCGGAGAGGCGAGTTTATCGATCAGGCCCTTTTGCCTAGCGACGGACGCGCGGAGCGCACGACCGGTCAGCATCATGTCCATCGCGTCCGGAGCACCGATGAGCGCTGGCAGCCGGACAGTTCCACCCCAGCCGGGGTGAATGCCGAGCTGGACCTCCGGTAGTCCGATGCGGCTGTCTTCAGTCGCGATGCGATAGTCACAGGCCAGCGCCAGTTCGGTGCCGCCGCCCATACAGAAGCCGCCGATGGCTGCCAGCGTTGGGCAGGGCAGTGCGGCGAGCTCATCGAACACCTGCTGGCCGTAACGAATGGTCTCAAGCTCTCGCCCTTCGGCCGCCACCTGCTCGAATTCGCTCACGTCGGCGCCGGCGATGAAGCCGCTGTCTTTGCCTGAGGCGATGAGGAGCCCTGGCGGTGGGTCGATCTGGACCCGTTCAATCAGGCTTCCCAGCTCGCGCATCACGGCGCGAGAAAAAGTGTTGGCGTTGGCGTCGGCAACGTCCATCACCAGGTGAACAATGCCGCTGTCGGCGACTGAGTGACGCCAGTGTCTTAGGCGCAGGCCTTCAAACATGAGGACTCCGAATCGGGTGGCTGAAAAGGGCTTCGCTTGCGTTAACACAATTATTCCATGGCCAGGGGTATTGTGCCTACCGGAACTGCGCGTTCCGGCATCGATCCAAAGCTTACAAACAGTCTAAATAGTGCGTGTAGTGCATTGAAAATAATAGTTTTGGGGTCTAGACTCGACTTTCTGTCAGGCGCACGCCTTAGCCGGGAAAACGATGGGACAAGATTTTTACGACCAGCTGATTGAACGCGAGGAAAACGTCATCGCGCTGCATTGCGTGGACGTTGACGCGGCGCTGGTCCAGTTTCGCGTGATGTGCCGTGCCAGCGGGCGCTCGGTTTACCACTGGGGCCCGAACCAGGGGCTGGTGAGCATGAAGGCTTCGGACATTAGCGTGCCGGGTAGCCGCCAGCTCAGCGACGCCCTGCGCTACGTTCTCAAGAGCATGCATTACGGCGTGTACGTGTTTTCAGACTTCCAAGGCCATCTGCAGCACCGGAGCGTGGAGCACCTGCGGGGTGTTGCGGCATCTCGCGATGGCTATCAGCGCAAAATCATTCTGCTTGGGCAGGACATCCGCTTACCGGGCTTGCTGTCTGACACCATCTACCACGTGTTTGAGCAGCAGCAGCAAAACCAGCTCAAGCCCAGGCTGCGAGACGGCCGCTGGGTGGTCGCATGACGCGCGCACACATAATGATGGAGACGATCGCGGCGTGGTGAGCGGCGGCGTCCTTATTCTTTCGCCGCGGCGGGATGATCGCCGGGTGCTCTTCGAGGTGCTGGACAAGGCTGAAGTCGAGGCGATCTATACGGCTAAGAACGTCGGTCAAGCGCTCGAGTTTGTCGCGCAGATGGCGCTCGGCATGATCATCGTCGATCTGTCGATTGTTCCGTCTGAGGTGTCGAACCTGCTGTCCCGTTTTCGAGCCGCCTGTCCCGGGGGGCGTGTGCTGGGCGTGCTGCCGCCGGTGGGCGAACGCTGTGATCCGCGCTGGGAGCGCCTGCTGGCGGCCACCGACGACGTGCTCCACGGGCCGGTCCAGGCGAGCGAGCTGAGCTATCGCCTGAGGCGCGTTAGTAAACCGCCAGCAGGGTTTGAGCGGTCTGGCGGCGGCCGAAGCGATCGCAAAGGCTTAACGCTGGTCGACGGCTTGGAGGAAGAGTTTCTCCTGGTCGACGCGGCCAACGATCAGATTTTGGAAGTCAATCAGGCGCTGCTCGACGTTTACGGCGGCACCCAGGACAGCTGGCGTCGCCGTAGCCTGGAGCACCTGAACCTCGACCTTTCGGCCGCGGAACGCAAAGAGCAGCGAGCCCTGCTGCGGCAGGAAGGCCGGGTAACGATCGACTGCTTCCGGACTCGCGCAGACGGTCAGCGTCAGGCCGTGGAAATGGTTCAGACGCTCAGCATTCACGACGGCCGTGCGGTCTATCTGACCCGCCTGCGTGACCGCAACCCCCGGCTCCGGCTGCTGGAGCGGCTTCGTTCCGTGGGTCGAATTTTCTCAGATCCCCAAGCCGGCGATTCTGCCGCCGCCATCGCTGACCTGGTGAGCGAGTGCCTCGGGCTGGATCTGTTCCTGGTGGTGGCCCGTCCGGAGGGAGAAGAAGACGGTGAACTGACCATCCTTGCCGCCTACGGCCGGGGTGAGCTCCACCATCAGCTGGCTGATCCTCAAGGCCACAAACCCTACGAGATTATCTTCGCGGGTAACTGGGTGCTGGCCGAAGACGACGCCCGAGGCAAGCTGGGCTTTGACGACTTTGTCAGCCAAAACGATATCGAAAGCTACGTTGGGCTGCCGCTGCGGGGCAGCACCGGCACGGTCAGCGGCGCGCTGATTGCCGCGAGCCGGCGGGTGATCGAGGACTGGTCGTCCGCCCTTGACGTGTTAAAGGTGGTGGCCTCACACCTCGCCCAGTCTTATGAGCTGCGTTCGATGCGGGATCAGCGAGACGTCCTGGGGCTGCACGATGCGCTGACGCGACTGCCAAACCGATCACTGTTCAGCGACCGGCTGGGACACGCGCTTCGCGAGGCCGGTCGAACCGGTGAGCTTTTCTCCATTCTGTTTGTCGATTTAGACCGCTTTAAAACAATCAACGACAGCCTCGGCCACGACATCGGCGACCAGGTCCTGCACGCGGTGGCCGAGCGGCTGCAGGGTGCGGTGCGCGGCAGCGACACGGTATCGCGGTACGCGGGCGACGAATTCACCATCATCCTGCGCCACATCGTCCACAAGGACGACGTCCTGCGCATCGCCCGGAAAATCAACGGCATCCTGGCCGAGCCGCTGCAGCTGGAATCAACCCAGGAACTCCAGCTGACGGCCAGTATCGGCATCAGCTTCTACCCCGACGACGGTGTGGATGCGGAGACGCTGATCAAGTGCGCGGACGTTGCGATGTACAGCGCCAAGGGTCTTGGCCGCAACAATGCCCAGGCCTACGTGGATCAGCCGACCGAGTCCCATCAGCAGAAGCTGGTCCTGGAGTCGAAGCTGCGTCAGGCGGAAAGCAACAATGAGCTGCGCGTGTTCTTTCAGCCGCAGATGTCTGCCGCCACCGAAGACATTGTAGGTATGGAAGCCCTTATACGCTGGGAACATCCCGACCTCGGTCTGATCAGCCCCGGATTTTTCATTCCGCTGGCGGAGGAGACCGGGTTGATCGTGCCGATCGGCGAATGGCTGCTGGCGGAGGCCACCAAGGTCACGCGGCGCTGGCAGGACCGCTTCGACCTGCCGCTGACGCTGGGGGTTAACCTGTCGCCCCTGCAGCTGCGTCAGCCAAACCTGATTGAGGTGGTCGAAAAGGCGCTGAAGGATTCCGACCTTCATCCGGGTTTTCTCGATCTCGAGGTGACCGAGAGCCTTAGCATCAAAACCATTTCCGGTTTAACCGAAAGGCTCCAGGCGTTGCGAGATATCGGCTGCCGCATTTCGATCGACGATTTCGGCACCGGCCAATCGTCGCTGGACTACCTGAAGCGTTTCCCGGCCGATCGCATCAAGATTGATCAATCATTTGTTCGCAACATCGGCGTTGATCCGGACGACGAGGCGATCGTCAAGGCCACCATCTCCATGGCGCACCAGCTCAACATGGAGGTGGTTGCTGAAGGTGTCGAAGAAGAGGATCACCTCGAATTCCTGACCGAACACGGCTGTGACGAGCTGCAGGGCTTTCTGTTCTGTCGACCGCTCCCGGCCGACAGCTTTTCCACGATGCTGATGGAGCGAGAGGCGCTCACCGCGAGCCGCCGGTCCATTTCCAGCGACAGCTGAAATCAACGCCTGCCGCAACGCCCGGCGCCGGGCATTGCGGGAAAATCGCGTCTGCATTCCGCACGGGCCTGACTATCGCCATTTGCCAGAGGCTTGACGAGGGCGCTAACTTGACCTGCGGGTGAGGTGTATAACGAGGAGGACACGCTGTGAAATTCATCAAAATTCTCTTGATCAGCCTGGTCACGCTCGCCGTCTTGCTGGGCGTCACCGGGCTATTCCTGCCGGACTCGGCCCACGTTGAACGGTCCATATCCATCAACGCGCCGGCTAGCAAAGTGTTTCCGCTGGTGAACAACATGAAACGCTTCAACGAATGGTCCCCCTGGGCCGGCATAGATCCCGATGCGAGCTACGAGTACAGCGGTCCGGACGCCGGGCCAGGCGCCATGATGAGCTGGGCCAGCGAAGACCCGTCGCTCGGGGAGGGGTCGATGAAGATCACGGCCAGCAGCCCGGAGCGAGTCGAAACCTACCTGGATTTTGGGAATCAGGGCGACGCTAACGCCTATCTCACGCTGGTGGAGAACGGCGACGTCACCGTGGTCACCTGGGGCTTCGACACCGAGTTTCGTGGCGACATCATCCAGCGCTATTTTGGCCTGGCGATGGACGCCATGGTGGGCGGCAGCTACGAAGACGGCCTGGCCAAACTCAAGACCGTCGCCGAATCCTGAGCGCAACCGCCGCCCGCTCGGGCGGCGGCTTCGGACCTGATCGCGCGGAGCCCGGCTTGGCGACGGGCCGTTTTCTTAGGCGGCCTGCGCCGGCCTGGGCTGTGCAGCGAGCTGGCGCAGCACAAAGTGCAGAATGCCGCCGTGGCGGTAGTACTCCACCTCTTTGGGCGTATCCAGGCGAACTCTTGCCTGGAAGGTGGTGACTTTGCCGTCATCCGCGGTTGCGGTGACGGTGACCTCCTCCGCCTCGCCGTCGTCCAGACCGGTGATGTCGAAGGTCTCATGGCCCGTCAGACCGAGCGCTTCGATACTGTCACCCGCCATGAAATTCAATGGCAGCACGCCCATGCCGACCAGATTGGATCGGTGGATTCGCTCGAAGCTCTCGCAGATGACCGCCTTGACGCCGAGCAGCAGCGTGCCCTTGGCCGCCCAGTCTCGCGATGAGCCGGTGCCATACTCTTTGCCGGCCAGTACCACCAGCGGCGTCTTCTCTTCGGCGTACTGCATGGCGGCGTCGTAGATGCTGGTGACCTCTCCGCTGGGAATGTGGGTGGTGAAGCCGCCTTCGGTTCCGGGCGCGAGCTGGTTGCGCAGCCGGACGTTGGCAAAGGTGCCGCGCATCATGACCTGGTGGTTGCCGCGGCGTGAGCCGTACGAATTAAAGTCGACCGGATTGACACCCTGTTCGACGAGGTAGCGCCCGGCTGGACTGTCCGCTTTGATGGCGCCAGCCGGCGAGATGTGGTCGGTGGTGATGCTGTCGCCCAGCTTGGCCAGGCAGCGGGCTCCGTGGATCTCGCTGATATCACCCACAGCCATGGTCATGCCCTCAAAATAGGGTGGGTTCTGGATGTAGGTGGAGTCATCCTGCCAGTCGAAGCGGCTGCCCTGCGGGGCGCTGACGGCGTTCCACTCGCTGCTGCCGGCAAACACGCTCGCGTAACTCTCGCTGAACATGCTGGCTGTGACGTGCTCGGAAACAACGCTGGAGATCTCCAGCGTGCTCGGCCAGATATCTTTGAGATAAACGTCGTTGCCGTCCTGGTCCTGCCCCAGGGGTTCTGAGGTGATGTCGATGCCGAGGTTTCCTGCCAGCGCGTAAGCCACCACTAGCGGGGGTGAGGCGAGGTAATTGGTTCGGACGTCTGCGTGCACGCGCCCCTCAAAGTTTCGGTTGCCTGACAGCACCGACGACACCACCAGCTCATGACCCCGCACGGCGTCACCAATCGCCGGCGGCAGCGGACCGGAGTTTCCGATGCAGGTGGTGCAGCCGTAGCCGACCACATAAAACCCGAGGGCCTCAAGGTCGTCGAGCAGTCCGGCGGACTTCAGATAGTCGGTCACCACCTGCGAACCGGGTGCCAGCGAGGTTTTCACCCAGGGCTTGACCTTAAGCCCTCGCTTGACGGCATTGCGGGCGAGCAGCCCCGCGCCGAGCATCACGGCAGGATTTGAAGTGTTGGTGCAGGAGGTGATGGCGGCGATCACCACCGCGCCATCCTCCAGCTCGAACTCGGTGCCTTCATTGTCGACCGGGACGCCTTTGGCGCTGTCGCGCCCGCCCATGTTCCTTAAGGACTCTTGAAAGCTCGCCTTAGCGTCAGTCAAGAGAATGCGGTCCTGCGGCCGCTTGGGCCCGGCAAGGCTTGGCACCACGGTTGCCATATCGAGCGTCAGCGTATCGGTGTAGGTTGCCGGCGTGTCGCCAGGCTCACGGAACATCCCCTGCGCTCGGGCGTACGCTTCCACCAGAGCCACCTGCTGCTCGTCACGACCGGAGAGGCGAAGGTAGCGCAGCGCCTCGTTATCGATCGGAAAGATGCCGCAGGTGGCGCCATATTCCGGCGCCATGTTGGCGATGGTTGCCCGGTCCGCCAGCGGCAGCTGATCCAGGCCCTCTCCAAAAAACTCGACAAACTTGCCGACCACACCGCGTTCGCGGAGCATCTGGACGATCGTCAGGACCAGGTCAGTGGCTGTCGACCCCTCGGGCAGCGCGCCGGTGAGCTCAAAGCCGATCACCTGCGGGATGAGCATGGAAATGGGCTGTCCGAGCATCGCTGCTTCCGCCTCGATGCCGCCGACGCCCCAGCCGAGCACGCCGATGCCGTTGATCATGGTGGTGTGGCTGTCCGTACCCACCACCGTGTCGGGATAGGCCAGCCACTCACCGTCTTCGTTTTGACGCCCAAAAATCACCCGCGCCAGGTATTCCAGATTGACTTGGTGCACGATGCCGGTGGCGGGGGGAACGACAGCAAAGTTCTCAAACGCGGTCTGGCCCCACTTTAAGAAAGCATAGCGCTCCGCGTTGCGCTGAAACTCGATGCGCGAGTTGAGATCCAGGGCACTGGGTTTACCGAAGGCGTCGACCTGCACCGAGTGATCGATGACCAGCTCAGCCGGCGACAGCGGGTTGATCTGGTCCGGCTGCCCGCCGAGCGACTCCACCGCGTCGCGCATCGCTGCGAGGTCGACCACCGCGGGCACGCCCGTAAAGTCCTGCAGCACCACCCTGGACGGCGTAAACGCAATCTCGGTTGAGGGTTCAGCCGACGCCTCCCAGCGGCACAGCGCCTCGATGTCGGCGCGGTTGATGTCGACACCGTCCTCGTGGCGCAGCAGGTTTTCGAGCAGGATCTTCAGGCTGAAGGGGAGGCGCGACAGGTCGTATTGCTCACCCAGCTTCTTCAGGCTTGGGTAAACGTACTCCCGATCACCGACGGTGATGGTTGAACGGACGGAGAAGGAGTCTTTCATACCGTGCTGCTCCTGCGAAGTGTCGGGACGATAAGGCGCAAAATTATCGCCTAACCACCGCCAAAGTTGTAGGTCGAAACTGCCGCGTGGGGGATCGACGTGGAGGCCTCAGCGGCTCGGGCCGATGGCTGCGCCTCATGTGCTGCGATCGGCCGCTCAGATCTCGCCGAGCAGCTGCCGGCTCAAGTGGAGTACGCTGCGACCACGAAAGATCAGCTGCCAGCGCGAGCCGCCGAGCTGACGCCACAGGACGGCCGATCGGATTCCACACAGCAGCGTGGCACGCACGCAGTTGACGTAACGCTCCTGCTGGAGCAGCACCGGGTTGCCGCGCACGACAACTCTGGGCTTAAGCGGGGTGATGGTTCGGACGTAAAGCTGCGCCAGCCGGTCGAAATGCCGCTCCTGGTCGAACGATTCGTCCTGTCGATGGACGCTGATCGCCTGAAGGCCGTCGCTCAGATTCTCCCCCAGCTCGTCGTCTTCGAGAACCCGGCCACCCAGCTGCATCAGCGATACCACCGCGTGCAGGACGTTAGGGTTGCGCCGTCCGCTGAAGTTGGCGCGCAGCTTGTGCAGTCCGAGTTCCAACCCGCTGAGGTCACCGTAAACGGCCTCGACGCTCTCGGCGTCGAAGCGGTAGAGGCTCTCGATGCTGGTTTCCAGCGCGAGCTCGTCGGTGTGCCCGCGGTCGGCAAAATCGTGCGCCAGTTCGCTGGCCTGAAACACGCCCGCCAGCGCAATGACCCGATTGCGAAGGGGGCTCTGTGACACCTCAGGCGGCCTCGCGGGCGGCGCTCTGGTAGCCTTCGATCACGCCACCGCCGAGACACTGTTCGCCCGAGTAGAACACCACCGACTGGCCGGGTGTGACCGCCCGCTGCGGTTCCTCGAATTCGACCGTCACAACGCCGGCCGAGACGCGAACCTGGCAGGCCTGATCAGCCTGGCGATAGCGGATCTTCGCGGTGCATTGAAAAGCGTTCGCCGGGGGCGACCCCGCAACAAAGCTGAGCTGGCCCGCGGTCAGACGGCTGCTGAAGAGCCAGGGATGATCGTGTCCCTGACCAACCAGCAGGACGTTGGCGTCCAGGTCTTTGTCGAGCACATACCAGGGTTGGCCGCTTGAGCCTGGCGTTCCGCCGATGCCGAGGCCCTGACGCTGGCCGAGGGTGTAATACATCAGCCCATCATGGCGCCCCAGCAGCTCACCCTCAGCGCTGCGGATTTCGCCGGGCTGATGGGGCAGGTAGGTTTCGAGAAACGCCTTGAAGTC
>JBCDKA010000143.1:0-10232 GCA_038747195.1 Pseudomonadota bacterium
TTTATAATCTATAGTTGAGGCCGGCTTATCATGTCTAATCTAAATAGTGCTACGTAACATATTAATAGTAGTGCTGAATTTGATGTATGGGGGATGCGGTAATGAATAGCAGCCTAATCAGGAAGATGGCGGTGCTGGCGGCCGGGATGGTGCCGTTTGCAGCATGGTCGCTCGGGCTGGGCGAGATACAGGTCAGCTCCAAGCTCAATCAGCCGCTCGAGGCTGAGATTGCGCTCCTCTATGACGACGTCACCGAGCCCGAATCCACCGAGGTCAGTCTGGCTGCGCCGGAAGACTTCGAACGCGTGGGTCTTGATGCGTCCGCGCTGCTGGTCGACCTGACGTTCTCCGTGCAGGCTGACGCGGCAGGCCGTTACGTGATCGCCGTGACGTCGGTCGAGCCGGTGACCGATCCGTTCGTGGATTTTCTGATTGAAGTGAACTGGCCGAACGGTCGGCTACTGCGCGAATACGTTGTACTGCTCGACCCGCCGGTTTCCGCCGGTGCTGCCGAGGTCAGCTCCGCCGCGCCGCAGCCACGCGAGTCGGCACCTCGACCGACGGCCATGGAAACACCGGCGCCGGCAACCGCCGATCGCGTGCGTCCAGCCCCCTCGACCAGCAGCAGCTCGAGCGCCGGTTCCCGGGCGGGAACTTTGGCCGGCGGCACTTATGAGGTAGAGGGGGGTGACACCCTGTGGGAAATCGCTCGCGACTATCGCTCGTCCGGCGACATCACAATCAACCAGATGATGATGGCGCTGTACCGGCTAAATCCGGATGCCTTCTACCAAGACAATATCAACGCGCTGAAAAAAGGCGCCATCCTGCGGATGCCGGATTCGGCCGATCTGAGCTCGCAAAGCGTCGCGCAGGCGCTGGCCAGCGTACGGACTCAGAACCAAGCCTGGGAAAGCTACCGCCAGAACGTCTCGAGCAGCACGCCGGTCGTCTCGGAGTCGGCCGCGACGGCAGACTACGTCCGCCCGACCCCGGCGCCGGCCGCGGACCCCGAAACTCGCCTCGAACTCGTCCCGCCGAGCGGCTCCAGTGACGACGCCAGCGATACGGGGTCCGGGCAGTCCGGCTCTGACGCGGCCAACCGGGCGCAGCTGGCCGAGCTTCGTGATGACCTCGCCCGCTCGCGCGAAGATCTCATCAGCACCAACCAGGAAAATGAGGAGATGCGTTCGCGCATCGCCGATCTAGAGCGCCTGATCAGCAACTATGAGCGCACGATCACGCTGAAAGATGCCGATCTGGCGGATCTTCAAAACCAGATTGAGCTGACCGGCCAGGCGGTTGCAGACCTGGGCACGGTGGCTGACCCGATGGTCGATGAGGCCATGGGGGCCGTGAACAGCAGCGTAAGCGGTATGGATAACGCCGTCGACGACAGCATGGCGGACGCCGGATCTTCTTCTGACGCCGACGACGGCGCCAGCCTCGACCAGGAGCTGGCGGCTTTGGATCAAGAAGCTGCCGCGGCGGACAGCACGGCGGCAGAAGACGCTGAGACGAGTGAGGCCGAAACCCCGGCCCCACCGCCTGCGACCAGCGCGCCTGCCGAAGAATCGATGGTGGACAAAGCGCTGGGGCTGGCAAGGAACCCGATGGTGCTTGGCGGTGCCGGGCTTCTGGTATTGCTGGGTGTCGGCGGCCTGGTGCTGTCGAGGCGGGGTAAAGGTGATGACGGCGACCTTGGCGGAGTTTCCCTGGTCGATCGCATTGCAACCGGCCAGGAGGCAGAAACGAGCGAGCTGCCGGTGGTTGAAACCGACGATGCCGTGGTCGAACTTGACACACCCTCGCTAGATGACCTGCAGGCGGCTGCGGGTGAAGCACCGGATAGCCCTCAGGCACACCTGGCTTATCTGCGCGCACTCTATGCCGCGGAAGACAAGGACCGGTTTGTGCAGGCTTCGCAAGCGATGCTGGACGGAGTCGGTGGAACGACTCATCCTGCGTGGATGGAAGTGCGGGCCATGGGGGCGACGCTGGCGCCGGAAAGCGGCCTGTTCGGGGAGGCTGAGGTGGCCGCCGATGAGGAGCTGGACATGCCGACAGTGTCGCTCGACGAACCCAATCTGGAGTTCGATGTCGCGGAAAGTGGCGGTGACGATGACGGCGGACTGGATTTTGATCTGGACGGCGTCGACGATGCGGATGATGACCTGTCGCTCGACATCGGGGCCGAAACGCTGCCGGCAGCTGATGCCGACAGCAGCGACGATCTGGATCTGGGGCTGGATGTCGCAGAGCCGATCGCTGAGCTGGCGGACGACGACGCGGGCGACGACCTCGACCTGGACTTTGATCTGGATGGTGAGGGTCTAGACCTCGGCGAGAAGCCTTTGGCTGATGACACCACGGCGAGCGCCAGCGCTGAGGAAGACACCGAGTTTGAACTTCAGTCGGTCACTGACGAAGTTGCGGAAGCGGCCGTCGCTGCGGGCGGCGCCATTGACGATACGGCGGAAATCGATCTCGGTACCGTGGACGACGCAGGCGATACGCTGGCCGAACTTGAATCTGCGGATGAAGACCTGGGCGACCTGGGGCTCGACGACCTCGATCTGGACAGCGACGAGCTGTTTGGTGATGACGATTCGGTTGGGACCAAGCTCGATCTCGCGAAAGCCTACATCGATATGGGTGACCCGGAAGGCGCCAAGGGCATGCTGGAAGAAGTCATGGCCGAAGGTAGCGATAGTCAGAAAGAGGAAGCGCAGGGGTTGCTCGATAACCTCAGCTGATTTCGAAGTGGTCTGTGTGATGCCGGCGTTCCGCCGGCGCGTGACCCGGCCGGGCCGGTGACCGCCGGTCGAGTCGCTTTGGGTGTAGAGTACGACGGCACCCGGTTTCTGGGTTGGCAAACCCAGGCTCAGACCCCCACCGTACAGTCAGAGCTGGAACGCGCTCTCGCTCAGGTTGCTGACGGCCCGGTGTCGGTGATCGGGGCCGGTCGAACCGACAGCGGTGTGCACGCCGCCTGCCAAGTTGCCCACTTTGACCCACCCACCGATCGCTCGATGCGCTCATGGGTGCTCGGCACTAACACCCATCTTCCGGAGGATCTGAGGATTATCTGGGCGGTCCCCGTCTCCAGCGACTTCAATGCGCGATTCTCCGCCAGCGCCCGGCACTATGCCTATCGGATTGTCAATCGACCGGTGCGGCCCGCACTCGACCGACTGACCCACGCCTGGGAAGCGCGGACCCTCAACGCTGAGGCGATGCACCAGGGCGCACAGGCGTTGGTGGGTGAACATGATTTCAGCGCCTTTCGTGCGGCCGCGTGCCAGGCCCGGCACGGCGTTCGACGAATCCATCACATCGCGGTGTCCAAGATTAAGGCCACGGTAACAATCGAGGTGGAAGGGAACGCCTTCCTGCACCACATGGTTAGAAACATTGCCGGCTCCCTGATGGTGGTTGGCCGCGATGAAAAGCCACTGAGCTGGATTGCCGAGCTGCTGGCGTCCCGAGATCGAACGGCCGCCGGCCCAACGGCGCCCGCATGTGGGCTGACGCTGGAAAAAGTGACGTACCCCGAGGCGTTTGAGCTGCCGCCATGACCAAGACCCGCATCAAATTTTGCGGTTTTACCCGGCACGAAGATCTGGCCCATGCCTGCCAGCTCGGCATCGACGCGGCCGGCCTGGTGCTGGTCCCAAAGAGCGCGCGCTGCGTATCTATCAGCCATGCACGAGCGTTGGCGGCCGCTATGGCGCCTCCGGTTAAGAGCGTTCTTCTGTTCCTAAATGCGTCCCGATCCGACGTCCAGGAAGCCGTCGACGCGGTCGATCCGGACGTCCTGCAGTTTCACGGCACCGAGTCGCCGGAGTTCTGCGCTGAGTTCGGGCGTCCCTGGGTGAAGGCCCTCAGCGATTCGGTCGCGGCACAGGAGATGGATCGCTACAGCGATGCCTGCAAGCTGCTGATCGACAGCCACCTGCCGGGCCGGGTCGGCGGGACGGGGCAGACGATTGACGCTGCCAGCTTTCCCGGCGATAGTGGAGGGTCACGCTGGGTTCTGGCCGGCGGCCTGACGCCGGAAAACGTGTCAGCCTGCGTCCGCAGCCTCAAACCCTGGGCCGTGGACGTGAGCAGTGGAATTGAAATGGAACCGGGAATCAAGGACCCGAAAAAGATGACGAGTTTTGTAGAGCAGGTGCGCCGCGCAGATGAGGCCTGAAACCCCTTACGTTTGGCCTGATCAGCAGGGCCATTTTGGACCTTATGGCGGCAGCTTTGTGGCCGAAACCCTGATGGCGGCGCTGGACGATCTGCGCGATGCCTATCATCGGCTCAGCACCGATCCGGAATTTCAGGCGCGGCTGGACCATGATCTGGCGCACTATGTTGGACGACCGTCACCCATCTACCATGCCGAACGCTTAAGCCAGCAGGTCGGGGGTGCCCAGATCCTGCTGAAGCGTGAGGACCTGAATCATACCGGCGCCCACAAGATCAACAATACGGTCGGTCAGGCCCTGCTCGCCAAGGCGCTGGGCAAGCCGCGGGTGATTGCGGAAACCGGTGCGGGTCAGCACGGCGTTGCGTCCGCCACCGTGGCCGCCCGCCTGGGTCTTGATTGTGTTGTCTACATGGGTTCAACCGACATTGAACGCCAGGCGCCCAACGTCTATCGCATGAAGCTTCTGGGCGCTGAGGTACGGCCGGTGGAATCCGGCTCCAAAACGCTGAAAGACGCGTTGAACGAGGCGCTGCGCGACCGGGTGACCAACGTGGACGACACGTTCTATATCATCGGTACGGTCGCGGGCCCGCATCCGTACCCGCTCCTGGTTCGCGACTTCAATGCGGTCTGCGGCCGGGAAGCTCGCCGCCAGATGCTCGAGGAATACGGCCAGCTGCCGGACGCGCTGGTGGCCTGCGTCGGTGGCGGATCGAATGCTATCGGACTGTTTCACCCGTTTATTGAAGACAAGGCGGTTCAGATGGTCGGCGTCGAGGCGGCAGGCAGCGGCATCGAGTCCGGTCAGCACGCGGCCTCACTGTGTGCCGGCAAGGTAGGAGTGCTGCACGGCAATCGTACCTACCTCCTGGATAATCCCGACGGCCAGATCACCGAGACGCATTCGGTTTCGGCCGGGCTCGATTACCCGGGTGTAGGGCCGGAGCACGCCTGGCTGAAGGACATCGGCCGGGCGCGGTATGAGTCGGTCACCGACGCCGAAACCATGGCGGCGTTTCATCAGCTCTGTCGGGTGGAGGGGATCATACCGGCGCTGGAGAGCAGCCATGCCCTGGCGCACGCGGTGAAGATGGCCGCGGACATGTCACCGTCGCAGTACATTCTGGTCAACCTGTCAGGGCGCGGGGACAAAGACGTGAACACCGTAGCGGCTCTGGAGGGGCTGGCGCTATGACCATTGAAGCGAACGCATCAGACAACCGCATCGACGCGCTCTTTGCCGCCCGTGACGGTGGCGACCCGGAGCTTGTCTGTTTTCTGACCGCCGGCGACCCGGGGCTTGCTAGCACGGTCCCGGCCATGCATGCACTGGTGCAGGGCGGAGCATCGATGCTCGAGCTCGGCATGCCGTTTTCCGATCCGATGGCGGACGGGCCGGTGATCCAGGCCGCCAGTGAACGGGCCCTGGCGCGGGGGGCGGATATGCCGTACGTGCTTCGGTGCGTCGAAGAGTTTCGTAGCGCCGACCAGCGGACGCCGGTGGTGCTCATGGGTTATCTCAACCCCATCGAGCGCTTCGGCTTTGAGCGCTTCTGCGAGGAAGCTTCCAAGGCCGGTGTCGACGCCCTGCTGATTGTTGACCTCCCGCCTGAAGAGTGTGGTTGTGTGACCGATCACTCAGCGCCGCTCGGCATGAAGCAGATCTTCCTGGTGGCTCCCACCACCTCAGCGGCCCGGCTGGACGCCATCGCCGACTCGGCGGGGGGCTTCATCTATTACGTTTCCCTGAAGGGCATCACGGGCGCCGCCAATCTCGACACCAGCGACGTGGCCCGTCGCGTCGCCTCGATACGGGAACGCTCCGACCTGCCCGTAGCGGTCGGCTTCGGCGTGAAGACCCGCGCTGACGTCTCCGCTCTTGCCGGGGTGGCTGATGCGGTCGTTGTCGGTAGCGCATTGGTGCAGTCGATGCACGATGCCGGGGCTGAAGCGGCCGACGCCGTGGCTGAGAACTTCGCTCGCGAGCTGACCGGCCAGACCGAAAGCCCGGCGCCGCAGGCCGCCGTTTCTGACGCGGTGCGCGGCGCCGCCGAAGGGGCACCCTCATGAGCTGGCTGAAGAAACTCATGCCTTCGCGGATTCGCACCGAAGGCGCTGGCAAGAAGCGGGTACCCGAAGGAACCTGGCAGCAGTGTCAGCAGTGCGGGGCTGCGCTTTATGCCCGAGAGCTGGAGCGCGACCAGATGGTTTGCTCGAAGTGCGGCCACCACATGCCGATTGTCGCTCGCAACCGGCTGCTCAATTTCCTCGATGAGGAAGGTCTGGACGAGATTGCCGACCAGCTCGAGCCGCTGGATGCGCTGAAATTCCGGGACAAAAAGACGTATCGCAGCCGGATTAGCCAGGCGCAGAAAGCGACCGGCGAAAAGGATGCTCTTGTGGCGATGGCCGGCACGTTAAAGGGCCGGCCCGTGGTCGCAACCGCTTTCGACTTCCGGTTTATGGGCGGCTCCATGGGCTCGGTTGTGGGTGAGCGCTTCACCCGGGCAGCTCAGCGGGCCATCAGTCAGTCGTGTCCGCTGATCAACTTCTCGGCGACGGGCGGGGCCAGGATGCAGGAATCCCTTCTGTCTCTGATGCAGATGGCCAAAACAAGCGCGGTCTTGGGGAAGATGGCCAACGCTGGCTTGCCGTACATTTCGGTGCTGACTCACCCAACCACCGGCGGCGTATCCGCCAGCCTGGGTATGCTGGGTGACGTGAATATTGCGGAGCCCGGCGCGCTGATCGGCTTTGCCGGGCCGCGTGTGATCGAGCAAACGGTGCGCGAAACCCTGCCCGAAGGTTTCCAGCGCAGCGAGTTTCTGCTCGAACATGGTGCTGTCGACATGATTGTTGATCGGCGGGAACTGCGCGACCACATCGCAAGCCTGCTGGCCATTCTGATGCCGTTTGAGACGGAAGGCAGTCAGTCAAGCGAAACGCCCGACGCGTCTCCCGAAGACGCCGCCAGCGAGCCCGAGCCGGAGCAGGAGCCAGCCTGAGCCGACCATCGGCCGCGGGGTCTTCACTTATGGGGCGCAGTCGTTCCATCAGCTGGTGGATGAACCACCTGTCGCGAATCCATCCCGCCACGATGGCCCTGGGCCTGGATCGTGTCGGTGAGGTTTATCATCGGCTGGGTGGTCAACCGCCGGCACCCAAGGTCATCACCGTGGCCGGGACCAACGGCAAGGGTTCAAGTTGCGCGATCCTCACCGCTATCTTGCGCGCCGGCGGCAAGCGCGTCGGTACGTTCACCTCACCACACCTGTTTCGGTTTAATGAGCGGATTGCCATCGACGGCGAGCCGGTCGACGACCGCCGGCTGATCGATGCCCTGGAGGTCGTGGAGCAGGCGCGCGGCGAAATCGAACTGACGTATTTCGAATACGCGGCGCTGGCCGCATTCGTCTGTTTTGAGCAGGCTGGTGTGGACGCGGCCGTGCTCGAGGTAGGCCTGGGCGGCCGCCTGGACGCCGTTAACGTGGTCGACCCGGATCTCGCGCTTATCACCAACATTGGCTTCGACCACATGCGCTGGCTCGGCGACACGCTCGATCTGATTGCGGCGGAGAAGGCCGGCATCTTTCGGCCCGGTCGGCCGGCGGTTTGCGCGCAGGCGGATGCACCCGCCGGGCTTCATGAAGCGGCGCACCGTGTTGGCGTGAAGTGGCGAGTCGCGGGTCGAGACTTTGATCATCAGCTTACGGACCGCGGCTGGTCCTGGAATCATGGAGGACGGCGTTTAGCCGATCTACCGAGACCGGCGCTGCCCGGAGACCACCAGCTGGTCAATGCCTCCGGCTGTCTTGCGGCCCTGGCGGGAGTCGGGCTGCTGCCCGCGAAGCAGATGGTCGCTAAGGGTCTGACTCAGGCGCGCGTCGCCGGGCGACTGTGGCGGGTCGCTGAAGCGCCTGACGTGGTCCTGGACGTCGGCCACAATCCCGCCGCCGCGGGCGTGCTTCGACGCTGGCTGGAGAGCACGCCCTGCGACGGCGAAAGCTGGCTGGTGCTGGGGATGCTAAGGGATAAGGCGCCGCAGGATTTTGTGGCGGAGCTGGCGCCATGGATCAATCGTTTTGTGTTTTGTGGTCTGCCGGGCAGGCGCGGCCAGAGCGCGCGTCAGCTACGCGGCAAGGTGCGTGTCCCCCAGCTCAAGGCCAGGCTGGCGGACGATCCGGGGGCGGCGCTCGACTGGGTTTTACCGCGTCTTAGGCCGGCTGACCGTCTCCTGCTGGCCGGGTCTTTTGTCACCGTCGAGCTCGCGGCGCGGCACCTGGGCCTTGCCGCCGGATCCTGAACGGCGTTAACCGGTTTCTAAGGTCTTGGAGGTATACTGTTGGATTGCCGCCGGTTTTCGGCTCCTTCGATTAACTTAAGGGATGAAACCCAGGTCATGCCGCTGAATCTTTCCATTTCCCGCACGAAAAACGGCTCCTGATTCCATGGATGTTGCGCTCAAACAACGGCTGGTCGGCGCCAGCGTTCTGGTGATCTTTGCGGTGACCTTTATTCCAATGCTGCTGGATGGCCCGCCGAGCAGCCCGATCGAGGCGCCGATCGCCATTCCCGAACCGCCGGACTCACGATTTGAGACCCGGCTGCTGCCCGTGGATCCCGATGCCGCGGCGACCCAGCGGCCGGCGGCCCAGTCGGTGCCGGAAACCGCCGCATCGAGCGCCCCTGTGCGCCCGGCTGTCACGCGGTCGCGGACCGCTGACACGACCACGACCGCAGAGGCGCCGGCGCGGACGACATCACCGGCTCCGAGCCCGGCTGGGGAAACCGCTGAGGAGCCCGCCTCCGACAGCGCCGGCTCGGCGGTGCCGGCCGTCGGCGGCGACTGGGTCCTCCAGGTTGGCAGCTTCGGCAATGCTGCCAACGCGGCGAGACTCGTCAGCCGGCTGCAGGAGGCGTCGTGGCAGGCCTATCAGGAGAAGGTTGAGATGGGCAGCAATGCCCTATACCGGGTTCGCGTTGGTGCGTGGCCCGATCGGGACCGAGCGCTGGATGCCGGGGAAGGCCTGCTCAAAGCATTCCCGGAGCTCGAGCTCTCGGTTCGACAGCGCCAGGGTGCGGCTCCGCCAATGCCGGCGGCGCAGGCTCGGTTGAAGGGCTGGATGGTGCAGATGGGCAGCTTCAACAGCCGCAACAACGCCATGGCGCTCCGAGACAAGCTGCGTGGCGGCGGCTACTCGGCACACCTCTCAGACGCCGGCGCCGGCGCCAGCGCCCGCTACCGTGTTCGTGTCGGACCGGAGCTCGACGAGGACGCGGCGCGCGCAACCCGCGAGCGGCTGCGTGAGCAGTTTGGCCTCTCCGGGATGGTCGTTGACCACCCCTAGCGCCGTGTCACGGTAAGCGGCAGCCTTCACGATGGAAGCCTTCAACTGGGCAGACTGGACCATCCTCGGGATTCTGGGGCTGTCCATGCTGATCAGTTTCTTTCGCGGTTTTGTGCGCGAGTTCATGGCCCTGGCCATCTGGATTGCTGCGGTCTGGGTGGCGCTCACGTTCGCCGACCAGGTTGCGCCGCTGATCGGCGAGCGGGTTGAGGTTCCCTCCGTACGGCTGGCGATTGCGTTTGCCGCCCTGTTTTTTGCCACGCTTCTGGCCGGTGGACTGCTGAACTACCTGCTCGGCCTGCTGATCAGCCAAACTGGTTTGTCGGGCACCGACCGCTTTCTTGGCTTGTTCTTCGGTGCCGCTCGCGGCGCGCTGCTGCTGGTGGTCGGCGTTTCGCTGCTGTCTCTGACCCCGCTGCCGGCCGACCCGTGGTGGCAGAACTCCCTGGCGCTGCCGAGACTCGAAGCGCTGGCCCGGTGGTCGGCGCGTTATCTCCCGGAAGATTTCAGCGAATATCTGAAGGGTGGACCACCAGGTTCCCTGGGTTTGCCTGAACTGCCGCTCCCCGGCGGCGATGAGCCGGATTCTGATACGGCGCGGGATGGGACCGGGGAAAGCCCTGACGCGGCGTGAGCGGACCTGGTGCACAACGACGCTGCGCCTTGCCAACAGCGTTGCCAAA
>JBCDKA010000144.1:0-10145 GCA_038747195.1 Pseudomonadota bacterium
GAGCATGAGCAGGCCCTGGTGGATGCCGTCGATCAAGATTTTGGCTGCCGTAGCGCTCTAGAGACCCGGTCAGCGGAAATTGCGGTATCGGTGGCCGCCGCCAATCATTCGATCAACCATTTAAAGCGCTGGGCCGCACCAAAGCGCCACGCTAACGTCGGCAATAACATACCGGGTAAAACCTACACCCGGTCCGAGGCGAAAGGGGTTGTCGGCATCATCTCACCCTGGAATTACCCGATTCAGCTCTCGCTGGTGCCGCTGATTACGGCCCTGTCCGCCGGCAACCACGTCATGCTGAAGCCTTCGGAGTTAACGCCGGCAACCAACGAGGTTCTCAGCCAGCTCGTCGGCTCGGTGTTTAAGGAAACCCAGGTTGCGCTGGTGACCGGAGACGCCCAGGTCGGCGAAGCGTTCTCCGCGCTGCCGTTCGATCACCTGTTCTACACCGGTTCGACCCGCGTTGGGCGGCTTGTGGCCATGGCGGCAGCCAGCAACCTGACACCGGTCACGCTCGAGCTGGGCGGCAAAAGCCCCTGCCTGATGATGGCGGACGCTAATCCGGAGGAAGACAGCAAGCTAGTGGCGTTCGGCAAGCTTTATAACGCCGGACAGACCTGCGTTGCGCCAGACTACCTGCTGGTGCCTAAAGGGCAGGCGTCGGCATACGGCAGCGCCATCTTGCACCACGCGCAGTCGTTTTACGCCGACCCTGCCGCGCCTGAGTCCTACACGACGGTTATTTCCGAAGGCCATCACAGCCGCCTGACCGACCTGGTCGCCGAAGCGGAGAAGCAGGGCGCGGAAATCCGGTCCGTGGAGATTTCCGGGGCGAGCCATCCCCGCTACCTGGCGCCGACGGTGGTCATCAATCCGGCACCCGACAGCACCATCATGCACGAAGAAATCTTCGGGCCTGTCCTGCCCATTTTGGAATATGACACGCTCGACGAGGCGATCACGTTTATCACCAACCGGGATCATCCGCTGGCCCTCTACGTTTTCGGTCAGGACGTAGGCGCCGCAGAGCGGGTCCTCGAACGGACTACCTCCGGAGGTGCGGTGATCAACGGCACCATCGTCCACGTGGCCGTCGAGCATCTGCCTTTTGGTGGGGTCGGAAAATCCGGCTACGGTGCTTACCACGGCGAGCGTGGTTTTCGCGAGTTCAGCCACGAGCGGTCCGTGCTGGTCTTTCCTCGGTGGAAAGCGCTCGCCGGCATCCTCACGCCGCCCTACGGTAAGGTCCTGAATTTCATCACTCGCCGGACCATCGACAAGAAGGCCTGACCCAAGACCGATCCGCCCTGCTGATCGCACCGCCGGTGCTATGCTGAACCCCAGCGATGAATGCCGGGACACCATCCAATGGCGGGCCATCCAACGTTTAATGCCAGTCTTTTAAGGGCGCGGCGCGGGCCGGCGAATGGTCATTTCGACCGCCTGCGGCAGCCGGACGCTGCTACGTTAGTGGCGCCGTGAGCCAGCAGCTACGTCGGCTGCTGGTCGTTGAGGATGACCCGGCAACCCGGGAAGCCTTGCGACTAGAGCTGGAAACGGATGCACGTATTGAGTCCGTCGCGACCGCAGCATCCCTGGCCGAGGCCCGAGCATGGCTTAGCCGCAGCGAGGCGGAGGTCCTGGTACTCGACGTCGATCTCCCGGATGGCAACGGGCTGCTGCTGATTCCGGAAGCGCGTGAGCAGGCGACACCCGCTCGGTGCCTCGTGCTTTCCGCGCTAAACGATGAAGCCACCATCGTGCAGGGAATCCGGCTGGGCGCCGAAGGCTATCTGCTGAAACAGGACGTGGGCACCGGCATCGCTGACGCGTTGTTCGACGTACTCGCTGGACGACCACCGCTTAGTCCCGCGGTGGCTCAGTGCATCATGGCGCAAATTCGGGAAGAGTCGCGCGAGCCAGGAACGCCTGCGACGGGCCCCAGCCTGCCGCCGAGACAGCAGCAGACGCTCTCGCTGCTTGCCCGCGGGCTCACGTACCAGGAGATCGCCGAGCAGATGGAAATCAGTTTTCACACCGTCTCGGCCTATGCCCAGGAGATCTACAGCAAGCTGGCAGCGCGGTCCCGTTCCGAAGCCGTCTTCCTCGCCCGCGAGATGGGGCTCTTGTAGGCGCACTCCGTGGCTGCCTCGCCCACCCCTGCCACCAGGGCTCCGGACCCAACCGAGCTGGTGGCCACAACTCAACCCCGTTTCGCTCACCGTTCGCACGGCGTTTGGGCGGCCCTGCCCTGGGTTCTGGCGCTGGCGTACCTCAGCGCCCTGGCGTTGCTGGGGGTATCGTTCCACGGTATTGAACGCTGGAAACTCGAGGGACTGACGGAGATCGGGGCGCCCGGCACAGCAGGCGGGAACAGCAGCCCAACGCTGAGCCGGCTACTGCGGATGGCTCCCGAGGGTCTAACGAGCGTCAGGCTGAGCACCCGAATCGACGATACCGCAAGCGCGGCAGCCGCACCGGACGACACGCTCGTGCTGCTGGTGCCGCGCTCCAGCTCCGACGTTTCCGTCACGGTCAACGGTTCGGTGGTCCGATCCAGCAACGCCACCACCCGCGAACGGAACGACTATCGGCCGCTGCTCATCGACATACCGCCAGACCGACTGCACGACGGAGGCGACAACCAGCTTGAGCTGCTGCTCGTCGGCTACAACGGTGTGATGGTGCTGAGCCAGCTTTACCTCGGTCCGCGAAGTCAGCTCGAACCCGTTTTTCAGCACTTTGTGTTGTTTCGGCAGGAGTTTCCACGAATTGCTTTAGGGATCACGCTGCTGCTGGGCAGCGCCATGCTCATCATGTGGGCCCAGCGCCGACGTCTCGCCGAGTACGGTTGGCTCGGACTGGCTTTTCTAGCGTTTTCCTACTACCTGGACAGCCTGATCAGCTATCGCGAGCCGGCCAGCTATGCGCTTTGGACCTGGTCTTTCCTCCTCGCACGAGCCGTTTTTATTGTGGGGTTCGTCGCCTTTACACATCGCTTCCTGCAGCTTTCTCGCCGCCGGCTGGAGCTTGTGGTGGTATTGCTTTTCGCCGCCGTATTTGCCGCGGGGCTCTATCCGGCACTCAGCGGCGATTACGCCGGGCTGATGCGCCTCACCCTGTTCTCGAGCTTGCCGCTGGTGCTCCTCCTCATCGTGTATCTGGCGGCGCTGTTTCTCCAGCAGCTAAGAAGAACAGGCCATGTCTATCTGCACTGGCTGTCGGTCGGCGCCGTGATGGGTGTGCTGCTCGGAATCTACGACGTGCTTGTTCTGTCCGACCTTCAACACCCGCTGGTGGTGGACTTCTACGTTTCGCACTACGCCATCATCTTTTCCTGCGTGGGAGCTGGGGCCGTTGTGCTGCACCAGCTGGCCCGCGCATTGCTCGACAGCAGGGACCTGAACGAGGTGCTGAATCGGGAGCTTGCGCTCAGAAGCGAGGAGCTAGAGCGCGAGGCGGAGACCCGCCTGAATCAGGAAAAGCGGCTTGCCCTGGCTCGGGAACGCGAGCGCATCATGGCGGATATGCATGACGGAGTCGGTGGGCAGCTGGTCAGCCTGCTCGCCGCCAATCGGTCGGGCCGGCTGTCCGCTGACGCCATGGATGCTGAATTAACTAGTATCTTCGCGGACCTGAGGCTGGTGCTGGACGTGCTCAGTCCTGCGGGTGATGATCTGATCCTCGCGCTGGCCAGACTACGCGAGCGACTGGAGAAGCTGCTGGCGCCAACCGGGATTGCTCTCACGTGGTCGGTCGACGCCTCCCTCGACGCCATTCCTTTGCCGCCCGCTTCCACCGTCAGCGTGCTGCGTCTGGTGCAGGAGTGTGTCCAAAACGCCGTGAAGCACGGCGATCCAGCTCACCTCACTCTCTCCCTGACGGCTGAAGGATCGGAAGTCATGCTGCGAATCGAAGATGACGGCCAGGGATTTGATCTCGACGCCGTCGAGCCGGGTCGAGGACTCAGAAACCTCAAACGTCGGGCTGACTCGCTCGGGGGAAACCTGGAGCTGGTCAGTCAACCAAGTCGGGGGACCCGGGTCACCCTGAGCCTGACGCCCGCGCGGCTTCGCTTTGACCCGGGCTAAACCACCTGGATCAGCGGTCAAGAGCAGGTTCGGTCCACCGCCTCGCGACCGCAGCGTCTTTTGCTTGGCCCCGACAGATTGACCACAATGGAAGCATCCTGCGTAACGCGAACGGAGGCCTTATGGAGCTGGAAACGTTGCTGCGCCATATCAGTGATGGCCGAACCGATCTGGTGTTTGAGCTGCTGAAGCGAGACCGATGGGAAGAGGAGGTCGGTCACGAATCCATCAGCCCACTGTCTTGGCTGGTTTACTACGGAGACGCGACGGCGCTGCGCGCCGTGCGAGCCAACGCCCGCGCGCTGCCCGGCCTGGACCTCAACCTCGAGCTGAACAGCGCCGCTTTTTTCGGCCACTGGAAGGTCTGCGATTTTCTGATCGAGTGTGGGGCCGAACCAACTTACTGCCTGCCAAAAACTCAAGAAACCGCTTTGCACAGCGCGCTGTGCAAAGCGGGGCGGCCGCACTATGGTTATACGGTGCGGCTCCTGCTGGAACGTGGGGCCGACCCCAACGCCTGCACTCAGCCGGACGCCGAGAGTGAGGCGTTTATGCGCGACGTGCGCACGCGCGGCGAAACGCCACTGCACCGAGCGGCAGCCTTTGCCGACGCTGCAACCATCACCCTGCTGCTGGAACACGGTGCCGACGTCACGCTCAAAGATGCACACGGCGACACGCCGCTGAGCTGGGCAAGCTGGCATCTTCGCCCGGGCGAGGTGCTCCAGCTGCTGACCTTTCCGCCCCACCACATCAGCAATCGGCACGTTGCCAGCAACACAAGCGACCATGGCCAGGGCTGGGGCAACGGCATGGAACGAAACCTGCTAGGAGCTTATCGACCGCTGAGCCGTAGCGCGGATTCTTAAGGGAGATCGGCGCCAGGGGGTGCCTGTAACAACTATTCGAACCCGCTGGCAAACAGCAGCACTTCGGCAACGCACGCCGCCGGGCGGGTGGCTCCGGTGATTTGGATATCATCCAGGAAGAAGCCGCGCTCACTTTGGAAGCTGTCGCTCGAAAGTCGCCAGCGCAGCTGAACGTTACTGCCCGCAAACGCGCTGAGATCACTCTGCCGGCTCAAGAACATGCCTCCGCTGCTGCCGTTGAACGCACCCTGCGTACTGGGATACCCACAGGCGTTGATCGGCGGGCTCCCGGTCAGCGCGAAGCTGCCCGGATAGCCCGTGGCCGGCGGCAGATCCTGCCACGGTCCGCCGTCCACAGAGACTTCTGTCACCACCCCATCGAAGTCGTTTTCCAGGTCGAAACGCGCCGCGTAGCTGAGGCTTGCGCCCGCGCTGAGCACCATCGGTCGGGTAGTGAGAGCGGCGCAGACGTTGTCGGGATAGTTGAGACCCGCCTGCGCGCTGGCATAACTCTGCCCGCCGCTCGCAGCCGCTTCGCTGCTGATTTGCCAAGGAGGTTCCATCAGTGCGAGCGACAGCAGCTCGGCGCCGTCCACGTAGGGGCCCGGCTGACTCAAGTCTTTGGCCACCGCCGCGTAGGCGGCGGGTGCGGAAGGCGGCGCCTGATTGCCCAGTGAATCTTCGGCCACTACCCGGTAATAGTGAGTCACGTCCGGCGACGGTCCAAAATCGCTGTACCGCGTTTCGGTGAGGTTGGCAGCCAGCAGCGTCGCGGCCGACGGCAAAAAGAAGGGGTCGGTTGAACGATAGACGGCGTAGCGGATGTTTGCGCCACTGCAGGTTGGGCCTGCCACGTCCCAGGTCAGCTCGGCCGCGCAGAAAGTGTCGCTGACGGTGAGCACCGGCGCAGCGCTGACCGGCGTCGGGCTCAAGGTACAGGGACCCTGCGAGACCACCGAGCGACAAACGCTGACCGGCCCCTCACCACAGCCGTCCACCCCGCGAACCCGGTAGGCGTAGCTCAGCCCACCCTGCGCCGTCAGGTCTTCAAAAGCCGGATCACCAACCGCACCCACCAGCCGCTCACCGTCATCTCCGCAGTCACCCGGGCGACGATAAACCTGATAGCCGGCCGCGCCCGCCACTGCACTGATGCTGACCTGCACGCCGCCGGCGTCGGTGCTCACGGTGATCCCCGGTGCGTCCACGACGCCGGTATCACACTGGGCACTGGAAACCGCCAGCGCAAAACCCTGCCGCAGCGACGCGCTCTCCCCGTTGCCCGTAAGGCCGTTGGCCGTCACCCGGACCGTGTAGTCGCCAGCCGCCGGCGACGGGAGCAGGATCTGCTCGACAGAATTGAGGACATCAATAGCGCCGCCGGTGACGCTTTCCCCACCCGCCAGCTGGTTGCCGAGCCAGGTTTGTCCCGCCGCTTCGAGCGACAGGTCCAGATTGTTGACGAGCGCCTGAGGCGCCACAAAGCTCGGCGCCGGGTCGTACCAGACCAGCGTCGCCCGCAGCGGCTCACCCGCGGAAACGGTAAGCGGAAATGTCATCGTCTGGCCTTCGCTGACGCCCGCCGCGTTCGGCACATCGAATATCCGCAGCTGGCGCGCGTCTCCGGCAAAGTAGAGATTGCTGTCGAGCCAGACCCGGCCCCAGCCGGCGTCCACCTCGGGCGTGGTGGTGCTGCTCCGGGTACCGTTGAGCAGCACCGATTTGAGCAGCACGCCGCTCGGCGTTGTGGCGTCTTCGGGATTGCGCAAGCCGCCGGGGTAAAAGCCGTCGACAAAATACTGCCGCGCCAGGGCGGCCGCGCCGGCCACGGCAGGCGTCGCCATGGACGTGCCGCTGAAAACGGTGAGCTCCGGCGGCTCGAACCCGGTGTTGTTGGTGTCGCCGCGGGCCGAACGGATAACCACCCCGGGGGCGACGATATCGGGCTTGATGCGGCCGTCCGACCCAGGCCCTCGACTCGACTGAGACCAGACCAGCGGGTTGTTGCCGTTGAGCGTAGCGCCGACCGTCAGCCCGTGCTTCGCGTGCCCAAAGTGGAAAATCCGTTGGTCACCGGGTTGACCACCGGCATTACCCGCAGCGAACAAGAGCAGCATGGCCTCGTTGCGCCAGAGAAAGTCGTCAACCGCAAAATCCTGGACGTTGTAGCTGCCGCTAAACGGACTGCCGTAGCTGTTGGAGTGGATGAACGCACCCGAGGCCCGCGCCTGGGCCCACATCGGACCACCCCCTTCCCCGGTCAGGCAGCCGCCAATGTCGTCACCCAAATCCTGAAACAGGATCTGCGCCTGAGGCGCCATGCCGTCACCCTCGTCGTGGTTTGGGTCGAGCGGGGTTGACGGTGTGCCGCTGTCGCCAGCCGCGGTTCCGGTAACGTGGGTGCCGTGGAACGCGTTGCCCCCGATGCCGCACAGGGCGTTGTTGTCGTAGGCGGTGGCACCGGGCATCACAAAATAACCCAGCACTTTATTGGTGGGGAACAAAGTCCCAGGCGTCGGTGGCTGGGTCATTTCGGCGTTGGTCAGGGCGGTGCGCACGCCGACTCCCTGGTTCAGCCGCGTGAACCAGGCCTCGTTGCGATCCAGTCCCGAGTCGGCGATGGCGATGACCTGGCCGCTGCCCATCAGATCCTGGTCCCAAATCGGCGTGGCCGTCGGCGGCAGTCCGCCGGAATCCGCGTTGGCCTGAATCGGTCCAACGCTGGCGCTGTTTTGCACCTGGGGCCGCTGCCGGCGTTCCACCCACAGCACCCCCGGTAAGCGCGTGATGGCGTCGATGCGCGCCGCATGACGATCGGTCACCTCAACGGCAATCGCTGCCGGCGTGACCGTGTAATCGAGTGAAACCGGCATACCCGGCAGGCGGCGGCGCAGTTCAGCCGCCACGGACTGTGGGCCGCGATCCGGGGCGGCAATGACGGTCATCGTAACGGCGGACAGCGGCCCGGGCGCCGCGAGATCTGCGACGAGTCCAGGGGCCAGCTTCAGCGCCGGGCGCAGGGGGGCCGCGAGCGTAAGCGATGCTCCGGTGCCGCGGATCAGCCGTAGCCGCGGACCGACGTTCGCCAAGACCTGGGTATTCCCGGGCAGCGCTTCACTTGGCACGAGCCAGAGCCAATTCGGATCGGCCGACGAAACGGGCTTCAGCGCGACAACGCCAGACGACAGCGCCGCCTGCGGTGATCGATCTTGCGCAACCGCTGGCAGCACTGCCGCCAGCAGCAGGACCAGCCAGGGATGCCGGATCGGTCTCCGGCTCCGGTCCGGGTTTGCGGTCCCGCTGAGCCGCCGCCTGCCTCCAGAGTCCATGCTGACAGTGTAGCCCGAGCCGCGCCCACAATTCGCGATCGGCGTCGCGCTCCCATGCGACGGGCGCCCGGAGCTTTTTTGCGAACCCGTGGTCTTAAGCTACGTGAGCGCACGAAGCACCCAAATGAGTCTGCTGGGATTGGCAGTGGTCGCCGCTGCCCTGGGAACCTGGCTGGCCCTGACCGAGCCCGAACCGCAGGTAGCGCTGCAAGATGACCCGGCGGTGGCGACAGGCCAGCCGGAGGCGGCGCGGCCCGGCACCAACTCCGAAACCCGCGTGCCGAAGCTCCGACCTCGGCGACCGGCTGTCGGCCTGCAGGCTGACGCGGCGACGCCTACGAACGAGACGCCGGTCAGCGCAGACTTTTGGCCGGGCTCCGCGTTCACCGAAGAGGAGTTCGATCTCACCAAAATCCAGATTTATCGACAGTTCCAGCGTCGCAGCGAGGACTGGACCGTCGAAACCTACCAGGCCAAAGCCGCGCGGGCAGACGAGCTGTCGGGTCGAGAGATCTACGAGCTCTACACCTATCTGCGTGCCTGCCATCGCCAGCCTCGATCGGTGGACTCGCTTGACCAACGCGTTGAGCGCATCCGAGGCAGCGAGCGGATGAACCGGCGCATGTCGCCGGAAGAGATCGAAGGGATTGTGGATAGTTACCGCCGGCGGCTCATTCGCTGTGAGACGCTACCGGACGACCAAGCGCTGCTGCCGCTGATGCTCGATTGGCTGACCCTGGCCGCCAATCGAGGATTTCCGCAGGCACAGATTGCCTATCACCGCAGCGCGCGCTGGCTGCTCAGTCAGGATCGCTGGGGCGTTTATCGCTACCCGGAGCGGGTACGCGAGTATCAGCAGCTGGCCCCGGCGTTCCTTGAGGCGGCCCTGAAATCCGGGCATCACGACGCGCTCTACGAGTATTCCCTCGCACTGCGGGAGAACATCATCTTCGATGAAGACCCCGTTGCGTCCTACGCTTACGCGGCGGCTGCGGACATGGCGGCCACCGGCGGCAACAGTGAGGCTCAGGAGATCATGGCGCTGCTCGATACCGTGCTGAATCCCGATCAGCTTCGCGAGGCCAGGGAAAGCGGCCGTGATCTTTGCCAAACCTACTGCCGCCTGGGACCTGCCTGAGGGACGTGTGTTAGTTCGTCTAGTCATCATTGTGCTAGCGGCGCTGGCCCTGACGGGGCTGGGGCTTTTTCTCAGCATCAATCAGCCAGACCCACAGGACGCCGCTGGCCAGACCTCCGCTGAATCAGCTGACGGCGAAGACCCGCGGGCGATCGATCAGACGGCTGACGCCAAGCGGCCAAAGCCCGCGGTCGGCGCGCGGCTCAGCCGGCCGGCACGCAACGACATGCCGGTCGAGCAACG
Source organism: Pseudomonadota bacterium (assembly GCA_038747195.1). Taxonomy (GTDB): domain Bacteria; phylum Pseudomonadota; class Gammaproteobacteria; order Xanthomonadales; family SZUA-38; genus JANQOZ01. The sequence continues at coordinate 9,671 of JBCDKA010000144.1, forward strand.
CCCCGATCGAGCACAGGCGGCTGTGACGCTGGCCGAGCGAATCGTTCCCGAGTCGGATCTGGCGCTTAGCGAGACGAAGCTGGCGGAGTCGTGGCGGATGGAAGACTATCTGACCGCCACCGCCAATCCGGATACCATCGACGCGGCCACCGCTTTTGCGGCCTACGAGTTTGCCCGCAGCTGCGTCGGCGAACCCCGCTCCGACGAGCAGTTTGAATTCCGGCTGGAGCAGTTCAGCCAGTACGCCGAAAACCGACCCCGGCGGGTTTCTTCTCAGCGACTCGACCGAGCGATGGACCGGCTGCAGGATGATTTTCTGCGCTGCGAAGATTTTGCTGACGAAGACCTGGTCAAGACCGCCAGCGACTGGCTCATGCTGGCGGCCGATCTGGACTATCTGCCCGCCCTGGTACGGTTTTACCAGGAGCTGCCGGGGCTGCTGCGGGAGACCCAGGCTCGGGTATTCCGAGAACCC
>JBCDKA010000145.1:0-10121 GCA_038747195.1 Pseudomonadota bacterium
CGGCGCCATCCGTGTAGGGAGCGGCGCGCTGGTCAAAAACATCGAATCGGTCAACGGCTCGGTCAAGCTGCGCAGCGGCGCCAGCGTCAACGCCATCGAGGTGGTAAACGGCGCAATCGACCTGGAATCGGACGTGATCGTTACGCAGAGCGTCGAAAGCGTTAACGGGCGGATCCGCACCGACCAGGGGGTGACCATCGGCGAGGACGTTAAAACCGTCAACGGCGGCATCGACCTGACGGGCACCACGGTTCAGGGCAGCGTGGAAACCTATAACGGCAGCCTCGAGCTGGTTAACACCGAAGTGCTCGGCGACCTGAGGGTAACCAAGTCGAAAGGCTGGGGCTGGAATCGCAAAAAGTCCAAGCCAAATCAAATTGTTATCGGGGCGAACACCGTCATTCACGGCGACCTCTATTTTGAGAAGCCGGTCAAGCTCACGGTGCATCCGAGTGCCACCATCGGCGAGATCTTCGGCGACGAGGTCCAGCGCGGCGATATGAGGTAAAAGGGGCAACCAGTCCCGACACCGCAGACCGGCGAGTTTCGCCGGCCTGCGCATTTCTGGTCTAGCGGCCACCCGTTACCGCCCAACTCCCACCCCAGCGACCCAAATGCTTGACGATGCTTGAGCCTGGCGCGCGTCCCTGACAAGATGCGGAGCTTGCCAACCATTCGTCAGCCGTTCCGGGACACGCTAAACCATGACGCTGTTGAGACGCCTGGCTGTCGCCTGGGCCATCACGGGCTTTTCTTTGCTGCTTGGCGTTGCGCTGGTGCGGCTGACCGCACGTACGCTCGAAGGTTTTGCCTACCCGTTTACATGGCATCACTGGCTGGTTCTGTCCGCCGGCGTGCTGTTTATGGCCTACACGGAGGGCTATCGGGGTTTCCAGCTGAAGTTCTCCCCGCGCTTTGCCGGCCGCGTGCTGGCGCTCCGTGAAGGCGGCACGCTGACGCAGTGTGTGCTCGCGCCGTTTTACGCGATGGGGTTTTTTGCGGCACCGCGACGAGTGGTCATCACGGCCTGGCTGCTCACCGTCATGATTGTGTGCCTGGTGCTGCTGCTGAAGCTGGTGCCGCAGCCCTGGCGAGGAATTGCCGATGCGGGCGTGGTCATCGGGCTGGGATGGGGGCTGATCGCTACCCTGTGGATGACGGCGGATCAGCTGCGCCGGCGGCCTGACTTCGCTCCTGCCACAACAGCATGCCCGGAATCCGCTGCACCTTAGGCTCAGGCGCGCTTTCCTCGGAAAACCCGAAACGGCGGACCACACCCGCCTGCTATACTCACTCATCATGCTGTTCGTAACGCTCATTGCTGCCGCCCTGGCGGCGCCGGGCGGTGCCCCTGACACCGCAAGGGCAACTGCGGGCGTGGGCAGCCACGGCGTCAGCGGCAGCCGCACCGTGATTGGACCCGACAACACCTTCCTCGCTGATGGCTCCATGGCATTGCTCGCTGGCGACTATGCTGAAGGCGTGCGCCTCACGGAAATCGGGCTTCGCATGGCCAGATCCGACAGCGAGCGTTCCGCTGCGTATTCCAACCTGTGTGCCGGCCACATCAAGCTGCAGCACTTCGATCTGGCGCTGGAGCAATGCGACATGGCGCTTGAGCTTAAGCCCAACCAGTGGCGAGCCCACAGCAACCGGGCCAACGTGCTGCTGAATCTTGGTCGGCTCGAGGAGGCTGAGGCGGCGGTTGAGGCAGGTCTCAAGATTCGGCCCAATTCTCAGACGCTTTTGCGCGTGCTGGACGCTGCGCGGCTGGAGCGCTACCGACCGACGGTAACCATCTCTGATGATCCCTGAGCTGCTCTTGGTGCTGGCGTCAGCGGCGCTGGTCGAAGACCAGCCGCCGGTCAACGGTGCTGATGACCTGCCGCTCGACGTCCCGCCGGTACCCGTGCGAGTGCCCACCCCCGACTATCCCCGCAACGCCATTCGCCGCGAACTCAGCGGCCGGACGGTGGCGTGTTTCACGGTGGACCCGCGCGGCCGGGTCAGGAATCCGCAGGTTGTTCAGTCTTCTCACGACCTGTTCAGCAAGCCCACGCTTAAGGCCGTTCGCAAGGCGTCCTTCAAGCCGGCGCGCCGAGGCAACGATTCGGTGGCGGCCAACTATTGCCGCACGTTCCGCTTCAGCCTCGAGCAGCGCTAGTGAACCATCTGGCTCACTAGCCAGCTCCTACTCCCGACAGCTGGCGGGCAGCACCTTGTCCGGCAGCGTGGCGCTAAAGCAGCTCCAGGTGACCATACCGTCGGCGTCCACGCTAGGCAGAAACTCCAGCGAACCGAAAGCCAGCGGCCCGGGAGCCCCTTCGCCAAACTCAATGATCAACGCGCCGGTCTCCGCGTTGTAGTCTACCTCCGCGCCGGCAAGTCGAGGCTCGTCGTCGAGGCTATCGGGGAAGCGCCCTTCCTCGAGGTAGTGCATCTCAACGGCCATCTGCTGCGAACCGACCGAAAGCATGGCGGCAGAAACCTGGGCGCGTACCTGGTAGTCCTGATACGCCGGAACTGCCACGGCGCTCACAATTCCAAGACCGGCCGCAACCACCATAGCGTTGCCCCCGCCCAGTACCTCGAGCGGCGAGGCCTGATAGGTCAGGTGCAATGCCAGGCTCTCAGGGCTTGAGTCCAACCCCAGCGCAATGCCGCCCGGATCACCCGGACCGGCGTCCTGCCAGGTTGGCAGCTCAAACGGGTCGATCGACACGTTGGCGAGATCCGCGAGCACCATCAGCAGCTCGAGATAAAAATGGTACGCATCGCGGGCGCCGTAGGCATTGCGTTTAGCTAGCAGCAGTACAGACTTCTCCGGGTCGACACCCACTGACTCGGTGAGCCAGCGGTCCACGTCGTACGCGGCCCCCAGCGAGCTGCGAGACATCAGCACCTGCGGCACGGAGGCCGCAACCATGTAGTCGTCCTCGTCCTGCCAGAAAAGATGAGCCGAGATACGATCGGTGACCTCCAGCGCCAGCTTGACCGGCGGCGGCACGTCCTCGGCGGCTAGCTCCTCATCAAAGGGAAATGAGGTCGGGAGTTTCAGATAGGAAACCGTTTCGCCGCCCGTCGTGCGGCGCTCAATGCGGTTGCCGGAAGAGGTCTGCAGGGCTTCCAGCAGCTCGTCCATCGCCCCTTGATCCCGGACCTGGTAGCCACCCCAGACGCCCGACTGGTCGCTCATGTAGACATACTGCGGCCCGAGCGCCTGTAAGAGCAGGCTGGGGTCTGCGCCCAGAATCAGCAACAAGCCCTCGTTCACCTGCGCCATCGCGTCATCAAATTCCGTGGGGTCGGGCAGCTGGGAGCGGAACAGCGCCATACCCGCGGCGAGGTCCTCGGCCGTGGGCAGCGCAATGCGCACCATCAGATCTGGCGGTCCGGCAGACTTGAGCCCGACGGCCGCCGAAGGACGCGGCAACAGCCGTCGGAAACCCACCTCGGGCATCTTGAGTTCAAGCAGCAGCTGTCCGTGACCGTCTCGAGCCACGCTGGCCAGGTGGAGGGCCTCCATGGCGCTGATCCCCAGTGCGTCCAGCCGCTGGCGCTCCTCGGCGGGCACCATCGGGCTGACCTGCGGCCACAGCCGCGCGATGTCGACCCACATGGAAAGTCCCCGCCCGCTTTGGTCCCGAGGCTGTTCCCACGCATGAACGGGGTTGTCGGTTGGCTCAGCCGCCAGGCGTTCGCGAAAATACTGGGCGGTGGCGGATGCGCCGGTGAACATCCGGAGTCGCTTGTTGTCCGCAGCATAATGGACGTATACGGGCAGCGGACCGGCGAGGATGGTAGATACCCCCTGCTCGTCTTCCGGCGAAAGACGCCGGAGCTGAGGGTGAAGGGAAAGCAGATCCTCCAGCAGTTCAGGGAATGTCTGATCGCCCGACAGCCTGAGGCTCGCCCCGATCAGGAAGTTGGGTACCAGTGATCCGTCAGGCGGCAACGTCGCGGCCACTTCCAGCGGCGAGTCGATGGCGTCAAACAACAGCTTTAGCGGCGCGGCGGCGACGGGCGGCAGCTGGCTCCAGATGTTGTCGGTCAGGCCCTGGCGGATTTTTGCCAGCTGCGCCTGATGCGCGGCGCTGGCCTTGACGTTATTCATCGCGTCCCCGCCGGGCTGGGAAAGTCCGTCCCACAGCAACGGCACGCGAAAATAACCGATCGTTTCCGGCGGCAATTCGCGGCTCAGCCAAGCCACATGGGGGACGTCGGTTAGCGCTCGACGTTCCGGCGGTCCGGTCAGCGCTGACCCACCCTCGGATTCAGTAGATGTATTGCAGCCGCAAAGCGCCACAGCGGCGAGCGCCGCCGCCAAAGCCAATGTCCGTCTCATGAGGCGTTCCTTCCTGGTTGCTCCGCCCCATGATACCCGCAGCGCTCCGATCGGGCATCGCCCGGCGTCGGAACGCTACCGCGAAATGATCAGCCGCCGCAGTCGCGACCTTCGATGTTGGTCAAGAGACTCAGGTCGAGCGTGCCGCTGCCGCGGCTGCCGAAGTCATAGTCCGCCTGCAGCTCACCGCACTGCGGAGCACGGAAAATCATGTCGCCGTAGGACTCACGGTCTCCAGAGTTGTCGGAGAAGTCGAGAAACGGGAGCCCTGAGACCCGCTCCATATTCAGCGTGACTTCGGTCTGCCCCGCGTCAAAGAAGCTCACCCCGACCAGCCACAGGGGCTCGCCGGCCTCGTCAAACGTGAACCAGGCGATAAACAGAAAGCTTCCCGAGGCGTTGTTCCCAACGGTGACAAAAAACCCCTGATCGTTCAGGCCCTCGACGGTGTAGGTGCCCGACAGGCTGCCGTCCCAGGCCAGGCCCGAGCCTTCCACCACGTCGCCATCGCTCAAGAGAAAGATCCGGCCGCGCAGATCCCGCGAAGCCGAAACGTAGATGTTGCCGCGCTGGTCCTGGCCAAACGTCAGGATGTTGCCGATGGTGCCCGAGTCCAGCAGGAGCTCATTTTCCCACTGTCCGTTCACCTGCTGCAGCGACCAGATCCGACCACTGCAGAAGTCCCCGTAAACGTACCGGCCCTGCAGTGCTGGGTAATCCGCGCCTCGGTAGACCTCACCCCCGGTCACCGAGCACTCGCCGTTGCCGTGCTCGTAGTCGAACACGGGAAAGGTCAAGCTCGGGTCGCCCCCGCTGCCGCCCTCAAACAGCGGCCATCCGTAGTTCTCGCCGCCAGCGGAAACTGCCGACTGAACGTTGATTTCCTCGATCGCATTCTGGCCGACGTCAGCGATGTAAAGATCTCCGTTCGCGTCATCGAAGGTGATCCGCCACGGATTGCGCAAGCCGTACGCCCAGATTTCGTTTCGGCCCTCGGAATCGTTGAGAAAAGGGTTGCCAGGCGGAATCTGGTACGGCCCCGGTTGGCTCACGTCCAGCCGGAGAATGGTCCCCAGCAGCGTGCCGCGATCCTGGCCGTTGTTGTACTGATCATTGGCGCCACCGCCATCGCCCACGCTCAGGTAGAGCAAGCCGTCGGGTCCAAACGCCAGCCGGCCCCCATTGTGGTTGACGTCGGGTTGGATCATGGTCAGCAGGATCTCTTCCGAAGCCGGATCGGCAACGTTGGGATCAGCCGTTACCTGGAATCGGGACAGGACTGTGCTACCCAAGTTATCGGTGTAGTAAGCGTAAAACAGCCCGGAACTGGCGTAGTCGGGTGCAAAGGCCAGACTTAACAACCCCTGCTCGTTAAACGTGACCCCAACCCTGGCGTCGATATCCAGGAACGGGGTCTCCAGCAGCACACCGTCCTGCAAAATACGAATCTCGCCGCGCTTGTCGACCAGGAAGATCCGCTGGCTGTTGTCCCCGGCGTGCCGGATGTCGACCACGTTGCTAAGTTGAACGACCTCCGTCAGACGCAGATCGATTTGGGCGTTGCTCTGGCCGGCAAGCCCCAACCCCAGCAAAAAAATGATCCAACGCATGGGTGTTTTCCTCTGGTTTCTCTACCGTAAGTATCGTAGGTCGGTCGGTGCGTGGCAATGCCCGGAATGATTGAATCGACGTCAACCAAAACCCGACCATATGCATTAACGTAGCGTAAACCCGAGAAACCGCCATGAACGCACCCGAACTTCGCCAAGCCATCGACGTCCTCCAGCAGCAGCGGTATGCCGGACCAACGCCTGCGTGGCCCGAGCCCCGACGCCGCTTTGCGCGCCCGCCGCTGCTCTTTGCCGGCGCCGCCGCGGCGGCCCTGGTGGCGGCGGTGCTGCTGCCTAAGCTGACGTCCGAATCCGCTTTTGGGGCGGACTACAAGCCCAGACCCAGTGCCTACAGTGCCCTCAAGCAGGCGCGCAGCGCGCTGCCCGGCGAAGCGACACCCGCGACAGGCGCTCTCACCCTGACCCGTCTTCCGCCCCGTCCTGCAAAACAGTCAGGCTTTGCAGCCGATCAGACCGAAGCCAGCGTGCAGCTGAGGTCCAGCGAGATCGTCGGCTGAGCAAAGACGGCTCGGTGACCGCTGCCTCTGATGATGACTGGGATCTGGCCAGCCGCGCGGATCCCGAAGCGATGGACCAGCTTTTCCGTCGACACCGCGATTTTGTCTTTCGCGTGCTCCTCTCGCAGACGGGCAGCCCCGCCAGCGCGGAAGACCTGACCCAGGAGGTGTTTCTGCGGGTCGCCACCCGGCGCAAACCGTTTTTCAAAGGCGCCAGATTTACGACGTTTCTGTTCCGGATCGCCGCCAATCTCGCTCGAGATCAGCAGCGCCGGCTGCGCCGCGAGGTGGCGCTGGAGGAGCACCACCAGGAGCCCGCGCCGCACGTGCCGGAGACGGCAGCTGGCGAAGACGCGGCCCTGCTCCGAACCTTGGCGACAGCGCTCGCCCGCCTGCCGGAGCGGCAGCGTGACGTCATCATCTTTCGAGAGCTGGAGGGGCTGAGCAACGACGAAACGGCGCGGGCCTTAGGCATCAGCGGTGGGTCGGTTAAAACCCACCGGTCCCGGGCTCTGAAACAGCTGCGTAAGCACTTTGTCTTTCCCTAAACCGAACACCCAACGATCACTGACCCAAAGGAGAAACTGCCATGATTCGACGCACAACCCTGCTGATGACCGCCATCCTTGCGAGCCTGTGGCTGACACCGGTCCGCGCCCAGGACGCCAACGCGGCCCAGTTTGTCACCCTGATGAACGACTACCTGAGCCTTGCGGACAAGGTGGTTGACACCGCCGAGCGCCGTGAGGCGGCGGTATTTCTGGCCATCGAGGGCATTTTTGAGGTTTACGAGCAGCGGCGCGATGCGCCGAGCGCTGTTCAGCACCTCAATCGGATTCTCGACAGCTACGAGAACGATCGGGTGGTCCGAAACCTCGTGCGTTTCAAGCTGCGCGACATTTTCAAGGAAACGGGTGACGCCGAAAAAGCGCTGGAGCAGCTCGATCTGATTATCGCGGAGAACGCCCGCCCCTAAGCCGGCGGTGGGTGGAGTACTGGCATTGGCACCGCAGTTTTCGTAGATTGCTGCAACGTCAAGGATAGGCATCCACCGAATGATCCTGATCAGAATCGCGGCAGCGGCGCGCCGAGCGACGCAGGCCCCAAGCTGGGACCTGGGCTTCATGCCGAGGCCCGCCGGCTGGCTCCCGGCTGCTGTTCTGGCGGTTGCGATGGCTACCCCAGCGGCAGCGCAGCAGCCGGCACCCCGGCCGCTCTCCCAGGCGCTGGCCCAGCGAGCGCTGACGCAGTCGGCCACAACGTTTGAGCGCGAGTTCGTGGACCTGCTCACGCGAAACCGTCAGCCCGAAGCGCTCGCGGGCGCCTTGCGCCAGACGTTGGTGCAGCTTCGTGATCATCCGCCCACGCCTGCCGGTCGCTGGCTGGTCGACTACCTCAGAGCCGCGCCGGCCCTGGTGCTGGCACCCCATCCCGAACGTGCTGCGGTATTGCATGATCCCTACGGGCTCACCGCCGTGGCCGAGGGAACCCACAACGCCTGGATCTGGCAAGACTGGCGACGGCAGATCATCGAAAGCGGTCAGACAGGTGAATGGCAACAGCTCGAAGAGCTGAAGCGTTTGAGCGGAGCACCGGCACAGCAGGCCGCCATCCGCGGCGCGGCAGCAGGTCTGCGGGAGCTGCCGCCAGAAACCCTGGCCCACCCCCAGCTCAAGATGCATCTTGAGAACAGTCCTGCGCTGGCGCCCCTCACGCTTGCGGTTGTTGAGCTGACCGGCGACGCACAGCTGCTCCAAAATGCCAGCGAACGTTGGCCGCAGGGTGAACGGGCGGCCCTGAGCCTCAAGCTGGCGTCCCTGCTGGGCACCGAGAAAGCGCTCGCCGCCTGGCGGCGCCAGCTCACGGACGCCGGCCCGCTGCAGCCCTTTGCGCGGCAGGCCGTGACGCTGCTGGCGCAGCAGCCTGGCCTCTCTCCGGAGCAGGCGAACAAGATCCAACAGCTGCTGGAGGAACACCCGTGAGTCGCGCCGGCGCGTTTTCCCTTGGCGCTGCCAAACTGCTGGTGGTGGTGGCGGTAGCACTCGCGCCGGGAGCGGTTATGCCTCAGGAGCTCACCGAATGGACCGAAGAAGCAGGCACGCTCGGGCTCGGGTTTCCGGTCCCGATCCCGGTTGCTACCGCCCTGCCCTTCGCCGGATTTCGCACCTACAGCGGCCTGCATGAACGGCACCAGTCGCTCATGATGGACAACGACGTGGTGAACGGCACGATCGTTGGGCAAACCCACAACGGCCGCGATATCTGGACCTATCAGCTGGGAGACAGCAACGCCCTGACCGCCACCGGGCTGCCCGAGGGCGCGGTGCTGACGCAGGGAACGATCCACGCGCGCGAATGGCAGTCGCCGGAGGTGCTGACCGGGATCATGGAGCAGCTGGTGGCCCAGCAGGATGACGGCTTTCTCTACCGCTATCTGCTGGACAATCTCAATATGGTGCTGACGCCCGTACTCAATATCGACGGCTTCCTGCAGACCCAGCGTTTCCCGACCCAGGTTCAGCTCAACGGCGGCTCACCGCGCGACGGGAGGATGCGGCGAAAAAACATGCGTGACGTGGATGAGGATCTCTTCAGCGTTGCGGACTACCTGCTGGGCGTTGACCTGAACCGTAACAACGAACCCTTCTGGGCGACCTCCGGCTCCAGCTCCTTCAATCAGACGTCGCTCGTCTATCACGGTACCGACCCAACCTCCGAGGCGGAGACCCAGGCGATGGTGGCCTCTGCGGAGCTAGGCCCGGGCGACCGGCTGCGGATGTATACCGACGTGCATTCCTTCAGCCAGGTCCATTTTTCGGTGCTGACCAACAACGTGCGGCGAAACCAGATCCAGAGCGCGTTGCTGTCCGACTTCAGCAACTTCCATCAACGCCTGCCCGGGGACCGGTTCTACGTGGACGTTCCCAGCGGGCCCGGCCGCGGCATCGGCTCGACAGACGAATACTTCGCCGAGACTTTTCAGATCCCCAGCTGGACACTCGAGATCGAACCCTCGGGTAACCTGCAGCCGGACGCACATCCCGACCTCCCCGGCTGCAGCGCCGACTACGGCGGATTTGCCAGCAACTGCAACGACGGATTTATCCTGCCGGAATCGGAAATTCAGCGGGTGCGGGAGAATCTCGCCCAGACGTTTCCGATCGCCTATTACCACCAGGCCGGCCCGCCGTCGGTCACCGCGGTCCGCTGGTTCGAGCCAACGTCCGGCGCCGTGGTTGCCGACCTGGAGTGGGACGTGACCAGTCCGACCAGCCGGGTCCTCTACGTCAATCAGCTCCAGCCGCTCGCCCTGGATCAGCCTTATGAACTCTGGGTGGCCTTCGACAAACCGATGCGCTGGCGCGACGCCCAGGGCTCCGTCGCCGCCCTGCCCGGGCAAAGCCTGGCGCAGCTTTCGGTCACCACCGAGCTCAGCATCGGCGATGCCACGGCGAACCCGGTGGTTGGCGGTCTACGCTGGCTCGACGAACCCGGCGCTGGCGCTCAGGGTTTCTATCGCTACCGCGACGACGCCGCGGTGATCAGCTTTACGCTGCGCTCCGACGATCTCGGCGCCGCCGTCAGCGGCGAGACCACCGCAACCCTGGGGATCGATGCCCGGGATCTCGTCGGACTGCGGACCGATGC
>JBCDKA010000146.1:0-9859 GCA_038747195.1 Pseudomonadota bacterium
AATCGCGGTGGCCGTCGCCACCTCAGACAGTGAGCAGCTGACGTTCTCGGGCCCCACCAGGCGCCATTCGCGCCGATGTGCGATGCCTAGATCGACCGATAAACCCTTTTCAAAACAATAGACTAAATCTTTTTCTTGAAGTAAAACCTTACCGCCGGGATTGGTCGCGAGCCAGTTGACGGCGGCTTTGGCCTGATCCTCAACGGGTACAAGAAAGCCAAAATTGGTGGTTGGCCGGCGTGACTGCAGGATCGTTTGCTCTTTCCAGTCCACCAGCGCCAGTGGCGTCTGCGGCCCAAGCGCCTGTTCCACCCTCAGCAGCAGGTCGCGGCCCGACTTCACCCCATCCAGGCGCGGATAGACCCACAGCCCCATGGTGAGCCACAGCGCGCCCATCATCCCCAGGAACGGGCCGCCGGCGAAACGCCGCAGGAGTCCCACGGCAACGACAACGCTTCCGCCGGCAAGCGCGAGCGTGGCCGGCAGGTTGATGCCATAACGATCGGCGAGCTCCGCGGCTCGTTCCGGGTCACCGAAGCTAAGCCAGGAGGCCGCAGCGACCAGCAGCAGGCCGAGCGCTAAAGGTACGAGCCAAGCGCCGGTTTTCGCCCATCCTTTTTGCAGCAGCGCAGGCAGTACGGGTGCCGCCGCGAGGCAGACCCAGGGCAGGGCCGGGAGGATGTAAACGCCTCGCTTGGCGGGGCTTAAGGAAAAGAACAGCAGCACCAGCGCCGCCCAGCCGAGGATGAGCACCGTCACAGGCTCGGGCCTGCGCAGCTGTTTCCACCAATAGGGAACCAGGCCAGGGAGCAGCAAGAAAACCGGCAGCCACAGGGCAGGAATGACGTTCGTAAAAAAGTACCACGGCGGCTTGAAGTGGTGACTTGGCCGGGCGTAACGCTCGGCCGTCTGCTGCATCAAGATGTTGTCCCGGTAGGCGTCGTAGGCTGGATCGGCTGCACCGTTCACCAGCCAGAGCATCGGCAGCAGCCAGCAACACGCCGCCAGCAGCATCACGCCGAATCCCGCCAGGCCATAGCCGCCAACCCGTCCGGGCAGCGATTGGCGCCGCAGCGGGAGCAGCAGTAGCAGCATCAGTAGCGGCAGGAACCCGACACCCTTGGTGATGGTGCCAAAGCCACAGGCCGCAAAGCCGACCAGGAGCCAGCCGGGCGCCGGCCCGAGCAGGATATGGCGAAGAAACCCGTAAACGCCAAGAGCGATCCATGCGGTCACCATGGCGTCGACCTGACCGGCCCGTGCCTCGAGCACAAACTGCGGTGAAGCCAGCAGGAGCAGGGCCGCGGCCGTTGCCGTTTTCCCGTCCCAGATGCGCCGACCCAGATCGAACACCAGCAGCAGCGTGATCAGCCCGTAGAGCAGGCTGGGCAGGGTGTGGGACAGGCGAAGCGAGTCGGTAAGCTTCAGAACAGCCGCCTGGCTCCACATATACATCGGGGGTTTGTCGGGATACAGCTCTCCGCCGCGGCGTGGAAAGAACCATTCCCCGCTCTCAACCATCTCCCAGGCAACCAGCGCAAAGCGAGGCTCGTCGGACGGCCAGGGGTCCTTGAGCCCGATGCCACTGCCGATCAGCACAACCGCCAGCGCCAGCAGCGCCGCGAGCCGCTGGCCGTCGGTGAGGCTAGGCACTAACGCTGGAGCGCGTCGAGCTGACGCCGAATAGCCTTCAGCTGGCGCTGCTGTTCCTTGAAATCGGCTTCGATGGCGACGGTCAGCTGGTAGACGGCTTTGCTCAGGTTCTGCACCGCCGGGTCACACTTGGCATTGAGGTAAAGCTCGAGGTTTTTGTTGAGTTCCTCAACCGCTGCCTGATAGCTCATGAGAGGTGTCGCCTGCTGTGGTTTCATTGACTGGTATGTAGCTCGCCTGTCTGGGGATTGCAAGACCCAACGCCGAGGCGCATACTGCCGATAGGGGGAGTGTGGAAATAATGTGATCAAAAACAGCGCGTTAAGGCTTCTGGCTACGGCGCTGGTGCTCCTTTGGCTGCAGCCGGTCATGGCGGCAACCAGCTGGCGCCAGCTCGACCAGCTCACCGCTGAGCAGCTGTTGGTGACCCAGCGGCCGTTTACGGGCGTCGACGCGGCCAGGGCTAATCTGCTGCTGGCTCACAAGCTTGCGCCGACCCGGGGCAAGGCCGCTCTCAGTCATTTAGAGACCGCGCGCGAGGCGTTTGCCTGGAGGCGCGGATCGGATGAGGCGGTCTTCGCTGAGGCCGTACAGTGCTACAACTGGCTGGTGTGGGGCGATATGGGTCGCGCCCTCAAACACTGCGCCGTGGCGGAGGATCCCGCCAAGATCAGCGCCTTCGTTGCCTCTCATCTCATGAGAGCTCGCGCCATCGCGGCATTTCGCGACGGCCGGCCTGTCGAGGCGATGGAAGATATTGCGCTAGCGATCGGTCATGCACGTCGCAGCGGAAGCGCCGCTCAGCTGGGCAACGCGCTGATGAATCGGGGCCTGATGCTTTATGAGCGAGGCTTGATCGACGAAGCGCTGGTGGCTTACGACGAGGCGAGCGAGCTGACGTCGATTGTTGCTCCGGATGATCCCCTGGCCACGCTGCTGTTTTTCAATCTTGGGCTGGTGCATATCGCCGCCGGACAATACCAGCAGGCAACGGTCAACCTGCAGGCCGGGTTGGACTGGGCGATCGAAACCGAGCAGCACCAGCGGCAGCTGATTGCGCAAACCTATCTAGGGCTGGCTCGACTTGGCCTGGATCAACCGGACAAAGCCATCGAAGGCTTGTCCCCGCTGCTCGATAACCCTCCTGAGACGTTTTCCCCCGATACGGTGAGCAACGGTTTGCTGGTCCGGGCCAAGGCAAGGCTCGCTTCCGGGCAGCTGGATGAGACTCGCCAGGACCTGGAGCGGGGGTTGGCGCTCATCGAGGCGACCGATAGAAACAATCTCCGTCATTGCCAGCTTGAGCTGGTTCAGGCTGACCTGGAAATCCTTGAGGGTCAGGACTTGATTGCCCAGCAGTTGCTCTACCGCGTTTTGGAGCACACCTCCGGCGCGGGGGTTTCGGAACACCTGGAAGCGCTGGAAAAACTTCAGGCGATCTACGAAAGGGCCGGCGACTTTCCCCGTGCACTGGAGCTGAGTCGGCGTCTGTTTGAGCGCCGGCAGGAGCAAATCGGCGAAAACTACGAGAGCCGACTCTCCATGCTCCAGGTGGCAACTGACGTGGCCAATCGAGAAAACGAGCTGAGTTTGCTGGAGCAGCGCGGGATCGCCGCAAGTGCGGCGGCTCGCACCGATCGCTACGTGCGCAACGGGGTCCTCTTTGGGAGCCTGCTGGTTTGTGCGCTGATCTTTGTGCTTGTCAGCCATCGCAGCTCGCGACTGGTGTCCGACGCGCGTTTGAAGGCGAATCAGGAATTGGAACAGCAGGTGTTTGAGCGCACCGCGGAACTCTCGGCGCAAGCTGAGCAGACCGCCAAACTGCAGTCTCAGCGGGCCAAGCTGGCGCGTGAGTTGGCGCTCGCAGAAAAAGAGCGTGCGGTTGGGCAGTTGACCCAGGGGATCACCCACGACTTTAACAACGTGCTCATGGTGCTGGCGCGCTCCGCTGAAGAGCTGCGCCGCGGGGCGACCGCGCAGCAGCGCGCCTTGCTTGATGAGATTGAGGCCGCCATCGACTCCGGCTCTGGCCTCACGCGCAGCCTGCTGTCTTATGCCCGAATGCAGCCGCTCAATCCTCAGTACCTGCGGCTGGATTTTTTCATCGAGGAGGTTGAATCGCTGCTCCAGAGGACTCTGGGACCCAGCATCACGATGTCGTCTCGTCTCTGCCCGGCCGCGGCGGTGGTGGACGCCAGCGCGCTCAGCACAGCGCTCCTGAATCTTGTGATCAACGCGCGCGACGCGATGAACGAGCAGGGTGAGGTGGCGATCGCCGTTTTCCCAGTCGCCGGCGCCAGCCCGCCGCTGGTCAATATTCAGGTCACCGACTCGGGCAGGGGAATGTCCAAAGAAGTGCTGAACCGTGGGACCGAACCCTATTTCACAACACGCGGCGACTCGGGCGGCACAGGCCTCGGGCTCAGCATGGTGGCGGGTTTCGCCCAGCAGTCGGGTGGCAAGCTGCTGCTCGGCAACGCGCCGACAGCCGGAGCCAGGATCACGCTTCAGCTCCCGGCGGCTCCAATCAGGGAGCAAAACGTGATCGGCCACAATCCGGCGAGTCAAGCGGTGCCGGAACGACGTTCCGACGCCGCCATGATTCCCGGTTCAGCCGAGGACCCGAAGCTCGATGGTGAAGCAAACTGGTCGATGTCCGAGGACGCTTCGGCTCTTCTGGTCGAAGATCATCCCGGTGTCGCCGCCGTGCTGACCACTGGCCTCGAGCAGTTGGGTTATGACGTGACCCACGTTGCTAGCGCGGAGGCCGCGCTGGAAAACCTGCAGAGCTCTGGTTCGACTGCATTGCTCGTTGCTGATATTGGTCTTTCAGGGTCGATGGATGGCCTGACCCTGGTTCGTCAGGTTCGCCGGGACCACCCTCACTTGGCCGTCATGGTAACCACAGGTCGAACGCAGTCATGCACCGACGAGTTTGTGGTGCTGACCAAACCGTTTCGGATGGCTGAGCTCAAAACGGCGGTCGAAGAGGCGACCCACGGTGCTGAACTCAAGCGTCTGGCCGGGCCGGCCGATCGAGGCAGCGCTAGCTAGCCCCGCGTCGCTGGCGGAGGCTTTTGAGCGGTCGACCGTCGGCCGTTTGGGCGCTGGGTGTCGGTGCGGCCCGCTTGCGGCTCGCTTTCTTCCGACGTTTCTTTTTGGTGCCGGTACCGTTCACCGATCCAGCTGCCCTGGCCGCCTTAACGTCGGCGCCAGGCTTTGATCCCGCCGAAGCTTTTTTGCGGGCTGCGTTCGACGTCTTTCGAGCGGCCTTTGCCCGGGTCTTCTTGCTGGCCTTCTTGGCGACCTTTTTGGCAGTGCGCGAAGTGGCTTTTCGTTTTCGCCGGGGCTTGGTCTCGCTGGTCTCCGTCGCTGGGTCCTCCGCCACGGGGTTGGCGGCGGCCGCCGCCTTCAGCTCGAGAAACGCCTTTTGCAGGAGTCGGCTGAGCACGTCGACGTCCGGCACCGCATCCCGGCAGGCCATCACGCCAAAATCGACGGAGTCGACGTAGCTGAGCACGGTGATATTGAGCGCCTGGCCGTCCACGAGCACCGACAGCGGATAACCGGCTTTCAGCTGAGCGCCGGCAAAGTAGAGAAGCTGTCTGGGGCCGGGCACGTTTGAGATCACCACGTTGGCCGGCGGCGGGACCAGGTCGGTGGCGCCGAGCCGATTGAGCACCGCAACCAGGCCCTGGGCCATCACCGCAAAATTGATTGACGCGGAGGGTAGAACGTTGGCCACCTCTTTCTTGGCCGCCCGGGTTGAACGGCCGATATCCGCGAGCCGGCCCAGCGGCGTTTTGCGGTGGGTAGCCAGCCTCGCGCTGACGTAGGTGATCTGGTTGCCGCTGCGATTGATCTGGCGAATCGATACCGGAACGCTGGCGACCAAAGACCTTTTGGGCAGCGCCTTGTGCTCCCTTAGGTACTCGCGAATAGCACCGCTGCAGATGGCAAGCACAATATCATTGACGGTGGCGCCGGTCGCCTTACCGAGCGCTTTAAGCTCGTGCAGCGGCATGCTGGTGGCGCCAAATTTTCTGGCCCCGGAAACCGGCACGTTGAAGATGGTTTTGGGTGCGGTGAACGGGGCCGGCGAATCATCCGGCTGAAGGCCGACGGCTTTCATACCGTGGCCGACCAGGAGCTTGCCGAGGTCGATCCCCATCTGGGCCTGTCCCAGGAGTCGGCGGCGAAGGCGAGCCGGAAGTCCCAGCAGGCTGCCGCTGCTGCGCCGGCCACGGCTCTTCGTAGCGAGGCCCGCCCAGGGGGCTTTGAGGGGGGCGTCAGGCTCGGTGCTGAGGCAGGCCTCGAGCAGCGCAATGCCGCCCATGCCGTCGATCGCCGCGTGGTGCATCTTCATGTAGATGGCAAAGCGGCCGCCCTCCAGGCCCTCGATGATGTGGAATTCCCACAGCGGTCGTTCACGGTCCATCACCCGACTGTGCAGGCGCGACACCAGTGACAGCAGGTCCGCCATCGAGCCGGGCTGCGGGAGCGCCGAATGGCGAACGTGATAGTTGAGATCAAAGTGATCGTCTTCGACCCAGGAGGGCGCGGTGAGGACGCTCGTGCTGCTCAGCCGCAGATTGAACGGCGGGCCTGGTGGCAAAGTCTGAAGATTGGCCAGGAGATCTCGAACGAAATGTCCCGCGTAGTCAGCCGGGGGCTCGAAGATCTGGAGCGAGGCGACGTTCACCGGCGTTTTCTGTGTTTCCAGGCCCAGGAACGCCAGATCCAGGGCATTGAGTCGAGTTGCCATCACGCCAGCATACCTTGACTGGCCGAGTGTGAAAAAACGTCAGGCGGTTTTTGTGGTTTCTGCTGGGCGTGGAAGGCCGTTTCGGCCGGCTTTCCGACTAGTCGGCGTACGACTCCAGAACGGCTAGGAACTCCTGGCCGTAGCGCTCCAGCTTGGTCTCACCCACCCCGTTGATCTCAAGAAGCGACGCGGCGTCGGTCGGTTTGCTCGTGGCCATCTGACGCAGCGTGGAATCGTGGAAGATCACGTAGGGCGGCAGCTTGAGCTCCTCGGCCAGCCGTCGTCGACAGTCGCGCAGCGCTTCCCACAGCGGTGCGCTCGCAGGATCCAGCACAACTTTTGGGCTGGTCCGGCTGCGGCCGCCCACGCTGGCAACCGGCTTTGGATCCTGGCGCAGCTCAAGCGTGGCCTCGCCCTTCAGCAGATCGCGGCACTGCTCGGTAAGCCTAAGAGCGCCGAACAGTTCGGCGTCGGCCACCAGATAGCCGTGGACGATGAGCTGACGCGCAACCGATCGCCAACGCGCCGTCGAAAGCTCTTGGCCGATGCCGTAGGTGCTCAGCCGATCGTGTCCGTATTGACGAATTTTTGCGGTGTCGCCACCGCGCAGCACGTCGATGATGTGGCCGGCGCCAAAGCGCTGGCCGCAACGGTAAACGCAAGAAAGGAATTTCCGCGCGGCGTCGGTCCCGTCAAACGTGGTGGTTGGGTTCAAGCAGTTGTCGCAGTTGCCGCAGCGCTCCATCACGTTCGGATCGTCGAAGTAAGCGAGCAGCGGGGCCCGCCGGCAGCTGCTTACCTCACACCAGCCGAGCAGGGCATCGAGCTTGCGCTTCTCCAGCGCTTTGATGTGGTCCGCGGCCTCACTCGCGTCCATCATCTGCTTCAGTCGAACCACGTCCTGCAGACCGTAGACCATCCACGCGGTGGCCGGCTCCCCGTCGCGCCCAGCGCGCCCGGTTTCCTGGTAGTACGCTTCCATGCTCTTTGGGAGATCCAGGTGGGCGACAAATCGCACGTCGGGTTTATCGATGCCCATGCCGAAGGCAATCGTGGCCACGATCACGATACCGTCTTCCGTGGCAAATCGCTGCTGGTGTCGTTCGCGCTGCTCGTTGTCCATCCCTGCGTGGTAGGGCAGGGCGGGCCAGCCTTTCGATGCCAGCCACTCGGCAATTGCGTCGACCTTCTTGCGGGCCAGACAGTAGACGATGCCGGACTGGCCGCGAAACGGTTCGAGGAATGCGGCCAGCTGACGACGCTCGTCGGTGCGAGGCTGGACGTGGTAAGCAATATTGGGTCGATCGAAGCCGCTGACGAACCGTTGCGGGGTCTGCAGCTTCAGCCGTTGCACGATATCTTCGCGAGTCTCGCGATCTGCTGTGGCGGTCAGGGCCATCATCGGAACCCCGGGGAATGTTTCGCGGAGCTCGCCAAGCTGCAGATAATCCGGTCGAAAATCATGCCCCCACTGCGATACGCAGTGCGCTTCGTCGATGGCGATCAACGCCAGCGGACAGTTGGCCAGACGTGCTCGGGTGCCTGACTGGTTGAGCCGCTCGGGAGCGACGTAAAGCAGGTCGAGTTTGTCGGTCTGGACAGCCCCCCAGACAGACGCCTGGTCCTCGCTGGTCATCGACGAGTTGAGGCAGGCCGCCGCAATACCCAATTCTCGCAGCGCTGCCACCTGATCAGCCATCAGCGCAATCAGCGGTGACACCACCAGCGCAACACCCGGACGGATCAGCGCCGGAAGCTGATAGCAAAGGGATTTGCCGCCGCCCGTGGGCATGAGCACCAGGACGTCGGAGCCCCCGATCACCGCCTCGATGATGCGCTGCTGCTCGCCGCGAAACGTGTCGAAGCCAAACTTCTGCTGCAGCAGATCTTGAGCGGATTGGGGCATCGGGGGTGAGGGCTCTGGATACAAACGTGACTGTATACGCGTGTTGCCTGGCCCAGGGCAACCGCCTGGCCGCTTTTTCTACAGGCCTGGGCTTCCCACGAGCCGGCCAGGCTATGACAATAGCAACCGATCGAACCGTTCTAGACAGGATCCGATAGTGGATGAGTCCCATTTTCTGCTGAAGCCGCTGGCGTATCTCGGCGCGGCGATTGTCTTTGTGCCGCTGTTCCGCCGCTCCGGGCTGGGTGCGGTACTCGGCTATCTGGCCGCCGGCGTTTCGCTGGGGCCGTCGGGCTTTGCGCTCGTGGAAAACCCGACCGACGTGCTGCACTTCGCCGAGGTGGGCGTGATCATGCTGCTCTTTGTCATCGGCCTAGAGCTCGAGCCGGCAAAGCTATGGCAGCTTCGCCGAAACATCGTGTTCACCGGCCTCAGCCAGCTGCTGATCAGCGGCGCGCTGCTGGGTTTGCTCCTCATGCTGCTCGGCCTGGCCTGGGGGCTGGCGTTGCTGCTCGGCTTCGTTTTGGCGCTGTCGTCCACCGCGTTTGCCCTGCAGCTGATGGAAGAGCGAAAGATACTCGGCAGTCAGCTCGGTCGGCGGGGTTTCTCGATCCTGCTGCTGCAGGATATTGCGGTGATACCGCTGGTGCTGGTGGTTGGCGCGACGGCCAAGTCCACCGCGGCGCTAGAGCACCAGCCCAACACGCTGGTCGGTGTCGCTGCGGTGGTGGGTCTGCTGCTGGCGGGTCGGTTTTTGCTCAAACCCCTGTTGAAATTGATTGCTGCCTACGCGAGCCGCGAAATCATGACCGCCACCGCGCTTTTTATTGTGCTGGGGTACGCCGGCGTCATGCAGATGGTGGGTCTTTCCGCCGGGTTAGGGGCCTTCATGGCGGGTATCGTGCTGGCGACGTCCGATTATCGGCACCAGCTTGAGGCCGACATCAATTCTTTTAAGGGGCTGCTGCTGGGACTGTTCTTCATGGCCATCGGCATGACGCTCGACCTGAGTCTGCTGGCCCAGCAGCCGGTGCTGATCCTGGGCTTTGCACTGGCACTGATGGCGGTTAAGACTGCGGTTATCGCCGTGGCACTCAAGGTCCGTGGCGCCACCCTCAGAGAAGGATTGACCATGGGCCTGCTGCTTTCCCAGGGTGGTGAATTTGCTTTTGTGCTGCTTACCCAGATGGTGACCGGAGACCACCTAAGCCAGGAGACGGCCAGCCTGGTGACCCTCGTGGTCGGCATGTCGATGGCGCTGACGGCGCCGTTGCTGGTGCTGTTCGAGCGCCTGAGCGGCGGCAAGGATGGCGCCATGGCGGTCGCGGACGATGGCACCGGCATGGAGCGTGAGCCGGAGGTGATCATCGCGGGTTTTGGCCGCTACGGACAGATTGTCGGGCGAATCTTGCAGGCTGGAAACATCCCGTTTACGTCGCTCGATTCGCCCGACAATCTGTCCGTAGCGGCCAAAACCCGCGATGATCACCTCCGGCTCACGCTCCATGCCGGTGCCATCGTCCGCGACCGCCATG
>JBCDKA010000147.1:0-9751 GCA_038747195.1 Pseudomonadota bacterium
AGCAATAGTCACCGCAGGTCCGATCAACCGCCTGCTGCGGGCCCTGGTAACGATGGCGCTGGTAACAGCGCCATCGCTTAGCAGCATCGCTGCTGAACTCGCCTGGACTCAGAACCGGCTGTACCAGGTCGAGATCGAAGCTCGAGCGGCCCCGGTGGTCGGCCAGCTCCATGAGTGGACCGTGTCCGTGCTGGATGCGCAGGGCAAGCCCGTGACGCCGCAGCGGCTCGCGTTCTACGGGGGGATGCCCGGCCATGGCCACGGTATGTCGTCGGAGCCCCAGGTAACCCGCCAGCTCGCGCCCGGCCAATACCTGGTCGAAGGCGTTTCGTTCAATATGCACGGCCGCTGGGAAATTGTCGTCGGCGTCACCGCCGACGCTGGGTCAGACAAGGCCCAGTTCGATTTGCGAATCGGTCCAGGCCGGACGGACCAGCCCGCGGAAACCCGCGCTTCCAACCTGACCCCGGCCGAGATCGAGCTAGCTCAATCACTGGCCCTCTCCGCGTTGCGACCTGCCGCCGACACCAGCAACCGGCTGCAGGGAAACGCTGATGCGGCGGCGCTGGGAAAAGCGCTGTTTTTTGATCCGGGACTCAGCCGGGATGGACAGATCGCCTGCGCCTCCTGCCACCAGCCTGAGCTGGCTTTCACCGACGGCAAAAAGCAAAGCGTCGGCAGCCAGCCCACCAGAAGAAACGCCCAAACGCTCGTTGGTATCGCCAGCGCGGACTGGTTCTATTGGGATGGTCGCCGTGACAGTCTTTGGGCACAGAATCTGACGCCGCTGGAAACCCAGGGCGAGATGGATAGCACCCGAATCGGCGTGCTGCGTCACCTGACCCAAACCCCCAGGTATGTTGAACAGCTCGCAGACCTAGCTATTGCCTTGCCCGAGCTGGCTGGTTTGCCACGGCAAGCCGGGCCCTATGGCACGAGCGAGGATAAGCTGAGCTGGCAACGCCTCCCCTCAGCTCGCCAGGAGCAGATCAATCGCGCGTTTGCGAATGTCGGCAAGGTTCTCGCGAGCTACGTGGCGACGCTACAGCCACAAGCCGGCCGTTTCGATCACCTCGCAGACTCGCTGACCCTTGATGATCCGGGTCAATCACCCCTGAAGGAAAACGAACTGCAGGGACTCAAGCTGTTTCTCGACGTGGGCAAAACCCACTGCCTTCGCTGCCACAATGGCCCGATGTTCAGCAATTTTGGTTTTCACAACATCGGTACGGGCTCCGCCAGCCCCACCGAGCAGGATCTAGGGTGGGCTGTCGGCCGGACCGCTTCAAACTACGATCCGTTCAACTGCCGCGGTCGCTATAGCGACGCGCCGGCCGACGGCTGCCGCCACCTGCGCTACACCGGCTCTGACGAACACAGCGTCGGCGCCTTCAAGGTCCCTACCCTGCGAGCGCTCACCCGAACCGGACCCTATATGCATGACGGCCGCTTCGACACGCTAACGGAGGTGATCGACTATTACCGCGAGATGGGGGGTGAGCCAGCCGTGCCGGAGCTCCCGGCACTCAACCTCAGCGACGCGGAGCGTGACAACCTCGTCGCCTTCCTTCGCACGCTGAGCTACTAAGCGCCCTTGGGCCTGGACGCACAGAGCTCTGGATCGTCGAAGGGTCGCCAGTCTCGCGCTGTTCGGGTTTCGTTGATCAGAGTGCGCTGAAACAGGCGACCGTGGCGATACCAGTGCCACGTGCGCGACTTTTCATTGGCGTCCTCGGACAGCGTGATTAGCTCGTAGAATCGAAAATCAGGTTCCGCTACACGAACCCAGCCAACCATGATCGTACGCTGCGTCTGGTCCTGACTGATTGCGCTCGTCCAGCCGTCGATTAAGTCGTTTTGGATCCACACCCGATCCTTTCGAAACACGCCCTCGAAGTAGCGCACTTCCTGCTGCTGGTCAGCCCAGGTGTAGATATTGGTCTGCTTGAGCATCGCGACCCCGTCAGCTCCGTCCTCCAGGCGACAGATCAGCCGGGATCGATGCCGGTCGATGACCTCATGTGAGGCGTCCAGGTGAACGTATTCACCGTCCCACACGCCCGCCTGATCGGCAACAAGCGCCTGTTTCTCGGCAATGATCTGGTGCATGACGCACACCCCCGCGCTGGTATTCGTTTAGCGAAGCCTACGACATCGCAGGCTTGAAAACGCTAAGCGCTGCCATGAAGCCTAGAAACACCCACAACACCGCAAGGACCGACGTGGCCTGAAGATAGATCCGCTGAACGACGGCGTTGTCTGCCTGGGTTACCTCGCCGTTTGCCATTCTCGCCCAGGCTTTGAAGTGCCCCAGCAAAGCCAACCGGATCCCAACACCGCAGGCGATCACGCCGGCAAACGCGGCTAGCTTCCAGCGCAGCCACGCAGGCAAGGGCCAAGCGTCGCCGAGCAGGCTGCTAGCCACCGCCAGCAGCACCCCGAGGAGCAGGTATCGAAACCATCGATCGATCTGGGCCAGTAGATGGCCGGCCGGCCGCTTTCGCTGGCGGTGCACAAGTTCGATGAACGCAAGCCAGCTCAAGCCGAAAATACCGGCGCTGATCATGAGGCGCTCGCCGCCCGGGACATAGCCGTACCCCGCTGCAAGCATCAAGCCGAGCGACGCCTGCAGGACCAGCGCGTAGCGGACATGCTGGTCGACCCGCATGACGTGATCCATCAAGCGGTCGCGCTGCGCAAACGGCATGTCTTCGGCATAACAGACCAGGCGGTAACCTGCATTGATGACCAGCTCGGCTCCCAGCCAGTACCCGAGTACAACCGTATGAATGATCAGCAGTCCTGCCAGCAGCATGACGCCACCCTACAGGTTCTGCGGCGCCTGCGTCGATCGGACTCGACTTTCCCGCCAGGCGATCAGTGCGTTGGCACCGATCACCACCGCTGAGCCCACCAGGACCACCGGCAGCGGCCACTCATTCCATATCAGCCAGCCGAGCAGGGTTGCCCAGATGATACTGGTGTAGTTGAGAACAGCGACAATCGCCGCCGGCGTCAGCTTCAGTGCGACCGCGTAAAGAAACTGAGCACAAGCGCCGGCGACGCCAACCCCCAGCAGCAGCGGGAGCTCGGCAGCGCTGGGTGGCGTGGCGACAAAGGGCATCGCAAAACCCGTCAGCACGGCGCCGATGAGAAAGAAGTACAGCGACACCGTTTCAGGCTTTTCCGATCCGCCCAGCTGACGCAGAATGATGGCCATGATCGCCTGCATCAGCGCTGCCGTCAGAGCCATCGACACGCCATACAGGCTGGCATCGCCAGACGGGTTGGCCATGATCGCCACGCCGGCAAAGCCGACCAGCACCGCTGATGCCCGGATCCAGCCGACCCGCTCGCCCAGGAAAAGTACGCCAAGCACCGGCAGAAAAAGGGAAGCCGTAAAGAGCAGAACGGACGTATCGGCCATCGGCATGGCGGAATAGGCGGCGAAGGTTGCGATCAGCGAAAACGTCCCCATCACCGAGCGACTCACCACCAGCCCCGGCCTCGCGTTCACCTTGAGGATGTCTCGGCGTCCCAGCAAGAAAGCCATCGCCAGGAACGGCAGGCTAGCGATCACGTTTCGGTAAAACGCGATCTCTACCACCGAATGGGTCTCGCTGAGGTACTTGGCGAAGGCACTCATCACCGAGAACATCAGCATGGCGCCCGCACAGGCGAGCATGCCGGGCGCAATCCGGTCGGCCGAACGGCCGGTCTCAGTGGTCGATGGGATCAGCTTTCCTGCCGTGAGTAGTGGGTCAGCTCGTACTCATAGCCGAGCGCAACAATCTCCGCGCGCAGAAAAATAGCGGTGTCTTTAAGCGTCCAGATATCTTCTCCGGGATGTGTATGGCCGGTCGTATCGTTACCTGCGGCGATCCGGTAGTGGTCCGCCTTAAAGTTGATTCCAGCTGCCGTCACGTCCTCGACACCCAGGTAGCTCATTTCCAGCTGCGTGTGCGCCAGCTCCGGCCCGGTGGCCCCGAAATGGTGAGGTGAAGAAAGGAATACCTGGGGCAGGAGCTGAACCGCGCCGGGCTCCTCGCGGCTGCAGCCGGCGGTGAGCAGCGCGTCCGTGGCGATCGGATGGGCGCAGAATACCGCTGGCCCGTCGTCAAATCGCTGCTGCTGCTCCACCAGCCCCCCTCCCGGTCTTTGCACCTGGGATTTGACGAATCCTTGCTCGAACAAAAACCATCCCGCGCCCTCCAGGCGATCCCCATGATGGATACGCACATAGCTATCGATGGGCAACCACCGCTCGTCGAGATTGATCGTGACTTCGCGATTGATTTTTAGATCGCTCGCCACGCTGAAGACGTTGAGACAAACCGACCGGTCGTCCTGCAGCACGTAGCGCTGTCGCTCAAAACCCCGGGAGGTGCGCTGCCCCTCCTGGGTCTTGTAGAACGCGACTCGCGATTCAACGATTTGCATGGCCTAGTGTCCTGTCACGTTAATTCGTTGAGTTTCAGCGCGTGTCCACAAGGCCCTGGAGTCAGTGGCTCGCGCCGGGTGTTATGGTGAGCGGCGGCCAGCTTAGCACCGCTGCCGCTCGCCCGGCGATAGCGCCCAGCAACCCGCCGAATTGAAAAGAAAAGGAACACCAATGATCAATACGACAGGCCGGTGGTTTGCCGGCGCCCTTACCCTGCTGCTTGCGACCTCCGGGCAGGCGGTGAGTTTTAACCGCATTGTTTCGCTGGGCGACAGCCTGTTCGACGATCCAGAGGGCATTCGCAGCCCGCTGGCCTCGGAGCAGCTCGCCGACCGAATTGGCGCGCCTTTGACGCAGCTTGCGGTGGGTGGCGCCACGTCCACGTCGCTGATCGCAGAAGGCCAGCACACGGAAGCGGCCGCAACATTTGGGGCGGGAGATCTGGCGCTGCTGTGGATTGGCGGCAACGATTTTCTGGATGCAGCTCCTGGCATTCTCCTGGGCAACCTGGATTTCCTGGACACGCTGGAAACCAACGTCGACGAGATTCTGACGACGCTCACCGATGCCGGCATGACGGTGGTCGTGTTCAATCTGCCCGATATTTCGCAGGTGCCCGCGGTGGTCTCCCAGCTGGGGGACGTCCCGGC
This sequence comes from Pseudomonadota bacterium, assembly GCA_038747195.1. GTDB lineage: Bacteria > Pseudomonadota > Gammaproteobacteria > Xanthomonadales > SZUA-38 > JANQOZ01. The sequence continues at coordinate 5,092 of JBCDKA010000147.1, forward strand.
AATTCGGGATGCCAGCCTGGACTGGCGAAATCGGCTCAACGCCCTGGCCACAGCCAAAGGCGTCACGGTTGTCGACGTTTTTTCGGTGTTCGATCTGCTGATCAATCAGCCCGAAAACTTCACCGTGGACGGCGAGGCTCAGGTCCCCTCGCCCACGTTTGGCGACGTTGTCACCTGTCCAACCTGCACCTGGGCAGACCCGATCCACCCGTCGTCGCTGGGTCAAGGGGTGATCAGCAACGCGGCCATCACCGCCGTCAACGGCGCTTTTGACCCCGCAGGAATCAGCCCGCTGTCGACCTTAAGCAAAACCGAGATTGCCTCCCTTGCCTCGGTCAATAGCTTCGTCACGCTGGCCGGACTGTGGTTTGACCCCACCTTCGACGGCGAAGGGTATGACGTCGTCCAGACCGCCGGAGGGATCACCATCTTTTTCTATGGCTACGACAGCAGCGGCAATCGGCTCTGGCTGATCTCCGAACTGCTCACCGAGCGACCGGCGCTCAACATACCCGTCACCCTAACGATGTCTGTCGGCGATGGGGGAACGTTTGAGCAGCCCATCCCCGGCGCTGAGCTGGACGAGTGGGGAACACTGGTCATGACGGTCACCGAATGCGGCGCCGGCCAGTTTGTGCTCGACGGACGGGACGGCGTAAAGAATCATTCGGTCATCAAGCTGGCGGATGTGGTCGGCACCAGCTGCTTTGCCCCCTGATCAAACCGGCAGGATGGCTTGGGCCCGATTCGTCGCCGAAACGGCGGTAATCGCGGCAGATACCGCCAAAATACCCGTATCTCACCCATTCGGGTGATGGACAGGGGGAGCGCCGCCAAGCAAGCTGGACCCGCTTTCAACAAATCTTACGGAGCTACATATGAAACTGGGAGTCTTCTCACTGAGCCTGACCGTATCTGACCTCTCTGCGTCCTCCGCCTTCTACCAGAAGCTGGGTTTTACGCCGATCGGCGGCGACCCTGAGCAGGGCTGGCAGATTCTGAACAACGAAGACTGCAACATCGGGCTGTTTCAGGGGATGTTCGAAAAAAACATGCTGACCTTCAATCCGGGATGGGGCAGCGGCGGTACGGCGATCGAGGACTTCACCGATGTGCGCGAGCTGCAGCGAAAGGTCAAAGAAGCCGGCATTACGCTGATGACCGAAGCGGACGAAAACACGGAAGGCCCAGCCAGCTTTGTCATCGCTGATCCGGACGGCAATCCGATCCTGATCGACCAGCACGTCTGAGCGGTTAGATAAGCCGGTTAGAAAAAATTGCACGGTGCCGCTAGCCCTTGGCCTGACGGAAGCCGGCGAGCGGCACGGCACAGACCGTTGGCATTGCCAATCGCGCCGACTACACTGAGGGTTCAGGAAGCGCTCGACGTCCGTCGAGCGCTGACATTGCTCGGGGGAGTGACAAAGGAGGAACACCTGTGTTTCGTCGCACCCCCGAAGCGATCATTTATCTTGCCGGCCTGCTGGCCGCGACACCGGTTCTAGCGCAAGAGCAGCCAGCCAACAGCTTTAACCCCACCACGCTGGGCACGCTTGATGCGATTGCCTTTGACCCCGTCTCAGGCAACGTGTTTATCCACGAGTCTTTTGGCATGGTTCACCAGTTCACGCCCGGTGGCGTTGAGGTCGGGACGCCGCTGACGACCCCCGGCACAAGTTCCAACGATATCGATCTGGACTTCGCGCCGATCGACATCAGCGTCGGCGCTACGCTTGTTTCGCAAGACACCCTGCTGATCGGCAACGGTGAACGCAATCCTGAAACCCTCTATGCCGTCAGTATTACCGATGGCTCGATCATCGCCAGCGCCCCGCTGCCAGAGATGAGTTCACAGACCGTGGGTGTGGCTTATCACGCCTCTCGAGACACGCTGTTTGTCCTGGACTGGACCGGCGATCAGCTTTTTGAGGCCAGCAGCGTCGACGGCACCATCCTCAACACCTTTCCCGTGGCGCCAGTCGGCTCGCCGGCTTATGACGTCTTCTTTGGAGACGTGGAGGTCAGCCAGAGCACCGGAAATCTATTGATTGTCAGCAGCGCCAGCAGCGGGCGAATGCGCGAGCTGACGGCCACCGGGGAGTTCGTTCGGGACGTTGACCTGAGCGGCGGCCCCAGCAGCAGCTTTTCCGGCATCGCGCTCGACGACGAGACAGGGGATATCTGGCTATCCACCACCGCAGGCGACGTGCTGCAGTTCGGAGCGCTTGGCGACATCCAGTCAGTCGACGAAGAAACGGCCGTCGCCGGGGACACCTTCGGGTCGTCGGTTGCCGTTGACGGCAACCTGATGGTGGTGGGTCTGCCCGGGTCTGACTTGACCGGCACTGATGCCGGAGCGGTGGGCGTTTACCGCATCGAAGGCGGCACCACGGTGCTGGAGACGGTGTTGCCGGTTCCCGACGGATTTACCGCGGCGGGTTTTGGCGCTTCCGTGGCCGTGTCCGGCGACACGATTGTTGTCGGCACGTCCGGTGAAGTACCACCGGCCAAGGTTGGCGCGGTGTCCCTCGCCGCCGCCATTTTTCAGCGACGCGCCGGGGGTGGAGGGTTTTCCTTTAAACAACCCCTCACCGGTAACGGCATGTCCTCCGGCACCGGCCGTTTCGGGGCCGCCGTGAGCATCAGCGGTGATTCGGTGGTGGTCGGCGCGCCGGATGACGACGAAGACGAGATGCCCGGCATGGGCACGGGCGCTGCCTACGTATTCCGTCGGCCATCTCGCGGCATGCCCTTTCAGCCGCCGACCAAGATCAAGCCGCCCCAGCCGGATCCCGCGGCCCGCTTTGGATCCTCGGTTGCGATCCGCGGCAGGAAGATTGCGATCGGTGCCCCCCGCGCTAAACCGAACGGCGGCCCCGCGAGCGGCTCCGCTTCGATCTATGACGCGGTTGCCGGTGCGGTCACTCGGCTCGGCACCGTCCGGGGCTCAGGCAGCGGCGAGGGCGCACGGTTTGGCAGTTCGGTCAACGTGGATAATGACGGCACGGTGCTGGTCGGAGCGCCCATGGAAGCCGAGCCCGGCAAACCCAGCCGTGGCACGGCGTACCTGTTTGGCACCACATCGCCGTTGCTCAATCAGATCAGCCAAATCAAACCCGAAGACCCGGTCGACGACGGCGAATTTGGCGCTGCGGTTGCCATTGATCGGGGCACGATCATCATAGGGTCTCCCCGGGCGATCAACGGCGGTATACCAAACGGTGCGGTTTACCGATACCGAAAGTCGGGAAACGCGGTCAACCAGGTCAGTCGAACGGCTCCGCTGCCGGGACAAACCGGTCTGGGCGCTTCGGTGGCCGTCTCCGATGATCGGGTGCTCAGCGGCGCCCCTCAAACTCAGGGTGATGTGGGCAGCGCGCTGCTGCAGCTCGACACCGGGTTGATCTTCCGCTCGGGGTTCGAATAGACACGCTGTGATCGCGCGCCAGGCGGGCGGCGAACGCGCCGGCTAGCCGCGCCTCGCTGAGACACAATCCGACGGGCTGCGTCCCTTCTTGTGTTCGACACACGAGAGGGACGGAAAATGGGAGCCAGAACCCTGGTCGGGTTTGCGGCCGTAGTTTTCGGTAGCGCATGCCTTGGGCAGAGCCCCTCGCCGAATCCAACCGCGTGGCTCGATGATGCGGGTCCGAACCTACTGCAAATCAACCCCTCATCGATTGCGGCGGCTGATCTGGATGGTGATGAGGATCTCGACGCGGTGGTCGGATATGGCCCCGCCTTCGACAGCCAGGGCATCACTTCACCGCAGCCGCTGCGGATCCTGATCAACGACGGCAGCAGCCTGCAGCCGGGCCCGCAGCTGCCCCAGCACAACGTGGTGGCCATGGCTGTGACAGACATCACCGGCGACGGCCTCGCCGACATCGTGCTGGCAACCGACGCTACCGGTTCGGCAAGCGACAGCGAAAACACCCTCTACGCCAACGACGGTAGCGGCAGCTTCACAGCATTCGGAGCGCTCGGTCGGGAAAACCTCGCCGCGCTCGCCCTGGGAGACATGGACCAGGACGGCGACCTGGATGCGGTCACCGCTACCGCGACGGAACTGACCCTTTGGCTCAATCAGGGCGGCCAGCAAAACGGCACCTTTGGCGAGCTGGCGCTCGTCCAGACCTCTCTAATCGTCAGCGGCCAGATTGTGGACCTGGCGATCGGCGACCTCGGCCAGGGCCTGCTCCCAGATGTCTATGTGGCGGTTGCGGGTGCGGCGGACCGCATTTTTTACAACGTGAGCGGTGGGGCTTTGGCTGATCTTGGACCGGGCGTTGGCGGCGCCAGCGGCAGCCGGTCCGGCGTGACGCTGGCCGATCTGGACGGCAACGCGGAGCTCGATGTTGCCACCATCAGCCGGACCGATGAGACGACCATCGAGGTTTTCCTCAGAACCGGTGATGCGCTGAACGCCACCGGACAAGAGTTTCGCGGCAGCGGAGAAAATATTGCGATCGTGGCAGGCGACCTCGACGGAGATTCTCGCCCCGATTTGTTGATTGGTGAGCTCGGCCAGGGCAGCGGCGCCAGCAACGTTTGGCTCAATCGCGGGAACGGCTTGCTGGACCACAGCGGACAATGCTTCGGTGATCATCTGGCCAGCACCGCGGTGGCGCTGGCGGATATCGACGGCAACGGCAGCCTC
>JBCDKA010000148.1:0-9730 GCA_038747195.1 Pseudomonadota bacterium
AAATAGCCGGCCGGGAAACCCATGTCCTCCGCCAGCCGCTGCACGTAGTTCACGTCAAAGCCCAGCCGCGCGGCACGCATGTGGCCGTAGCGGACCATCGGCCCGCCGACGTCCAGCCCCCACACCTCAGCGTCGGGAAAGCGCTCCTTAAGCGCCAGCGAAAACTGGCCGATGCCGCAGCCGTAATCGAGGATGCGCTTCACCTTGCCGTCAGCGGGCATGGGGATGTTCTCAGCAGCCCCGCGATGGATCTGGTCCTGATTGTTGTGACCTCGGCCGCCAAAATAAAAGCTGTTGGTGCCGTAGTGATACATGTGGCCGGCAAACGGGTCACCCACGTAGCCACCCGGCTGAATGTGAATCTGGTGGCTGGCGTGTTCCGGAATCTGCAGCTGCGGATTCAGTTCGAGCGTGCCAGGCCCGCTGCGGTCGGCCGCCTCCATTTCCGACAGGTAGCGGTCGGCGTTGGCGTGGAGGTAATGCTGCAGGTTTTGCCAGGTCAGGCGCTGATTCGCGATCCAGGTATGCGGTGAGATATTAATCGCCGGCTCATCCTCGATGAGCTGGAGCAACCCTTTCATATCCACCTTCACGGTCGGGTCGATCCCCTCTCGCTCTAGCAGGCGATCCAACGCCGCATACGCGTTGGCGCGGATCGTCTTCCGGTGCATGTCGCGGAAGCCCTTGGTGAAGTCCTGCCGACTCTCGGCGTCGAACGAGCCGAGCCGCTGGTGGCGCCCGTCTCCCCCGCGGGGTGCAAAAAAGGATTCGATGCGCTGCGCCTGGGTGGTCGCCTGCGCGCTGCTGCTGCCAGCCAGCGTGCCGGCACCCGCCGCTGCTGCGGCGCTGACCGCCGCCATGTTCAGTAATTCACGTCTGTCCATCACGATTCACCACTCATGTCAGTCAGAACTGCGTAAAGCCGTTGTCGTCGGAAGAGATTTTCCGAAACGCCTTGTCGCCCAGCGGCGCCAGGGCCAGCGCGATGAAGCGATCACGCTCAGCTTCCCACGCCTCTTCCTGCTCCTTGCTGGGAACATATTTCGAAACCGCGTCCGCCGGGACGCCGTTCTCTTCTAAGATCGCCTCCAGCGCGCCAAGCCGGCGCCGGGTGGCCCAAAGCTCTGCACCCATGGCCACGAGGCAGGTGACGACGTTGTCCAGAGCCGGGTTACCGAGCATCTCCTGGGCGCCGAAGTCGAAGGGAACCGGTGAGCTGACGTAGGTCTCGCGGTCGGGTTTTTCGGTGGACTTGGACACGATATCTCTCCTGTCGAAAGATCTGGCCATTCCAATATAGACCAGGAACGGCGCGACATAAAAGCGGGCGCCGGCCGACAAGCGGTCTCAGCTCCCGCAGGATCACCCTTATTCGCCGCTGGCGTTGCGTTCCTTGAGCTCCAGCGCCCGGCTCTGCCAGATGTGAATCAAAAGGACCACCAGCGCCACGAGGCCGGCAATCCAGTGCGACCAGGAAAGCCAGCTTCGAACCGTATCGCTGCCGACGTAGTAAAGGGTGTAGCCGCTCAATGCCATCCACAGCGCCAGGCCGCAGAGGATCCCGCCGGTCCAGCGCTTGAGCTTTTTCTGCCAGCCCGACTTGATGTGTATGTGCCACAGGAAGCCCAGCAGCCACACCGTCGGCAGCGATAAAAGGGCGTGTGCCACCAGGAGCCATTTCTGTGCCGGATGGGGATTCTCAAAACCAAACTGATCGACGACGCGAACGAAATAGAAGCCGTACAGCCAGATCAGCCCCGATAGGAGCAAGCCGCCCGAAAGCCAGTAGATCGACAGCCGGTGGCTACGCTTCATGGCTCGGGTGCTCCGTCGCGCCGAAAACTCTGCCGTTTAGTGGTGTAACGCTGCCGTTGACCGATCGATCCGCTTTCAACTTGCCTCCCAGCCGTTCCGCCCGAACGGCGGCACCGAGAGGATAGTACAACCTTCGTTTGCACCACTGCTGAAGTAGCGGCAAGGCAGTACAATGCGCCGCTCCTGAGCCCGGCTCCCTTATCCGCCGTGAACGACGAACCGACAACCATTGCCGAACGCATCAACGCCACTCTGACGCCCGTCGCCGACGCCGTGTCCGCTGTGGTCTTCTTTTCGGTGGATCTCCTCGGCGTCTCGCTGCCGCTTGTTGTGGTTTGGCTGATGCTCGCGGGCCTGGTGCTGACGCTGGCGCTGGGCCTGATCAATATCCGCGGCTTCGGTCACGGCTGGAAGCTGCTGTTCACCCGGCGCGGCGACCCCAACGCGCCCGGAGAAATCACCCACTTCCAGGCCCTGTCGGCGGCCCTGTCCGGGACCATCGGCCTGGGCAACATTGCCTCGGTGCCTGTCGCCCTCACGCTGGGCGGGCCTGGCGCCCTGTTTTGGATGGTTGTCGCCGGATTTTTCGGGATGTCGGCCAAGTTTGCCGAATGCGCGCTGGCCGTGAAATATCGCCGCGTGCTTCCTGACGGACGTACGCTCGGTGGGCCGATGCTCTACATCGAGGCGGTGTTTGCCCGCCTGGGTATGAACCGGGTGGGCAAGACGCTGGCCATCTTTTTTGCCCTCATGGCCATGGGCGCATCGGTGAGTGTTTTTCAGGTCAATCAGGCACACGCCCAGTTTGCCAACGTCACCGGCGTATCAGCCCCCGTGGTGTTCGGCGTGATCATGGCTTCGGCGGTGGCGGCGATTGTGCTCGGCGGCATTCGGCGCGTCGGCGCTGCCGCCCGGCTGATTGTCCCGGCGATGGGGCTGCTTTATGTCGGCGCTGCGCTAACCATTCTGGCGCTGAATATCGAGGCGATACCGGGCGCGGTCAGCGTGATCTTTGCCAGCGCCTTTGGGCTGGATGCCGCCGGCGGTGGCATCGTCGGCGCGCTCATCAACGGGATGAAGCGAGCCACCTACTCCAGCGAGGCCGGCGTGGGCTCCGCCGCGATCGCCCACTCGGCGGTCAAAACCCGCGAACCGCTCACCGAAGGTTACGTAGCGCTCCTGGAGCCTTTCATCGACACGATTGTGGTCTGCACCCTGACCGGGCTGGTGGTGGTCGTGACCGGCGTCTACGAACCGTTTCTCTTCCAGCCCGAGGCGGTTGGCATCGAAATCACCTCTGCGGCTTTTGCGCAGACCTTCAGCTGGTTTCCCTACCTATTGCTGGTCGCTTCGCTGCTGTTTGCGTTCAGCACGCTGGTGAGCTGGGCGTTCTACGGCAGCCAGGCGGCGGCTTATCTTTTTGGACCCACACGAGCGACGGACGTGACCTTCAAGCTCGTTCTGTGTCTGCTGCTCTCCACCGGTGCCGCCATATCGCTGTCAGCGATCCTGAATTTCATCGACTCCATGCTGTTTGCGATGGCCGTCCCGAACGTGATCGCCCTTTATCTGCTGCTGCCGGAGCTGCGCCGGGACGTCGAGGACTATCGAAAGCGGGGCCGCCCCGCCGGCTGAGGAATCGGGCCGTTGACGCGCCGGGCGTCAAAAATCTCCGGATTTGTCGCTTTTACGGCGGTGACCGTCAGTTTTTTCACGGTTGGCCGGTTGGAACCGTCGCCGCTGCTGCAGGCCGGGCCGTCACCAATGGCGCTCTAGGCCACTGATTTTGCTCCGGAATACCGAGAAGTTGTGCCATCACCGCTGGGCTGGCACGAGCCTTGCTGTGTATTTGCTAGCACTTCGACGGAATATAGAACTCAACAGCGGGCACTTAGCATGAACACACAAACCGAATCAGCCAACGTCACCCCCATCAACCTGTCGGTGGCGGCGAACGATACCCACCTCGACGCGTCGGTCGAAGCAGGCAGCCATGACCGCTGGATCATGAGTGAAATTGTTGACGGGCTGATGATGATCGCCGACAGCATCTGCGCCGACGCGGCGAACGATCCCCTTATCAACCCCTGACGCCCTACCTTGCCCCGGCAACGCGAATCAGCAGCAGCTGCTCGCGCCACCCCGGGGGAGCGTTAACAATCGATCGGTCGGCAAAGGCAAGGTACGCCTCCCGCAGCAGTTGCCGACACGCGTCAGACTTCGGATGGCCCGATGAGCTCGTACACGCTGGGTCGGGAGATTTGTCGCCCAGCTGCATTTCCAGATAGGCGTAGCGAGACCAGTCTTCCCGGGCGGAGTTTTCCAGCATGATCTCCGGATACATTTCCGCAGCCGCCTTTCGATATTGCTCAACCCGCTTCGGGTTTGTGCGCTGTGCCATAGATTGCCAGGATTTCAGGTCCATTCCTCGGTCTGCCAACGCATGCCGCTCGAAAGCCTCCTCTGCAGAATCCCCTGCCCCAACCGACTCCAGCGCATCCGCTAAAGCCAGCATGTTGAGGCGATTTTGTTCAACCGTAGCGGCGTCATAAGACTGAGGATGGCGGTCAAAAACAAAACGCTCAACGCCCGCCTGCGATAGGTCCAGCCCCAGCTCGGCTGCATACGAACTGGCCAACGTCGGTTCGAGCCAGACAACAAACGCCCGCAAACACTCCGTGTTGGTGTCCGGAGAAAAGCCGCCGCCGGCGAGAATCACGCCGCCTGATTCACCGCCCCCGGAGCTGGCGATTGAGACTGACATCTGCGGCTGAGGTTTGGCTTCACCCGAAGGCCGCCGGAAGTTATCGAAGATCTGGCTCTCCTCGGAAAACATGGCTTCGAAGTCCACAATCTCGTGACGAACCTCAGGCGTAAGCTTTTGCTGCAGATATAGGTCAAGCTGGCGCCCTGCCGGCTCCGATAGCTCGGATCGCACAGCCTCCCAACGATTGTTCCAGTGCGCCAGTTCAGCTTCCTGAAGCGCCATCACGGCGCGACCAGCGGCAGCGGGATCGGCGAGGTTTTCGGGCGTCTTGAGAGCCTCCCATCGTTCGGTGGAAGCCGCGCGATAGTGGCAGAGATCCCATGCGGTTTGCGCCAGCGTCTGAGCATCCGCGAGCGGAAAATCCAGCGATTTTGGGTATTCCGGGAACCGCCCGAAAAGACGTTCCACAACTGCGCCCAGCGGAATCAGCTCAGGCTCGATCGCACCATCGATGATGGTGTAGTAACGCAGTGGATCGAACCTTTCAGCATTTGCGCACGGGGCAAGACAGAACAAAACACAAATGAGCGCGGGAATAGACTGCTTCATGCCGCCAGAATACGACAACATTCGTGCAGGAAAAAGTGCCGATTGATGGCCTTGGGGCCTCGGCCGGGTACCGCGCTACGGCATATCCCGCGACGGCTCCCGGCCAGCGCTGCGCCCGAACAGCCAGTCGAAGAACTGACGCGTCCGGTTGGCGAGATCGTTCTGCAGCAGGTACATGCAGGGCACCAAAATCAGCGTGATCACCGTAGCGAACAGGATGCCGAAGCTCAGCGAGATCGCCATCGGGATCAGAAACTGCGCCTGAGTGCTGGTTTCCAGCAGGATCGGCATTAGCCCCGCGGCGGTTGTCAGCGAGGTCAGGATAATCGCCCGGAATCGCGCCTTGCCGGATTCGATCACCGCATCTACGGGCGACTGACCCTCCAGCCGGGCCTTGTTCACAAAATCGATCATGATCAGGCTGTCGTTCACCACCACGCCGGCGAGCGCAATCAGCCCAAACATCGAGAACAGGCTGATCGCCTCACCCATAATCAGGTGCCCGATCACGGCGCCGACAAAGCCGAATGGAATCACCGACATGATTACGAGCGGCTGGCTGTAGGAGCGCAGCGGAACGGCGATCAAAGCATAGATGAGGAACAGCGCGGCCAGGCCGGCCACCAGAATGTCGCGCTGCGCCTCCTGTTCCTCCAGGCTGCTGCCCGAGAGCTTGTACTCCAGCCCCGGATAGCGGGCGAGAATATTGGGAATGATGGTGCGTCCAACGTCGGCGATGACGGCGCGGGGCTCGGTCACGACCGGATCCACGTCGGCGGTGACGGTGACGGTCCGCTCGCCTTCCTCTCGATAGATGACCGAATACGCGTCCGCATAGGTCACTTCGGCCACCTCGCTGAACGGCACGCGGTCGCCGTCCTGGGTCGTGATGAGCATGTCCTCAAGATTCTCCACCGAACGCCGCTCTGCTTCGGGATACCGCAGCATCACCTTGAGCTCGTCGGTGCCACGCTGGATACGCTGAACCTCCTCGCCAAAAAACGCCTGCCGAACCTGGGTGCCCAGGGTGGCGAGCGTGATGCCCAGCGCCTCCGCGGACGGCTTGATCCTCAGCTGGATTTCGTCACCGCCAGAGTTGGCGTTGTTCACGATGTCAAAAACGCCCTGATAGACCGTCAGCTCCTGGGTGAGCTCGTTGGCGGCCTGCTTAAGGGCCTCATAGTCGTTGCCGGAAAAAGCAAAGCTCAGGGGCGGGCCGCCGCCGATCGGATTGCCGTTGGAAAACGTGATCGACCGTACGCCGGGGATATCCGGCAGCTCCGCGCGCCAGCGTGCGGTCAGGGCCTCCAGGCTGATCGTGTCGAGCAGTTCGGTCGCCGGCGTTTCCACAAGCACGAGGCCTGTACCGGCTCCTTGCGTAAACGTCGCGACGTGGAGCAGTGGGTCGACGGCATTCGGATACTCCTCCAGATAGCGATCCCGGGCAATGTAGATCGCCTCTTCCATCTGCAGCAGCGCGTCATTTCGGCGCTCGGTCGAGGTGCCTTTTTCCATCGACATCTCCAGCTGGATGATCTCTCCAGGAATCTCTGGAAAAAAGACAAACCGCAGCAGTCCGCCGCCGAACAGTCCGGCGCTGAGTACCAGCATTGAGCAAAAGGCCATCACGGTGATCCCGCGATACCTCACGGCCCTTGCGACCAGCGGCGCATAGACGTGATCGATGACCCAGTGCAACCCATGCTGCGTGTGCCGCTGCGCACGCTCGATCGCCTTAAGCGGCCAGCGCCACAGCGGCGTACGGCGATAAGGGCTGAAGATCTCGGATTCATCCACCGGCGGTATCGACGCGTGCGCCAGGTGAGCCGGCAAGATCAGCTTGGACTCGACCAGCGAAAACAGCAGGCACAACGCGACGACCACCGACACCGACTCCAGAAACGGGCCGGCAAAGCCGCCCACGGCCAGCATGGGGGCAAACGCAGCGATCGTAGTCAACACGCCAAAGGTCGCCGCGACGGCAACCCGGTTGGCGCCCTGGATCACCGTTTTTATGGAGTGACCCTTCTCGCGGACGCTCGTGTAGATACTCTCTCCGATAATGATGGCGTCATCGACGACAATCCCCAGCACGAGGATGAAGCCGAACAGGCTGATCATGTTGATGGTGACCGGCCACGGATTGAGCGGCATCAGCCACAGGGCGCCGCAAAACGCCACCGGGATACCGACGATCACCCAGAGAGCAAACTTCAAGCGCAGAAAGAGCGTCAGCACGATGAAGACCAGCGCCGCCCCCTGCAGCAGGTTGCGAAACATCAGGTCGAGCCGCTGCTGCAGATACTTCGACCGATCCACCCACACGTCCACCTCAATTCCCTCGGGCAGCGTCGCTCGGATTTCATTCATGTAGCGGATCACGCGGGCGGAAGTTTCCAGCTCGTTCTCCTGGCCGCCGGCCAGCACGTTCATCGTCGCGACGCGCTGGCGCTGAAAGCGGCCAAAGCCTTTGGTGTCCTCGAAGCCATCGTCGATGGTGGCAATATCGCGCAAGCGCAGTCGCGTACCGTCAGGAAACGTCCGAACCACCAGGTCGCCGAATTCCCGACCCGTGTAGACCTGGCCCTGGGTCCTGAGCAGGATGTCACCACCTTCGGTTTGCAGCGTACCGCCAGGGATATCCCGGGAGCTGCTGCGAATGGCCTGCGCAATTTCGCTCATCGTGAGCTGATAGCGCCGCAGCGTGTCCTCGGACACGTTGATGCTGATTTCGTAATCACGCTCGCCATAGCTGATGACGTCGTTAATCCCCGGCAGCGCCAGCAGTCCTGTTTTGATCTCCTGCGCCAGCGCCTTGCGGGCAAATTCGTCGAGCTGACCGTACACCGAAATAAAAATGACCGGGAATTCGAGCGCCTGGCGTTCGATCACGGGCCGTTCGGAGAGCTCTGGAAAAGTATTGATGGCATCAACGCGCGACTTGACCTGATTCAGAACCTGGTCGAGGTCCGCATCGGGCTCAACGTCAACGATCACCGTGCCCACGCCCTCGCTGGCGCGACCGTTGATCTCCTCAATCCCGGCGATGTCCGTGAGCGACTCCTCAATCTTCACCACGATGCCTTCTTCAACTTCCTGAGGCGCAGCCCCCGGAAACAGCACCGACACCTGCAGCTTGTCGAGCTCGAAGTCAGGCGTTGTCTGCTTGCGGATCGTGGTGGCGGAATAGGCCCCGAGGACAATAATCAAAATCATCATCAGGTTGGCCGCCACGTTGTTGTGGGCAAACCAGGCGATGATGCCGCTTTCTCTTTCGGGTGTGCTCATGGTGCGCCTGCCTTACTGTTGCCCTCGAGCGGCGCGGCGCTGCCCGACATGGTTTCGTCCGGCACCGCTGTACGCACCTGGGTACCGTTGAGCGGTGCGTCCAGTCGGGTGCTCAGCACTCGTCGCTCGACCAGCTGGTCGGCGTCCGCGTAGGCGAATTCCGAGTCGGTACGGAGAAAGCTGAGCTCGCGAAAGCGCAGCTTCAGCTCGTCGGTGACAAACACAACCTGGTTGCCGTTACGCACCAGGATCCGAGGAATGCGAACCACATTCTCTACCGACACGCCGTCGATGCTGGCTCTGACGAAGGTACCCACGGGGAGCGGCGTCAGCCCCGCTACGGGCTCGCTCAAACCATACGGATCGTCGACCCGGGCAACGGCAAAGACCATCCGATTTCGCTCGTCGACGATGCCCTCCGTTCGGACCACCCGTGCCGACCAGCTCGCTGGCCGGCCGCGAAAGCTGCCGCTCAGCTCAACCCTCGGGCCGCCGTCCGACGGCTCTTCACCCACCAGCGGCAGCGTGACAAACGCCAGCTCCGTATCCGGCAGCGGCAGGCGCACCTCAACCGAATCGGTGGCAAAGATAGCGCCGAGGGGCGTACCCGGAGCGACATAGTCTCCGAGCTGGGCGGAACGGCTGCGCACGATGCCCTTGTAGGGCGCCCGCACGACAGAGCGTTCAAGATTTCGCTCCGCGGCCACCAGGTCAGCCTTGGCGGCCGCCAGCGCCGCTTCCGCTGACGCCAGTTCAGCTTCAGCCCGGTAGCCCTGTTCCCGCAGACGGCTCGCGCCTTCGTATTCCACCGTGCGCTGCCGAAGCGCCGCGCGCGCACGCTCGACGGTTACCTCATAGTTGACGGGATCGATTCGCAGCAACACGTCCCCCTGCTCGAAGGTGCCGCCAGCGATAAACCGATCTGACATGGCGGTGATGCTACCCGCAACCTCCGCCGACAGCGCGGTTTGGGTCAGCGGCTGCACCGTGCCCTGACTGGCCACGGCAAAGCGGACGGTCTCCGGTATCAACGTCAGGACATCGACCAGCGGTGGGAGCACCTCCTGCGGTTTGCGCTCGGGGCGGCTTTTAACCGCACTCAGGCCGATCGCGATCGCGACGGCGAGCAGCAAAATCCCGCCTCCGACAAATATCCGGAGTAAGCGCCCAAGCCATTTTCTTTTCATTTTCGTATCTTGCTCGGTCGTTAGCGGGGTGGCGTGTCCCAAAAGTCCCCGCGATTTGTGGCCTTAGCGGCCTCTCGCACGCCAGCGGCGTAAAGCTGACATGCCGCCGGTATGGTGTGCGTGA
>JBCDKA010000149.1:0-9628 GCA_038747195.1 Pseudomonadota bacterium
CTGTACCACGCCGCCGCCGGCGGGCATCACGTACACATCGGTATTCCCGTCATAGTTTCCGCTGAACGCCAGCCATCGACCGTCGGGCGACAGCACCGGACGTGACTCGCCGCCTTTGGCGGTGGTGACCCGCCTGGCGACACCGCCGTCCCGGGGGGCAATCCAGATATCGTTGTCATAGACGAATGCCAGCTGGTAGCCGCTAAGGGCCGGCGATCGAAGAAGACGCGTGTCGGCGCTAGCCACCGCCGAGGTTTCGAAGCTGACGGCCAGCAGCAGCGTGGCAAAAAGGACTAGCAGAAGTGATCGCACTGGGCAGGCTCCCGAATCGTGATGAGCGGACGGTAGCAGATCCCGCGTGGCGTGGTTACCCCGCCGTCGAGTATTCTCTGGGTCAGACCGGTGCTGACCCCGAGGCGCAAACCATGAAACACCTCCTCCCAACCCTCTTTACGCGATTTCTGACTCTGGCTGCGCTATATGCAGGAACGGCGCTGGCGGACGCTCCGGTCAAGTACCCCAACACCCAATACCCCGATTTTCCGTTCTCCGAAGCGGTCGCCCACGGTGGCGTGCTTTACCTTTCCGGGGAAATCGGCACGGGTCCGGATGGCAAGCTTGTCGCCGGCGGTATCGAGGGCGAAGCCAGACAAACGATGGACAACATTCGGGGCAAGCTCGAGCGCCACGGTCTGACTATGGATGACGTCATCAAATGCACCGTGTTTCTTGCTGACATCGATGAATGGGGCGACTTCAATCAGGTTTACGCCCGCTACTTTGCCAAAGGTCGCTTCCCGGCGCGCAGCGCGCTGGCGGCGTCCGGGTTGGCCCTGAACGCCAGGGTCGAGGTGGAATGCCTGGCCGCTATGCAGGACAACTGATCGCTGAAATCCAAACCGCACAGCCTCAGTAGGTCCCACCGAGTCGCAATTCAGCATCGGGCCCTCCGGGCTTGGAAGGAGTGGGCGTGCCGCTGCTAAGCCTTGAGGACTTCGATCTCCACTATGAAGTGACGGGATCCGGACCTCCCACCCTCCTGGTTCATGGCCTTGGATCGAGCGGCGCCGACTGGGCGTTTCAGGTGGCACAGCTAGATTCCTCCTACCAGCTGATTTGCCCGGACCTGCGCGGGTCGGGCTTAAGCGGCAAACCCGCCGGCCCCTACAGCATCCACCAGCTTGCCGCGGACCTGTGGCAGCTGATCGATGAGCTTGGGGTTCGGGCATGCAATCTGGTGGGTTTTTCTCTTGGCGGCGCGGTGGCCCTGGAGATGGCGCTGCAGCAGGGCGAGCGTGCTGAGCGACTGGTGATGATCAACGCGTTGCCAACCTATCGCATCGATCATTGGCGAAAGTGGATGCAGGCTCAGCTTCAGCTGAATCTGGTCCGCTGGCTGGGCTTACCCCACACCGCCCGGGTCATCGCCAAACGCATCTTTCCCCATGAGTTTCAGGCGCCGATGCGTCGTCGGGTCGAACAGGTTGTCGGACAGAATGCCAAGGCACCCTACCTGGCAACGCTGCGAGCCCTGATGGACTGGTGCGCCGCCGATCGGCTTCACCAGATCGACAAGCCGACGCTGTTTCTGTCCGCAGAATTTGACTACACGCCGGCCGAGGAAAAGCGTGCGTTCGCCAAAGAGATCGGCGCCGAGTTTCTGCTGGTCAAAGGCTCGCGTCACGGCACGCCGTTTGACGCCATCAGCGCAACCAATCGTGTACTCGAAGCGTTCCTTGGCGACCGGCAACTTCCGACTGACCTCTCGGCAGATGACGAAGCCGAGTTTATCGCCAATACGGAACCGGCAACCCACGCCAACCGCTAGCCCGTTGCGCTGCCACACGCGCCGGCTGGCCTCCTTTGGTGAGATCTTGCGTACATCTCTGTAAGACGCCAGGGCAGCGCCTCGCGCAGCAAAACGGCGTCTCTCGCGTGAGGACAACCGCCATGAAAAACCGATGGATAAGCCTTCTTTTGCTGCTGCCGCTTCTGGCGGCCGCGCAACCCCTGACCACCCGTTTTTCTTACCAGGGCAGCCTCAGTCAGTCCGGCAGCCTGGCGACGGGCGTATTCGATCTGCAGTTTGAGCTGTTTGACGCCCTGGAAAACGGCGCGCCCGTTGGCTCGCCGTTCATGGTTGAAGACGTGGCGGTGGTCGACGGCATTTTTACCGTCACGCTGGACTTTGGCGCCATGCCGTTTGCCGGCGACCAGCTCTGGCTGGAAATTGGTGTTCGCGAAGGCGCTAGCGTCGACGATTATCAAGGCCTGACGCCGCGGCAAGCCGTTACCGCAACCCCTTACGCGCTGCACGCGGAAATGGTGGCCATGGACGCCATCACCAGCACGGAAATCGCAGCGAATGCGGTGGGCGCCGGCGAAATCGATTCCTCCGAGGTGCAGCGCCGGCTGCAGGGCGCCTGCGACGCTGAGTCTGCGATCCGTCAGATCAACGCTGACGGCAGCGTGGTCTGCGAGGCTGACGACGTGAATCCCAGCTACTGGACACCCAATTCGGATGACGCCCCGGAGCCGGATCGCAGCCTCCGGATCGAGCCGGGTACACCGTTTCCTATGCAGGTGCGCTCCGCCAGCGCGTTCGACGACCCTCAGCTGGCGCTGGTGGAGGACAGCACCAACCAGCTCGCCCGGCTGAGCTTTTACAACGCGCCCGCCAGCTTTGTCGACTTCGACAATCCGGTGATGTGGACCATTGCCGCGCAGATTACCGGAACGCCCGCCAACGACCGGATGAACTTCTTCAACCGAAACTTCGGAGACGTCCTCAGCCTCACCGGTGACGGTCTCGTGGGTGTCAACACGGCCGACCCGCTAGCGCCGCTGGATCTTCGTTCGGACGACCAATCTTTCTGGGGCGTTGGCAACGGCCGCGGCGATTTCTATCTCGGCGACGGACAGGTGGGCCTTTCGATGGGCGCCATGCTGACCGGCGACGAGCGCGGAACGGCGCGCATCTGGACTAAGGGAGGCGTCGAACGGCTGCTGCTCGGGTCGGAGATCCACGGCGATCAGCTGGCGCTCCGCGACGGCAACATCGGACTGGGCAATAGCGATCCAGGCGTCGCCGTGGACATTGCCGGTCAGATCCGCGCCCGCGAGCTGGCGCACGGTGACAGCAGCAGCCGGGCGGTAGCTGTTGAGCCCGACGGCGACCTGGTGTCGGTAGCCCCCCAAACGCGGTTTTATTCGGTATCGCCTGCGGCGTTTACGCCACAAAACTCAGCGACTAACTACGTTCAGACAGGGCAGTTTGTTCAGATCTCAGACACTGGAGTCCGGCAGCTGTGGGCACCGGTGAATCTCCCGCATGGCGCGCGTGTGACTGAGGTGACATTTTGGTTTATTGACAACAGCGCACAGGATCTGCTTTTTCAGCTCTTTTACCACGGTCCGAGTAGCACCGTTATTTTCGGGGACATGGCCGCCACTGCCAGTAATGGCGCCAGCCCCGACGTTCGAAGCGTCACGGACAGCAGTATTTCTGAAGCCGTTATCGATACGCAAAACCGAAATTACGCGCTCGTCGTTCGAAGTACGGACTGGCAACCGCAGTTTCGGGTGCATACGGTGCGAATTACCTACGTGCTTTAGCTTTCGACAGGAAGCGCGGCGCCCCCTGTTGTTAGCCGAGATCAGTCCTTCTCAACGTAAATCATCAGCTCATGATTGATGCCGTCAGCGATGGCCGGACTGTCGAAAAACTGAACCGTCGGCTTCGCGCCGGTCTGTTCCCGCATCCGATCCAACCACGGCTGATCGTAAAACTGCTCGGCCAGCGCCCGCGACTCCCACTCATAGACGCCGCCGCCTGAGTTCTCGCCCGAGAGAAAATATTTGCGGCGCAGCCCTGGGATGTTGGTATAGCGCGGACCGGTTTGCTCAAGAAGTTCGCGGAGCACCGCCTCCGGCATTGATCCTGACACCGGAAACGTGACCACAACAACCACAGGTATCTGTGACGGATGCACCATGACCACTCCTTAGCTTTCGTCTGTCCACAGTCTGGCAAATCACTACGACAACGTCACTTCCCGCTGACGACAGCTAGTCTGGCCAGCCGCGGCCCACTCAATTTATAGATAGGGAGAAAACAGGAAGACAAACGAGTCTCGCAGTCTGACCAGCGTCGATCGACTCAAAAGCTGGTCGCTGGTCACGGGTTGGCTGAGGGCGATCACCCGATCTATGTGTGTCCGAAGTTCGCGGTTGAGGTCGCAACAAAATACCTCAACACCGAGCTCAAAATTCAGCCGCAGGCTCCGGGGATCAAGGTTGGCTGAACCGATCAAACAGTATTCCTGATCGACGCACAGCAGCTTGGAATGGCAAAACGGCGGGGGTTGGTAATAGACCTCAATCCCCCACTGGATCAGCTCAAGCAGCAGGTTGCGGTTGGCCCAGTGCACAAAAAACAGGTTGTTCTTCGCGGGCAACACCACGCGAACGCGGGCGCCGCGATGGGCTGCGGCCTGCAGGGCGGCAATCAGTTCCCGGCTGGGTAAAAAGTAGGGTGTCATGATGTCGACCGAATCCGACGCGCCGGCCACGACGCCCTGAATCGTGAACGACAGGGCATCCAAAAGGTCGTCCGGCCCGTCGGCCACCACTCGGCATCGCGCGTTGCCGGCGGAGGTGGACTGCACCACCTCGGGAACCTCAATCGGCTGGCCAGTCGCAAAGCGCCAGTCATCATGGAACACCGCCTCCAGCTCGGTCACGACCGGGCCCTGCAGGCGGAAATGTACGTCGGTCACGGCGCGGGGCTCAGCCGGGCTCTGGCGGTTTTCATCACCGATATTCATCCCGCCGGCGTACGCGACCCGGTGATCGACCACCAGCAGCTTACGGTGATTGCGCAGATTGACGTAGACGCTGGGCGGGATCAGACGAGGCGGCAGGAACCGACCTACGTTGACGCCTCGCCGGTCCAGCGCCCGGGAGGGCTTTCGCCAGGAATACAGCTCACCGACCCCGTCGATCAGCACCATGACGTCGACCCCTCGAGCCGCTGCGGCGCTCAACGCCTCGACAAAAGTCTGGCCGGTTTCGTCGAGCTTGAAAATGTAGGTGGCCAGCAGAATCTGGCTTCTAGCGCCCTCGATTTCCGCCAGCATCGCCGGATAGGCCTCATCGCCGTTGTGGAACGCCTCCACCGCGTTGCTATCAGTTAGCTCACGGCCGGTGATTCGCTGGCCCACAGCCGCAACCCCCTTCGCGGCGGGTCCGAGCAGGTTGCCGCGGGGGCGGCTCAACTCATAGCGGACGGCCAACGGGGAGCGCCGCATGCCCCGCGCTCGGGTCCTGACTCGATTGATACCAAATACGAAGTAGGCCAATGGACCGCCATAAGGGACAAAAACGCACGCCATGATCCACCCCATGGCCGCCCGGGAATCGCGCTTAAAGAGCAGAATGTGATAGACGCCCCAGGACGCGGGAGCGACGTGCAGCAAAGCCAGGAGATAAACAGACAGGACGTCCACGGCGCTCGTCTCAGACCGGCGATAGACGCTAGATTTTAGCACCGCAGGTCTTATGCTAGCCCTTTCGACGCCCAAAACGACCGGGCATACGGTAGGCGGAACGCTTCAGCAGGCCTCGGCTCAGCGGCACAATAGGTGTTGCCGTCTACCGATCAGGACAACAGCGTTTGAACCAGATCAATCCCCGTAAGCTGATGCACAGCAAGTGGACCGCCGTGACGCCAGTCAACCGAGAGAAGCATTTTATGGTGACCAAAGTCGAGTTCGATGAAGACGGCACGGTGGTGTCCTGCGAGCTGGAAGCCGTGATGAGCAAGCGACCGCAGTCGATCGACTGGCGCGAGCTGAAGGACGTCTCCCGCTGGCGTTTCGGTTGGCGCTAATGATGTTTGGTCAAAAACGACCGCTGACCGAGAGTCCCACGTAGCCATCTTGAGCGAGGGGTGATACCTGCAGATCTTTGTACCGGGTCGTGAACAGATGGCTGCTCGCGATGCCGATCAGCGCGCCCGCGATCACGTCCACCTCGTCGTGCCGATCCGACTCGACCCGACTATAGGCGACAAATGCGGCAGCGCCGTACGCTGCCGTGCCGTAGCGCCAGCCGTAGCGGCGCTGGATAAAATGTGCCGCCGTGAACGCTTTGCTGGCATGCCCGGACGGAAACGCGGTACAGCAGCTGCCGGTGGGCCGTTCCTTATCGATCACCGTCTTTAGTGTTTCGGTGACCACCTCGCTAACCACATACGACTTGAGCAGCTGTATGGCGCCCTCGTTGCCTTCCTCATATAGGAGCGTGGCAGCGAGCGCAGACGCCGGCAGCAATATGACGCCAACCTCACCCGCTTCCTTGAGATCAGCCTGCGCCGGGTTAAGCCAGCAGAACAGCACTGCGATGAAGGGCCAGGTGGATTTCTGAGGCAATGGTCCAGTCTCCTGTCTAACGTCGTTGCGGCAGGGAGGGTCGTCTGCTGTCAGCACATCATAACGAGAATCGCGCAGAGTTTTGCTACGCAGAAACCACGGCCGGCGAAGCCCTCGCAAGTAGACGATCGGTTTCTCGAGCAGGGATTTTAGAATGCCTGGTGACCGGAGGTAGCCGCGTGTAGGCTGTGCCGCATGATCAGACGAACCATTACGCTGCTTGCCTTCTTCGCGTTGCTGACGGCCGGCTGCGCGACCCGCGACAGCGGTCCGGAAACCTTCACGCTGACGGTCGTCGGCAGCAATGACGTACACGGTGAGCTGGCCGCACGGGACGGGCCCGGAGGGCTTGAGACCTTCTCCGGCCTTGTCAATGTTCTTCGGGAGGCTCGTAGCCGAGACGGCGGCGAGCTGCTGCTGATCGACGCAGGCGATATGTGGCAGGGCACCCTGGCTTCGAACCTCAATGAAGGGCGGGCCACCGTCGCTGCATTCAACGCGATTGGCTATGACGCTGCGGCGATCGGCAACCATGAGTTCGACTTCGGACCCATCGGGGAGCAGGCGATCCCTGAGTCGCCACAGGACGATCCGCGCGGCGCCCTAAAGGAACGTGCTCGCGAGGCTGAGTTTCCGCTGCTAGCGGCAAACCTTTACCGCAAAGCCAGCGGAGAGCGGTGGGCGGCTGACAACGTCATGCCCTCCATCATGCTCCGCCGCAGCGGGATCGACATTGGCGTAATCGGCGTCATGACGCGTCGGGCCCTGGAGGCAACAATTGCCGCCAATGTGATGGACCTGGTCGTCGAGCCGCTCGTGCCAGCGATTGAGGCAGAAGCACGAAAGCTGCGAGACCGTGGCGCCGATTTGGTGATAGTCGCGTCTCATGCTGGCGGGCGCTGCCAGTCCTTCGACGACCCGGATGACCTCTCGAGCTGTCGCGCGGAGAGCGAAATTTTCCAGGTCGCCAGGGCGCTACCGCCGGGGCTCGTCGATCAGATTATTGCCGGCCACGACCACCAGGGCCTGGCCCACCGGGTAAACGGCATTGTGATTACGTCGGCATTCTCCAACACGCGGGCTTTCGACCGGGTGGACTACCGGATTGAGCGAGCGAGCGGAAAAATTCTGAGCCAGAAGATCTTTCCACCTCAGCCAATCGTTCCGGGAGAGCCCTATGAAGGCGAGCCCGTCACCCCAGACCCAGCGGTGGTAGCGATTGCCCGGCGGGCGACCGCAGATGCCGAAGCGCTCAAAAACCGATTAATTGGTGTTCGACTAACCAAAGAATTCGGACTCCGGGGCAGCCCCGACTCAGCGCTCGGCAACCTGTTTACCCAAGCGATTTACGATTCGATCGATGTTGATATCGCGTTGCAGAATATTGTCGGAGGTCTGCGCCAACCGCTGCCAGCAGGTGAACTGACGTACGGCGACCTGTTCATGACGTTTCCCTTCGACAACCGCCTCGTGCTGTTCGACATCACCGGCCGCGAGCTTCGACGAGTTCTGGCCTCCGAAGCAAGGCGCGGAGCACGTACCGCCGGTATTGCCGGGGTTACGGCAGAGATCGAATGTCAGGACGATGTCCTCAGTGTTCGTATCACACACCGCGATGGGTGGATTATTGAGGATGACGATACGTTGAGCGTCGGAACCAGCGACTACCTGGCCCTTGGGGGTGCCAACGTGTTGACCGCCATCATTCCCGAAGGCGGCTTTCCCATTGACACCAGCCTTCCGCTGATCAGGGACATCCTGATCGACTGGCTCGCCAAGCAGCCCTCCGCCTTGGACCCAGCGACCTTCACAACCCGGGAGCAGCAGAATTGGTTTCGGCCCGAGTCCCTGCCGGCCAGCTGTGTACTAAGCGAGCCCTGACTATTCGAAGCCGTCGGTAAAAACTAGATTAGCGATTACGCGGAGATCGACCGTCCGAACTTCCATGGGCGCCAGCGCCGGCACCATAAAAGTCTGCGTCTGGGCTGAGCCCGACATAATGGTCACCTCCAGGTCCTCGCCCGGGTCAACGACCGTTCCGTAGGCGCCATCCTCTGGGTTGGTAGCGGTCACCTGGCTGCTGCTGACAAACAGGAAAGCTCCAATCGGCACGCTGGCCTCACCCGCTGTCACGTTACCGGTGATCATCGCGGCCTGCTGGTCCACGGTCTCGACGTTCATGAACAGGTCGTAAGGGAATTCTGGGCCGTGCAATCCGTAGCAGTCGCGGATCCTCAGCAGGTACACCTGATTGTCTGGAAGGACCGGCGGCTCGGCCCCGACAACTTCGGTGCCGGGCGGCGGACCGCCGCCTTGATCGCACTGGTTGTATTCCGCGAGCGGAATCGCATTTTCATCGATAATGCGGTCAGGCCCGAACACCTGCACGTTGGGGGTGATCTCGCCGCCATCCCCGCACATGCCGTTGCAAACGTCGAATTGGAATGTGCCCTGCCCCATGTCGACCAGCACCCAGTCTTCGTCGGTGTCGGAGTCGAACGCGTGACTGTCAGAGCGGATCATCGAACTATCGCTCGCCCTGGCGCTCAAGGGCGTATCGTCATCTTCGAATCGATCGACGGCGTTTGGTTCACCCGGAGCGATTACTCGGACAAATCCGCCCGAAGAATCACCGGAAGGGTCGATCACCTGCGCCTGCGTGTCAGAGTAGTTCTCAGAGAGGATCGACAGCAGGATCGTGGCTGGGCCAGGCAAGTCTGACGTAACGCGGAACGTCACACGGCCAATGAAGCCGTTAGGCAACGCTTCCAGAAAAAATGAAAAACCGAGAAAGGTCACCCTTCCTGGCTGGTCGCGACACGCGGCGCTGATGCCCTCGGCGAGAAGGGCTGAGCAGCTTTCGAAGGTAAGAAATTCGGTAGGAAACCCGATCTCAAAATCTACCGCGGAGATGTCGAGGTCGCCGCCATCGAATTGGATGTCGACCGTGACGGTGTCACCGGCGACCGTGACGGCGGAACCGACATCAACCAGCGGCTGAGAAAAAGAGGGCGACATAAAGACGAGAGTCGCCAGCAGGATACACAGCATCAGCAGGGGCTTGGTCGATATCTTGCTCGTCATACAGATGGTGCCTCGAGGTCCGAAGGTCTGCTATAGCATCAGCTCGCTATTAGAACGACCGATCAGGTCGAAACTTGACCCAAGGGCGGGTAAAAAGTGTGTCGCAGGTCTCA
>JBCDKA010000150.1:0-9546 GCA_038747195.1 Pseudomonadota bacterium
CAGCCCCGGCTGCTGGACTTTGGTATCGCGCGCATTCTCGAGGCAAGCGACGAACCCGGGCTCACGATGACCGGCCAGCTCGCGCTCACACCCAGCTACGCCAGCCCCGAGCAGTTCACGCAGCAGCCCATTACCACCGCCAGCGATGTGTATGCGCTCGGCGTGCTGGCGTGTGAGCTCCTCACCGGCAAACATCCCTTAAGCGTCGAAGGCCTTACCCTGCCGGAAATGATCGACGCCGTTCGTCACGGTGCCCCGACGCCTCCGAGTGAACTCGGAGGCGATCCGGCGCTGCAGGGTGATCTGGACGCCATCATTCTGATGGCTTTGCGCAAAGAGCCGGAGCGGCGCTATGTCAGCGCGGCGGAGTTCGCCGCAGACATCCGCCGCTACCTCGCCGGAGAACCGGTGGAGGCTCACCCGGATTCGATGGGCTACCGGGTGGGCAAGTTCTTGCGCCGGTATCGGCTCGGCGTTGCCGCTGGTATCGCCGCCTTCGTTGCGCTGGCGGCACTCTCCACTATCGCCACGCTGCAGGCGTTTCGCGCGGAGGAAGCCCGCGCCGTGGCTGAACAGGAAACCGAACGCGCGACGGAGGTCTTGGGGTTTTTTCAGAACATGCTGGCGTCCGCTGACCCGGCTCGAGCTCAAGGGGAAGCGCTGACTGTCCGAGATCTTCTCGACCAGACCGCCAGCGGACTGCCGGAGGCAACGCTGGATCCGCTGGCACTGGCAACGGTGCAGGAAACCGTGGCCTCCACCTACCTGGCGCTCGGAGAACCCGGTGCTGGCGTCACGCTGGCGAAAGCCGCTGCCGATCAGCTCGACGACGTGCTCGGGCCGGATGATCCGCGAACGCTCGCGGCTCGCCACGCGGAAGCCCGCTTTCATTTGTATCTCGGCGACTATGACGCGGCAATTCAGATCCTGGAGCCCACGCTTGAAGGTCGGCGCCGCGTGCTTGGCGACAGCATGGATACGATGTCCACGCTCCACAACCTGGCGATCGCCTACGCAGAAACCGGCGAGGTGGAAAGAGCCTTGGCGATGGATCGCGTTCAGCTGGAGATCGTCGAGCGGCTGAGCGGCAAAGGCAGTCAGGAGGCGCTCACAACCATGATCAGCGTCGGTCATGGACACTACGCGCTCGGTGAGTTCGACGAAGCGCTGGCCATTTTCGGCGAGGTCTATGAGGGCCAGCTCGGCCACCTGGGTGCTAAACACCCCACCGTATTGTCGGCGCTGCACAACTACGCCACCCTGCTGAAGCAGGTGGGTGACCTGGCCGAGGCGGAAAGACAGTATCTGGACCTGCTGGCGCTGCGGAGGGAGGTGCTCGGCGATCGGCACGCCCAAACCCTCAATACGCTGCACAACCTGGGTGAGCTCTATCAGGCGCTCGAGGACCCCGCGTCAGCCGGCCCTTATCTCAACGAAGCTCTGGCCGGCCGCGAGGAGGCG
This sequence comes from Pseudomonadota bacterium, assembly GCA_038747195.1. Lineage (GTDB taxonomy): Bacteria > Pseudomonadota > Gammaproteobacteria > Xanthomonadales > SZUA-38 > JANQOZ01. Next base: position 1,462 of record JBCDKA010000150.1, read on the forward strand.
CTGGGAGCGGATCACCCAGACGTGGTGGCGTCGCTGGTGGCTACCGCCAGGTTGCAGCTCACTCAAGGGCAGCGCGCGTCCGCACAAGCCACCGCTCGTCGGGCCGTGGAGCTGGGTGAGCGAGTGCTTCATCCGGAGTCTTCGATTCTGGCCAACGCGCGCAGCGCCTTAGAGGCCGCCACTGATTCCGAACAATCCGGCGGCTGACGCAAACTTCAACCCCACCACGCTGACCCCTTTTTCCTTAAAACGGTGCGTTACTGGATGAACGCCCTCGTTCACCGCTGCGCTCGGCGTCGGCGGTGGAAAGGGGAGCGGTTCACGGACAACCGCATTTGCCAGTTTTCGAGGGAACGAACGCATGCTTTCGTCAGCAACCAAAACCGCTGCGCCCCAGGCCCAACGTTTTGCGGCAGCGATGCTCAGCCTGCTGCTTGCCCTTTCGGCCGCGGCGCAGGACGGCGCGGCAGAAGAACCGGCTGTCGGGCCGAGCATTATCAGCACGTCGAAACCGACAACGCGGGTGCAGCTGAGCCCGCAGTTACCGGCCGAGGTCCGCACCGCCACACAGAAAGTGGAGGACGTCGCTGGTGAGCCGATCCCGCCATCACGCGCTAAGACGACGGCTTTCGCCCCAACCTATGTCCGGATCGAGGACGACAGCACCGACTGGACGCTGACGGGCGCCTGGAGCAGCAATAGCCTGGCGACTGCTAGCGGCGGGACCCACCGCCGGAGCACCACCGCTGGCGACACCGCCGACCTGACGTTTTCCGGGACCTGGTTGTTTGTAGGGCTGGTCGGCGATCGCTTCAGCGGTAGCGTTGAGGTGTTTATCGACAGCGTCAGCCAGGGCGAGTTCGACCTTTACCGCCGTGAGGATCGGACGCTGCCGCTCGTTTTTGAGGGGTTGAGCAGTGGCCCCCATACCGTCAGCCTCGAGGTCACCGGCAACAGCAACCCGCTTTCCTCAGGTACGCGCGTCCAGCTCGACTATGCAGACTACGGCGACGGGACGCTGCTGCCCGACGGCACCTTTGAGGAAGACGACACGCGGCTTCTTCTCAGCGGCGGCTGGTCCACGCTGAGCTACGCCGGCGCGAGCGGCGGGGCCTACGCCCGCAGCAGCACGGGCGCTGCCTGGTTCCCTTTCGCCGGCGACAGCTTCAGCCTGCATTCGCTCGCCTACAGCGATGGCGGGCGTGCCCGGCTTTTGGTGGACGGCGAGCTACTGACCGTCATCGATCTTTATGCGCCGGTCTCCCGCTTTGCCGCGGAGTCGCGCGTGTTTTCTTTTGAGGGTCTCGGCGCAGGCCCCCACGTGCTGGAGGTTCAGACTCTTAGCTACGAGACGGCCATCGACCGGTTGGTCACGCCGGGCAGCGCACCGTTTACCGATCCAGATCCGCCGGTGACCGGCGTGCAGCGCTTCGAAGCGGACCACCCCAGCGTTAGCTACGACGGCGTGCCCTACGAGCGCAGCGCACAGAGCTGGGTGCAGGTAGCTAACACCACGGTTGCGCTGGCCAGCGCGGGGGAAGTGATCTACTCGGCCAACGCCGGCGATACGATTTCCTTCAGCTTCGACGGTGAATGGGTCGGCATCGGACTGGTGGCCGATCGGTTTGGCGGTCGGTGTGAGGTAGCCATCGACGGCAACGTGGTCGACACGCTCGACCTCTACTCCCGCAACGTGGACACGGTCAGCCGCTACTACGACGGCCTGGCGTCTGGCGCTCACGCGGTCACCATCACCGCGCTCGGGACCGCGGCGGCAGAATCGAGCAGCACCCGGGTTGCCCTGGACTATTTCGAGGTTTGGGATGGCCAAACGCTGGCTGACGGCGCCTTCGAGGAGCGCGACTCTCGGGTGACCCTAAGCCGCGGCTGGAGCCAAAACGCCGCCGCCGAAGCGAGCGGAGGCAGCTATGTGGCCACCGGCTTTGTGCAGGCCACCAGCGCCTGGCTGGCGTTCACCGGCGAATCGATTACGTGGCAGGGCTGGGCACGTTTTGATCATGAAGACGTTGAGCTGCGGATAGACGGGGCACTGCTGGCCCGCGAAGATCTCTATGCCCAGACGGAGGGGCCTCGGGCGTTTTCATTTGACAACCTCGGCGCCGGGCTCCACGTGCTCGAGGTACGCCAATACCGCGATGAGGACGCCACGCTCGACGTCATCACAACGCCGGCGCTGGCGGCCCCGACGCCGCCGCCGGCCGCTGCCCCGATCGTTCGCCTCGAGGAGGATGATCCGGCGATGCGCTATTCCGGACAGCCTTATCCCCGGGTTGCGCAAAGCTGGTCGGTCACCGCGGATCAGCAGGTGAGCCAAGGCTACTACCTGTCCACCAGCGCGGTGGGCGATACGTGGCGCCTGGATTTTTCGGGTGTCTGGGTCGCTCTCGGGTTTCGCAGCACGGCGACCAGCGGCACGGTGGAGATCTTCCTCGACGGCGCGTCACAGGGCGTGTTCGACACCGCCAACGGCCTCAACGAGGTGCGCCAGCGGGTCTTTGCCGACCTTGCTCCCGGATCTCACACCGTCGAGGCGGTGGTGGTCGACGGCACCGTGATGCCCGACTACATCGACGTCTGGGACGGTGCTCAGGTGAATGACGGCTGGACAGACCTGAAGCTCAACAGCGAGCCGCCGGGGCTGGCCCACCTCAGCAGCCGGCGCTGGTGGCTGGAGATCGCCGACGAGTACGCCCGCGAAGACGCGGTGCTCGGACCGTTTGTGAACATCGCCACCAACGCGTGGTTTAACTTTGCCGGTGACTCCGTGACCGTACTGGCGTACGAGGCAGACAACACGTCGCTAGAGGTGGTCATCGACGGCGTCAGCCAGGGCCAGGTTTTGCTCTCGCCCAGCGCGCCATTCAGCGCTCAACCTCGGGCGTTGCACTTCACCGGTCTTGGTGAGGGCGCTCACACCGTGCAGGTGGCGCTCCCCGCGATAAACGGGGCCCGTCCCCGAATCGACGCGTTTGAGGTCAATCCCGCTGACACGTTTTCTGCGGTCCCCGAGGTGGAGTGGTTTGACGACACGGCGCTGGAGACGCTGCCAGGCGAGACCCGTACCGGCTTTATCTCGACGATCGGGGTCGGCGACCTGGATGGTGATGGCCTGGTCGAGCTGGTGGCGCCCTCGGCCAACGGCCGGCTCTATGTCTATCGCGGTGATGGCCAGGACGCGGGGAGCGGTTCGCCCATTCTTTGGACAAGCGATCTGGCCGGCCCGGCTGCCGAGCCGGCCATCGCCGACCTGGACGGTGACGGCCGGGCTGAGATTATCGTCAGCGGTCGGGACGGCACCTTTGCCTACCGTCACGACGGTCAGGTGCTTTGGAGCAACACGGCCGTGACCTCTTACTTCGCATCCCAGGACCTGGCTTGGGGCGGGCCGTCGGTGGCCAACCTCGATCTGGACCCCGAACCGGAGCTGGTGATCGCCAGCATCGGCGATGCGGTCCACGTTCTCGACGCGCAGGGGAACATCACGTTTTCCGAGCCGCTGGGTTCTGACTTCCCCACGGTCCCGGTGCTGGCGGATCTGACCGGTGACGGCGTGCTCGATCTCATCGTGGCGGAGACCTGGACGCTGCGGGTGATCGACCTGTTTAACGGCGGCACCGAAGTCTGGCGCCGAGAGCTCCCCGACCCGATAGTGGTGGCCGGCGGCGCGGGAGCCTTCGGTGGACCGGCGATTGCCGACCTGGATGGCGACGGCGGCGCTGAGGTCATCATCAACTGGGGCCACATCGTTGAGGCGCTGGAGTCTGACGGCAGCCTGCTTTGGCGGTACGAGACCAATCGCACCGATCTGTACCGGCCGAGCCCGGTCACGGTGGCGGACGTCACCGGCGACGGGCAACCCAATGTCGTGACGGCGTCCGCCATTAACGCGGGCTTTGTGGTCAACGACCACCTCCTGCAGGTGCTGGACGAAGGCGGCAGTTTGGTCTGGGAGCAGGACGTGGCCGACAACAGCGCGTCAGCGTCCGGCGTTTCGGCGCAGGACCTGACGGGCAACGGTGCCTGGGAGATTATCTGGAACGGCGCGGCAGATGGCTTCCTGGTTTTCAACGGCGCGGACGGCGAGCGGCTCTTCAATGAGCCGTACACCGGGTCGGGCACGGTGCTCGATTACCCCACCCTGGCCGACGTGGACGGTGACCGGCAGGCTGAGGTGGTGGTCGCCGGGGCCAACGGCCTGTTTGTGATCGGCCATACTGGTCGCTGGGTGGACTCGCGCCCGGTGTGGAACCAGCACAACTATCACATCAACAACATCAACGGCGACTGGAGCGTGCCGTTCACTGAGGAGAACAGCTGGGAGGCGCACAACACTTATCGCACTCAGACCCCCGAGCGCGATCCGGGATGTGTGGCAGTGGACGGTGCGCTGGTGCCGCCTCGTGTTGTCGACCTGACGCCGGCCGGTGGCGCCGTCCTGCCGGCCGGCGTGTCGCTGGTGGTGAGCGGCCGGGTGATTCCGGTTGCGCCGACCCAGCCTTTGCAGGATGTCCTGATCGATGGGCGACCGGTAGATATCTTTGACGCGTCCGGCTCATTCTTTTCGGTGGTATCACTCGACGCCGGCCTGAACGAGTTTACGGTGCAGGCGGCTGACGGCTGCGCAACCGCCGAGGTGAATCTGTCTCTGACCGGCGGCGGCAGCGATGACGATCCGTGGGCGGATCTGGCTGACGCTTCCGTGCTGCTGGACGGTCGCTTTAGCGCAACCAGCTTCGATATCACTAACAACCGAGTGCTGGTTGACGTTCAGGCGGACAACGCCGGCGCGGCCATCCCGGGGCCGGTGTTGATGACCGTTGGCCGTGACGCCCAGGCCAGCCTTGGCCTGCAGAACGCTGACGGCTTCACGCCGCAGGGCGAACCGTACGTGGTCATGGTGGCGGACGGCGCGACGCTCTCGGCGGCCTCGCTTTCAGCTGCGCGTGAGCTGGCGCTGGCCAACAGCGCTCGCCAGGCGATCGACTTCACGCCGCGTTGGATTGCGCCCGTCAACCAGCCGCCGTTTTTCACCAGCGTGCCGGTCAGCCGAACAACCACCGGCAGCACCTGGCGCTACGCGATCCAGGCTGATGACGGTAACGGTGACGCGGTGACGCTGTCCCTGACGAGCGGGCCCGCCGGCATGACCCTGGTGGGCGGTGAACTCACCTGGACCCCGCCCCAGATCGGCAACTACGAGGTGGTCATCACCGCGGACGACGGCCGGGGCGCAACGGCTCGGCAAGGTTTTGCGCTTCAGGTAGCGGATGGTGCGTTCAACTCACCGCCGGTATTTATCTCGACGCCTGAAACCCAGCGCGCCATCGGCGCCGCCTACGCCTACGCCGCGCAGGCCTCGGATCTGGATGGCGATACGCTTGCGTACAGCCTGACGGCGGCACCTGGGGGCGCGACGGTCGACAGCGCCACCGGTGCGGTTGCGTGGCCGGTGCCGGCGCCGGGCCAGCACAGCTTTGTGCTGCTTGCTGCGGACGGGCGAGGCGGAGAGGCGAGTCAGGCCTGGACGCTCTACGTCGGGGAGCCGGCCGTCAACGAGCCCGGCCCCGCTTTTGCCAGCGTCCCGGTCACCGTCGCCGCGGTGGGCATTCAGTATCGCTATCCCTGGCGGGTCACGAGCCCCCTGCCTGCTGCGCCGGTGGTCACGCTCGTTGAAGGCCCGGACCGCATGACGTTGGATACCCAGGTTGGCGATCTGACATGGGTGCCGGGTGGACCGGATCTGGGAACCCACCTAGTGGAGCTTCAGGCGGTCGACAGCAACGGTCAAACGGCGCGGCAGCGCTTTGAGCTCACGGTGCTTGCGGCGTTGCCTAACCAGCCGCCCTATGTGGTGACCTCGCCACCGGTCACGGCTCGCATCGGGTCCTCTTATACCTATCAGGCAGAGGCCATCGATCCGGAGTTTGAGACCCTCACCTGGTCGCTGGCAACCGCCCCGGCAGGCATGACCATCGATTCCGCGACCGGCCTGACGAGCTGGACACCCGGCAGCGGCCAAGCATCCGTCGCGCCGGTGACCGTTCAGGTGTCCGATCCCGCGGGCGGCGTCGCTAGCCAGTCGTTTTCGATCAACGTGCGCGCCAGCAATCAGCCGCCACAGATCAGTACCGTTCCGCCCACCACGGCCGTCATCGGCAGCTTCTACAGCGTCCGCGTGGCGGCAAGCGACGCTGACGGCGATACGCTGACGTTTCGATTGCTCGAAGCGCCGATCGGCATGACGCTGCACGAGAGCCTAGGTTGGCTGCACTGGACCACCGTCGGCCAGGCCGCCGCCGCCTACCCGATTCGTCTGGAGGTCACCGACGGCTGGGGCGGTCGCGACGAGCTGGCCTTTGACCTCACGCTGACGCCGGATAACGAGGCGCCCACGGTAGCGATTGGCCAAACGCCGGCACTGGCCTGCCGCAACGAGCCGGCAGCAGTCTGCGTTGCCGCCAGCGACAACGTGGGCCTAACGGATGTCAGCCTCCGCATCAGCGGCACGCTGCGGCCGCTCGACGCGTCCCGTTGCTACCTCTGGACGCCGACAGCGGCGGGCGTGTTCCCGGCGCAGGCTGACGCTATAGATCCCAGCGGGCTGGCGGGCCAGGGGCTATCGGATCTATCGGTTGCTGACTGTAATGACGAGGAAGCGCCCGTGGTGACGCTGTCCTCGCCGCTGCCGGGTTCCACCCACAACGAGCCGGTGTCGATTGTCGCGAGCATCGAGGACAACACGCCGGCGGTGCTGACCTGGACCGTATCGCTGCGCAACCCGCTGACCGGCGACAGCACGGTGATCAACACGGGCAGCGGTCCGGTCACGGACAGCGAGGTGGCCGTCTTTGATCCGACGCTGCTTCAGGCGGGAGATTATCTGATCGACATCCTCGCTGAGGACGGTGCTCAGGCGGCGGGTCTTGCGGTACCGCTCGCCGCCGGCACCGGGGTTAAACCGGGCCGCCTGTCGTTTGTGCTTCGCGATTTGGTCTGGCAGCTCGGCACCTTCCCGCTGGTCGTGGGTCGAGCGTACGACAGCCTGGATGTGCCGCTCGGCGACGGTGATTTCAGCCCCGGCTGGAGTCTGGTCCTGACGGGAAGCGTTACCGACTCGGCCGTTGACGCGGCGCCGGGCTCCAGCGGTTTTGCCACGTTTACGGCCGAACCGTTTACGAGCCAGACACGGGTCAACGTGGTGAAACCCGACGGCGAGCGGGTGGGCTTCACCTTTGATCCTCAGCCAAAGAGTTTCCCCGCGGTGTTTCAGTTTGACGTTGAGTTCAAACCCGATTCGGGGGTCACCGACACGCTGCGAGCAGTGGATGCCTCGTCCACCGTCAGCCAGCTCGGCGCTGGCTTTGCGGACTTTGTGATCCCCTACAACCCGAACCTGTACGAGCTCGAAACCGAAGACGGCACCGTGTATGTCCTCAGTGAATTTGACGGCCTGCTGGAGGTGCGCGATCCGCAGGGGGGCGTCCTGACGGCGGACGAGAACGGCTGGCAAAGCTCCTGGGGCTCGCGGGTGGACTATGAGCGCAACAGCGCCGGCCAGCTTACGGCTATCTCGCTGGTCGAAGACGACAGCGGTGAGATCGCCCGCCTGACGTATGAATACGACGCGCAGGGTCGGCTCGTTGCGGCGTCCGATCTGGGCGGCAGCGTGACCCGCTACGACTATGGCGACCCGGCGTTTCCCAACCACGTGACGCGAACGTTGGATGCGGACGGGAATCCGGTGTCGCAGATGGTCTTTGACGATCTGGGTCGCCTGATTGCGCACTGCGATCCGGAAGGTGACCCGGTCACGCTGGTTGGCTGCAGCCGGTTTGAGTTTCCCTCAGCGGGCGGCATCGAGACGGTGTTCAATTCCCGCGGTTTTCGCATCGATCGGTTCTACGACGAAAACGGTCTGCTCAGCGTTCGCCATGACTACTTTGACGCGACCCAATTTGTCGAGCAGCGGTGGACCTATGACGCCGACGGCAACGTCACGGAATATCGCGATATGGATGGCGGGGTGACCCTGAGCGAATTTGATGAGCGCGGCAACGAGCTGAA
>JBCDKA010000151.1:0-9401 GCA_038747195.1 Pseudomonadota bacterium
CGCCAACACCCGCTTGTTGCGAAGGCCCGCCACAACGCCGCGCTCGCGTTCGCTGAGCTCGGGAAACTGCATCGTGAAACCACGCAGATGCATCTCGTAAAGGATGGACTCCGACCAGGGTGTGGCCGGCCGACGTACCGGCGTCATCTCAGGCGACTGCGTGACCAGCGACTTTGGTACGAAGGCTGCGCTGTCCTGCGCGCAGCGTTCTCCCGTAGACGACAGCGTCCTGAGCGCTGGCGACCAGACGGCTTCTGCGCTCAGGGCACGGGCGTACGGGTCGATGAGCAGCTTGGCGGGATTGCAGAAAAGCCCGACGCTAGGATCAAAAGGACCGTGGACGCGATAGCCGTAGGCCTGACCCGGCTGCACGCCGGCCAGATACCCGTGCCAGCGCCCGCCGGTCGTGCTGTGGAGCTGGAAACTTTGCTGCGGTTCGCCGCGAGGATCAAACAGGCACAGCTCAACGGCCTCGGCGCAGGTCGAGAAGAGGGCAAAGTTGGTGCCGCTGGCGTCGGTTGTTGCGCCAAGCGGTCCGGCGCTGCCGGCCTCCAGACTGAGCTTGCGGTGGGTCAAGACGGTTGAAGCCAAAGCCCCGCGAGCGGCGGCACGGTCAGTACCAGGCTGTGATCACAGGAGTCACAGGGTTCAGCAAGTGACGCCAGCGGCGGGTTGTAGAGATTGCTGCCGCCGAACTCCTCTCGATCGCTGTTCAGCATTTCCCGGTAGGTGCCGGCGCTGGGAACGCCCAGTCGATAGTCGTGCCAGACCATCGGCGTAAAGTTGAATACACAAACCACGGGTTCGCCGTTGTCACCCTGGCGCCACCAGGAAAAAACGCTGCGATCACGATCCTGCCAGTTGATCCAGCTGAATCCCTCCGAGCGGCAGTCTCGCTGATGAAGCGCCGGCAGATCCCGGTAGTGCCCGTTTAGCGTGCGGACCAGCGCCTGGACCCCGCGCGGCCCCGCGTGCGCTAACCGCCCCCAGTCAAGCTCATGATCGTGATTCCACTCGGTTGCCTGGGCCAGCTCGCTGCCCATAAACAGCAGCTTTTTGCCAGGGTGGGCAAACATAAACGTGAGGTACGCCCGCAGACTGGCCAGCTGCTGCCAATCGTCTCCGGGCATGCGGCCGAGGAGCGAGCGTTTTCCGTGGACAACCTCATCGTGCGAGAGCGGCAGGACAAAGCTCTCGTCGAATGCGTAGACCAGCCCGAACGTCATTCGGTCGTGGTGATGCGACCGATACAGCGGGTCCTGGCCCATGTAGCTCAGCGTGTCGTTCATCCACCCCATATTCCATTTGGCGGTGAAGCCGAGCCCCCCGTCGGCCACCGGGTGTGACACGCCGGGCCATGCGGTGGACTCCTCCGCGTGGGTTTGTGCGCCGCGGCTCTGCACCGCCAGATTCATACGCTGCAGCAGCGCGACGGCCGCCAGGTTCTGGTTGCCGCCATGCTCGTTGGGCACCCACTGACCGGCTTCTCGGGAATAGTCCAGATAAAGCATCGAGGCCACCGCGTCGACCCGCAGTGCGTCGATATGAAACTGCTCGACCCAGTAGAGGGCGCTGGCGATCAAGTAGTTTGCCACCTCGGTACGGGTGTAGTTGAACACCATCGTGCCCCAGTCGGCGTGTTCACCCATCCTGGGGTCCGCGTACTCGTACAGGGCGCTGCCGTCAAAGCGGCGCAGGCCGTGATCATCCTTCGGAAAATGGGCGGGCACCCAGTCCATGATCACGGCGAGGCCCGCCTGATGAAGGGCATCCACCAGGCGCCGAAAATCATCTGGCGAACCCCAGCGAAAGGTCGGGCTGAACAGGCCAATCGGCTGATAGCCCCAGGACCCTTCAAACGGATGCTCGGTTACGGGCAGGAGCTCGACGTGGGTAAACCCGAGCTCCGTGACGTAGGCTGGCAAAACGTCAGCGAGCTCGCGATAACTCAGCGGCCTGCCGTCCGGGTGGCGCCGCCAGGACCCGAGGTGCACCTCATAGATGCTTATCGGCTGGTCCAGCGAGGTCCGGTGTGGGCGGTTTTTGATCCAGTCCTGATCGTGCCAGCGGTAGGTGCTGCGATAGACGCGCGAGGCATTGCCCGGCGGCCCCTCATGGCTGGCCGCCAGCGGGTCACTTTTCAGGGGCAGCACCCGGCCCTCCGAGTCCATCACCTCATATTTGTACAGCTCGCCGTGGCCGATGCCGGGGATGAAGATTTCCCAGATGCCAATCCCGACATGGCGCCGCATCACGTGGCGCCGACCGTCCCAGAGGTTGAAGTTACCGACCACGCTGACCCGCCGCGCATTAGGCGCCCAGACGGCAAAACGCGTGCCCGCGGTCCGCTTCACGCTCATGAGCTGCGACCCGAGAACATCATAGAGACGCTCGTGTGTGCCTTCGCCCAGCAGATGCTGATCCATCTCACCGAGAGTCGAGGGAAAGCTGTACGGGTCGTCCATCGTAATGCTTGCCCCGGCTTCGTCCGTGCAGCGCAGCCGGTAGCGCCGGCGACGCGGTGGCAACGTCGCCTCAAAAAGCCCCGCGGGGTGAAGGCGGTCCATCAAGGCCAGGACGGCTCCATCAAGACCCAGCAGCTCAACCTGAACGGACTGCGGCTGGAACGTTGTGACGACCCATTGTCCCTCCCGCTGATGCGGGCCGAGCACCGAAAAGGGATCCCCGTGCCGACCCTCGATCAGGGCCTGCAGCGCTAGCTCTTCCTGATGGTTTCTCAAAGTGTTCCGTATGGTTTGTCGCCAGAGCTGCGCAGTGTCGCCCGCCAGCGCGCGCTTGACCAGTCCGGCGACACGGCGGCTAGACTCGCCGCATGCTCAACCGTTTCTTGTTCAGTCTCCCAGCAGTTCCGTCAGCCGCTTCCGGGCCGTGAACAGTCGACTGGCGACGGTGCCTTCGGGTATCCCGAGCAGCTCGGCCACCTCTCGGTGTGACAATCCTTCCACCGCGACCAGGCCAATGATCATGCGGGAGGTCACGGGCAGCCGCTGCAGCGCACTGATCAGGTCGATCGGGATGGGTGCGTCAGCTCGGCCTTCAGTGAAGCTCGGTTCGCGGACAGGACCGCGGCGCGCAAGCCAGCGGGTGGCCACGCGGACCGTAATCCGGTAGATCCAGGTACTGATGAGCGCATCGCCGCGAAACGACTTAAGGCCACGAAACACCGCCAGAAAAGTCTCCTGACTGATGTCCTCAGCGTCCGCCGGGTTGCCCGCCATGCTGAGGGCCAGGCGATAGACCTGCGGGTAGTGCTCTCGGAATACCTGATCCGGATCGAGGGCGTACGGTTCGCGGGATTCCAGGCGTGTCGTGCTACTGGTCATCTGCGATCAGTTCCAGCTCTCGCCTGAGAGACGGTCGTACCACCAGCAGCTGATACAGGGCATAAACCCAGATCAGTAGCGCCGTCACCAGGTAGATCCAGCCGCGATAGTCGACAAGCCCGTGGCGCCATAGAACCCAGGCCGTCAACAGGCTGAACTGAAAGGCCACCAGCTGGGCCAGCATCGTCTGCCGCAGCTCGCGACTCACATCCGAGCGCCAGCGGGTCAGCATCTGCCGGGCTGATCCCAGCTCCGCCAGCTCGCGCGCCTCGCGCGAAAAACGTAGGGCCGTCCAGGCCAGCAACACGGTGGTAAAGGTCAGCGCGAAATAGCCAAACGGGTCTCGCTGCGCGACAAAAACCCCGGTTGCCAGTGCCGCCACAGCCGTGGCGACCAGCGCCAGGAGCACCACCCGTCGACGGCCGGCCAGCTGGCGTGAAACGCCGCTGCGGACCCGCTGCGCCGCCGTTTCGGTCGTGACGTTGCGCAGCTGCTCGAGCTGCGTCTCCAGGGCTGAGTCTTGTCGTTCGCTCATCGTTCCATCTCCTGTTTTACCGTTAGAGACGAGCGCGAGTGAATTCTTTCATCGGATTTGCCTGTCGCCGCAGGACTATGTCGATGGCGAGGGTGGCAAACCCCGAGCCGCCGGTGTTCGATCAGGCGATAAAGCCACCGGACTGGCGTTGCCAGAGCGTTGCGTAGAGCCCCTCCTGGCTGACCAGCTCCTCGTGACTGCCCTGCTGAACGATCGAGCCATCCTCGATCACAATCAGGCGATCCAGGGCGGCGATGGTGGAGAGCCGATGTGCGATGGCAATCACGGTTTTGCCGCTCATCAGTTCACTCAAATTCTCCTGGATCGCCGCCTCGACTTCGGAATCGAGCGCCGATGTGGCCTCGTCGAGCACCAGGATCGGCGCATCCTTCAAGAACATGCGCGCGATCGCGATACGCTGTCGCTGACCGCCGGAAAGTTTGACGCCGCGTTCGCCGACGTGCGCCTCATAACCTGCGCGGTTGCTGGCGTCGGTCAATCCTTGAATAAATTCGTGGGCGTTCGCCCGGCGTGCCGCCGACTCGATTTCCGCTTGCGTTGCCTCGCGCCGACCGTAGGCGATGTTGTCACCAATCGAGCGGTGCAGCAGCGAGGTATCCTGGGTCACCACGCCAATCTGGCGCCGCAGCGATTCCTGATCTACCGCCGCGATATCCTGTCCGTCGATTCGAATCTGTCCACCCTGCAGGTCAAAAAGCCGCAGCAGCACGTTCATCAGCGTGGTTTTGCCCGCCCCGGAACGACCGACGATGCCCACCTTTTCGCCCGGCGCAATCGACAGATCCAGCGCCTCGAAAACACCCGCATCCTTGCCGTAGTGAAACCTTACCTGATCAAACTCGATTCGCCCCTGCTCGACCACAAGCTCCGGAGCGTCGGGTTTGTCTCGCACGGTCTGCACCTTGGCGATGGTGCTCATCCCGTCGTGCGTCATGCCCAGATTTTCAAACAGCTGAGACATCTCCCACATGATCCAGTGAGACATCCCATGGACCCTCAGGACAATCCCGACGGCCACAGCCACCACCCCGGCCGTGGCCCCGCCACCCTGCCAGGACCAGATGGCGGTGAAGGCCACCGCAAACAAAAACAGCGCATTGATGATCTGCAGCGACACTTCCATTTTGGTCACCAGACGCATCATGGCGTGCACGGTGTCCATAAACCCCACCATGCTGTCTTTGGCGTAGCGTTCCTCCTGGCCGGCGTGAGCAAACAGCTTGACGGTCATGATGTTGGTGTAGCTGTCGACGATGCGCCCGGTCATCATCGAACGCGCGTCAGCCTGCGCTTCCGCGACCTTGCCCAGCTGGGGTAGCAGGCGCGCCAGCAGCGCGACATAGGCCAGGAGCCAGCCCACAAACGGGGCGGCCAGCCAGAGATCGAAGCTGGCCACGAGCAGCAATCCACCGACAAAATAGACGCTCACATAGACGGTCACGTCCGCGAGTTTCATGACCGTCTCACGGACGCCCAGAGCCGTTTGCATGACCTTCGTGGCGATGCGACCGGCAAACTCGTCCTGGTAAAAGCCGAAACTCTGCCGCAGCAGGTAGCGATGTGCCTGCCAGCGGATCCTCATCGGGTAGTTGCCGATGATCGTCTGGTGATGGATTAACCCTGCCGCCAGCGACAGCAGCGGCAGAGCCAGCAGAACCACGGCGGCGTAAAAGATCAGGCGCGTTTTTTCGCGCTCCCAAAACGTGGCACGGTCGGCGTCCGCCAGCCAGTCGACCAAATTGCCAAGAAACGCAAACAGGGCCACCTCCGTCAGCGCGGTCAGCGTTGCAATCGCCGACATCAGCAGCACCCACGGCCAGACGCCTCGGGTGTAATGCAGGCAAAATGCCAGCAGGGTCGACGGCGGGCGCTCGGGCGGTTCCGGCGGAAAGGGTTTCAGCAGATTCTCAAAGTAGGAGAACATCGGGCGAGCGTCCTGGGTCAGCCGTCAGGTAGTTTAATCGGTTCTAGCCAACCGGCGTGCTGCGGCCACCAGCAGTCCGCGGGAATAAATCTTGTGAAAGCCAAGCAGCGCTGAGAAGACCCAGCCAAGGGTCGAACGCCCGCGGTCGCGATCGACTTTTGGCAGCACGGCGGAGCCAAACCACAGATCGGTGCCGCCGCTGGCGGCGCTCACGCGGAGCCAGGAACGGGTCCGACCGCCAAGGTCCTTCAGCAGCAGCTCGTGCTCGCGGCGCGCCTCTACCGTCCAAACCGCAAAGTCTTCCCGCTGCGCAGCGGCAAGTTCAGCGACCTGCTGGTCGGTGGACGGACGCCGCGCAGCGAGCCGAATCAGCCAACGCTCAAGCCGGAATAGTCGGCTGGTGTAAAACGCCCGGACGTAGTCTTCCAGGGACACGGATTTCTTACAGCGCAAAACGAAGCAGTCGGTGTAAGGCGGTTTACCGGGCTTTTCCCAGCCGTTCGCATAGCGCTGCAGCAGCGCGTCATCCGGCAGCGGTCGAAGCTCTACGCTCATAGCCTTCAGGCCCTCGTGTCGGTCATCAACACGCTGCTAGTGTCCCCGATCTTTCCGCAGCAGCCGCCATCGCTCGAGCCGGGCGCGGATATCTTTTTCCCGCCCGATTCCCTGGGGGTTGTAGAACACCGGGCGATCGAGCCCTTCCGGAAAGTAGTTTTGGCCGGAAAAAGTGTCGGGGCTGTCGTGATCATACTGGTAGCCCGCCCCGTAGCCCTGCTCTTTCATCAGGGTCGTGGGCGCGTTCAGGATGTGCGCCGGTGGCGCCAGAGACCCGGTCTTGCGGGCGCTCTTCATCGCCTCGCCAAACGCTCGATAAACGGCGTTGGACTTGGGTGCCGTCGCCAGATGCACGACGGCGTGAGCCAGCGCCAGCTCACCTTCGGGAGAACCGAGCAGACGGTAGGTTTGAACCGCTTCGTTGGCGATCATCAGCGACAGCGGATCGGCCAAACCAATATCTTCGCTGGCCATGCGGACCAGCCGGCGCCCCAGGTAGAGCGGGTCTTCGCCGCCGGCCAGCATCCTGGCAAACCAGTACAGCGCCGCATCGGGATCCGAGCCGCGAACCGATTTATGGAGCGCCGAGATCAGGTTGTAGTGCTCGTCGCGATTTTTGTCGTACGCCGGCGCGCGTTTCTGCAGCAGGCCGCCGAGCGCCGACTGATCTAGCTGGGTCCCCGCAGGCAGCGCCAGGAGCTCTTCGGCGAGATTGAGCAGGTAGCGGCCGTCCCCGTCAGCCATGGCCCGAAGCGCCGTCCGCGCTACATCGGTCACGGGCAGTGTTCGGCCCGCGGTTTGCTCAGCGCGCAGGAGCAGGCTTTCCAGCGCGGCGTCATCCAGCCGATGGAGCACAAAAACCTGAGCTCGTGACAGGAGCGCACCGTTCAGCTCGAATGAGGGGTTCTCGGTGGTGGCGCCGATCAGCGTGATCACACCGCTTTCGACAAAGGGGAGGAAGCTGTCCTGCTGACTGCGATTGAAGCGGTGGATTTCGTCTACAAAAATCAGCGTCCCGCGACCGGTCTCGCGCCGCGTTTTGGCGGCGGCAAAGACCTTACGCAAATCTGCCACGCCCGAAAACACCGCTGACAGCGCCTCAAAATGCAGCGCCGCGCGTTCCGCCAGGAGCCTGGCGAGCGTGGTTTTGCCCACCCCCGGTGGCCCCCAGAGGATGAGCGACGGTATGCGCCCTTCAGCGGCCATCCGCGCCAGCGGCGCTCCCTCACCCAGCAGGTGATCCTGACCGACCACCTCCGACAGATTGGCGGGCCGCAGCTGCTCGGCCAGCGGCGGCGGCGGCGCCGCGTCGGTGTCCACCGGTTCAAACAAATCGGCCATCAGGCGTTTGGCCTCAGGGCTGCTGCCCCAGCTGCTGACGGAGGTTTGCTTCGATTTTCTGGCTGCGCAGACCGGCTTGCCGACCCGCCGCGAACGCGTCATCGATTTCGATGTCTTGCCGGTCAGCCAGATAGTGTGCCAACCAGCCGCCGGCTCGATTGCCGCTCGCGCAATGCACGAGTACTTTCTGATCGCCAGCCGCCGTTACCAGCGAATGGATCTGCGCGAGCAGCTCTGCGCTGAAACCGTCGGCGCCCGCAATGGGAACCTGGTGATACGACAGGCCATAACCTTCCGCGGTCGCCTGCTCGTCAAAGCGCATTTCGCCGCTGGTGCGAAGGTTGATCACGACATCGATGCCCTGCGCTCGGGCAGCGGCCAGCGCCTCAGACGAGGGCTGGCCCGCGATGTACAGGTTGTCCAGCACCATCACGCCGGTCAAATCAGCGAAGCTGACCGGCCCTCGAACCTCATCGGCGGGCGCCGCGGCAAGGTTGGTTAGCGCCAAGAGGAGCACGATCATAAGGGACTTTTGCATTTTCCGATTCTCAGCCGATGTTGAGCCCGTGAATTTACCAGAATCGTTTGGCGCTGTTGCTTAGCCGCGGCAGGCCAAACGACGCTGAGCCCGCGACGCCGCTTTGGCGCAGCCATGACAAATCGCCATCGGGCCGCGCCGATTGTGGGGCTGGGCGGGCTGTCGGCCCTCGCGTAGGGTAGTGGCGCCTGCTGGTGCCAAAGGAAAAGTAATGGACAGATATCTTGTGACCGCTGATGAAATCGAACAGATGGAAGGCTTTGCCAAAACCCATTTTCTGAACGATTCCGCTCGCCGGGTCAACAAATCGCTGGGAGACCTGACCGGCCTTAAGCAGCTCGGGTTTCACATCATTGAGGTGCAGCCTGGCTTTGAGTCGACGGAAACCCACGTTCACTACCACGAAGAAGAGTGTCTCTATGTTCTGGCAGGGGAAGCGCAGGCCACGGTTGGCGACGAGACCTTCACCATCCGGGCGGGCGACTTCGTGGGCTATCGCGCGGGTGGCGAGGCCCATTCGCTAAAAAATACCGGGGACACCGTCCTTAAGTGTATTGTGACCGGGCACCGCTTTGCCCACGACGTTGCGGACTATCCCAGGAAGGGCAAGCGGCTCTTTCGAAACCATCCGCTACCCTGGAATCTGGTGGATATCACCGAGATTGAAGAACCGGTGGCGGGGCGGAAGAAGTAGCTGGCCCTCAGCGCCGCTGAGCGCGACATCGGCTTCACCAAGACCCGGTTAACCTTAATCCGATAGCCTACGTGAATGGGGCGGGAGCAAGACATTGGAGTGGATTGAACAGCTGCAGTCGCTGGCCCAGCAGCAGCCGCTGCTGGCGGCGCTGGCGTACATATCGCTTTACGCCGGCGTTATGCTGGCCGGGCTGCCGGGTGGGCTTGCCATGCTGTTGCTGGGCGGTTTTCTGTTCGGCAATCTGCCTGCCGCCGGTCTCGCGCTCGTCGGCGCTGGCCTGGCAGCCGCGTTGGTCTACCCCATGGCGCGCGGGCCGCTGGGCCGCTTTGTCACCCGGCGTGCGGGGTCGGCCCGGATGGGTGAGATGAGCTTGTTTGTTCATCGGCAGGGCGTACTCGGACTGCTGCTGGTCAGAATGATTCCGCTTTTTCCGTTTGCGCTGCTGA
>JBCDKA010000152.1:0-9276 GCA_038747195.1 Pseudomonadota bacterium
AGGAAATTGTGGATCTGGGCAACGCGTTCGAAACGCTGCTCAGCGACCTGCGGGAAAAACGTGACATGGAAGAGTACGTGTCTGACCTGTCGCGCTATCTGCCCGATCCGGCTTTTGAGCAGGGCAGCGTGACTCGGACACAGCAGCCCGGCAGCAAGCCGGCCCGTGAGCAGCTGGCGCTGCTGGCGCTCGATTACCGCCACATGGCCAACCCGGAGCAGACCGGAAGCGCCGAGCAAAACGTCCGGCAGTTCCAGTCGACCCTGTCGCAGATCGCGGCGCTCGCCGAAGCGCTGGACGCCCGGCTTGAGTCGTTTACGGGGCACCGGGCGCTGATCGGGTTCCGGGGGGATCTGGCGATAGCCCACGCGCTCGAGTTCGCCGGTCACGTCGTGGAGTTTGCCAGCGATCAGCCCAGCAAAGCGCTGGTCATGGGCACCGTCGATCGAGGCATGGTTCGGGCAGGCATGTCCAGCGCCGAGGTGCTGATCGGCAAGGCGAGCCATCAGGTTGACCTGCTGCTGGAGGAAGCGCAGCCCGGAACGCTGCTCTTTGCGCCGTCGATCCGGGACCAGGTTGGCGAGCTGCTGACGTCCGTCCAGAAGAAACCGATGTTCCACCAGGGTCGGATCAGCGGCCGGAAGTACCTGGCGCTGAGCAACGAGCACCTGGCGGAGTTTGCCGCAGCGGTCTCTGACCAAACCCTGGCGGCGGACCGCACCGACGCGGCTGAGAGCGTCATCGAAAGCGTCTCCAAAACCCGCGAAGTGGTGCCGGGTGACGTGTTTGCCGGCCGCTTCGAGATCGTATCGATTCTGGGCCAGGGCGGCATGGGCATGGTCTACAAGGCGCTTGACCGCGACCTGGATGACTTTGTGGCGCTCAAAACGCTCCTGCCGACCATGGCAAGCGACGAAAAGTATCTCCAGCAGCTCAAAGAAGAAATCAAGCTCGCGCGCATCATTACCCACCCGAACGTGCTGCGGACGTTCGACTTTGGCAGCTATGAAGGCGTGGCCTATATCTCGATGGAGTACGTGCGCGGCATGACGCTCAAGTATCTGATGCGCCAGCGCTCGCGCCTGCCGTTCTCCGCCGGCCTGCGGATCGTCCGCCAGACCTGCGCCGGCCTTGCCGCCGCGCACGGCAAAGACGTGGTGCACCGGGACATCAAACCCGAAAACATCATTCTCGAGGCCGCCGGCAACGCCAAGCTGATGGATTTTGGTATCGCTCAGCCGGTGCGCAACGATGAGGCCTCAAGCGGCGTGTTTTTTGGCACGCCGCGTTACGCCGCGCCGGAACAGATGGCCGGGGATCCCGTGGATGCCCACGCAGACGTCTACGCCAGCGGTGTGGTGATCTACGAACTGTTTGGCGGCGTCACTCCGTTTGCGCAGACCGACATGATGGCGATCTACGAGGCGAAGCGCGACGCGGAGTTTGCGCCGCTCAGCGAGGTCTGGGAGGAGTGTCCGGCGGCGCTGGATCGGGTCGTCAGCCGCTGCCTGGCGCCGGATCTCAAGACCCGCTTCAGCGACGCGGCCGAGCTGGCGGCCGCATTGAGCAGCCTTCGCGCATGAGCGGGTTACGCTGGCTTACCAGCCTGCTGCTGCTGCTCGCGGCGGGAAGTACCGCCGCGCAGGAGGCGAGCTGGGAAGCTTACGGGGAGGCGCGAGCACGAGCAGACCAGGTGACCGATTTGCCCGACGGCGGTGAGGTCGACCGTGTCCGTTTTCACGGCCTGTTTGGCGCGAGACGGTTTCTGTCTGATCGGTTGGAGGTCGGGGCTGCGCTTAAGGTGGCCATCGGCAACGACAGCAACGCCGACAACGTGCGCTTCCTCGACAACGAAGAATCCGACGAGGTCATGCTGGGTGAGGCATACCTTCGGTACTTCCTGAGCCCCGACACGCTGCTGGAGGTCGGGATGGCGCCAATGCCGCTGACGTTGACGCCCGCGACCTGGGATCACGACCTTCGCGCCATGGGCGCATCGGTGCAGCAGGACTTTTCTGTGCGCGACTTCGATCGCCTGTCGTTTCTCGCGGGGACCTTCCGGGGCATGCACATCGATGAGAACCTGACCGAGCTCAACGCGTTCCAGGTCAACTGGGAGATTCTCGAGGGTTCACCGAAGGGCGGCTCCGTACGGCTGGGCTACCTCGACTTCGACAACTTAGACGTGTTGGTGGAAGACCGGCGGACCCGCA
Organism: Pseudomonadota bacterium; assembly: GCA_038747195.1. GTDB lineage: Bacteria > Pseudomonadota > Gammaproteobacteria > Xanthomonadales > SZUA-38 > JANQOZ01. Next base: position 2,214 of record JBCDKA010000152.1, read on the forward strand.
CCAACCGATTGCTCGATGGCAGCCTGGCCAACGATTACGAGATGCTGGATCTTCAGCTCGAGATGGTCTGGCCGACCCGCTTTGGACCACTGCTGGCGCAGCTGGACGTGATGCAAAACCTGGCGGCGGAAGAAGAGGATGAGGGTGCCCGCTTTTCGGTCATTCTCGGTAACGCGTCGCGGATCGGCGGCTGGGAGGTCGGCTATTCGCTGCAGCGCATCCAGCGCGAGGCGGTGATTGCGGCCTTTAACGAAGACGACTGGTGGTTCCCCACGGCAATGCGGGGCTACATGCCCTGGGTGAGCTATGGCTTCAGCCCGAACCTGCACGTGCGGCTCGCGGCATTTGTTGAGCGGCGGGACGGTCTCGACGATGACCTGAAACGGCTGCTGCTGGATTTCAACTGGCGGCTGGACTAAGGCAAGCCGCGAAAAGATTCAAGATCCTTCCGACCGGTAACACCTCAAAAACATCCCCACGCAGGCGTCCAGATACGCCTGGTTGTCCTCTTTAGTGGGGCCGCCCGGCACGTTGAGCGTGGCCCGCATCAGATGTTCGCCCTGGATCATGTAGAGCAGCTGCCGCGCGGCGGTCGGCACGTCGTCGATGGCTAGGGTGCCCTGCGCCACCTGGCCCTGTAGGTAGGCCTCCAGCGAGCTTTTCATCATCGCGGGACCGACGTCGTAGAAGATGGCTGACAGCCGGGGATTGGTCTCTGCGTGTGTAATCAGCAGGCGCTTAAGCCTGATGGCCTCGTCGGAATGCATCAACGAACTGAATTGGCCAACCATGTTTTTCAGCACGTCACCGACTGGCAGGGCGGGGTCCAGCGCCTCAGCGCTCAGCTCGTGCGCGGCGCACTTGTTTCTGACGCACGCTGAGAATAGCGCTTCCTTATTCGAAAAATGCGAATAGACCGTCTGTTTGGATACGCCAGCGTTTTCCGCAACGAGATCCATGCTGACGCCGTCGTACCCTTTCTCCAGGAAGAGCTGGGAGGCGCTGACATAAATCTGCTCTTTCTTGCTGGCGCTTTTAGGACGCCCGCGAGGGGCCGGTGCGCTGGCCTGCATGTTTCCTTCACTCCGTGTCATTTATAAAACTAGACTGTCCAGTCTAGTTGTTTTAGTATTTCTAGACTGCTTAGTTTAGAAATAGAGCAAACAATGCGCAAATCAAGTCTGAGCAAGCCCCAATTTCTTCGCCCCGTGCTGACCGCCGCTGCCCTGCTGGGCCTGGCCGCCTGTAGCCAAAACGCTGATCCCGAAGCCGGGCAGGTTGTCACCCAGCCTGTCGAGATGGCGTCGATTCAGCCGCAAACCACTTACGCCATCCGGCGGGATTTTGCCGGGCTGGTCGTCCCCGCGCAATCCACCGACCTCGGTTTTGAGCTGGCCGGCAAGGTTTCGATGCTCACCGCCGACGAAGGTGAAACGGTCCAAGCGGGTGAGCGGCTGGCGATGCTCGATACCGATCTACTGCTTGACCGGCGACGGGAGCTGTCCGCGCAGCTTGAAGAAATTGTCGCAAATATTGAACTTAATCGACTGAATAATAAGCGAATTGTTGAGCTCGAAAGCAAAGGGTTTGCGTCCAAGCAGCGAGCTGACGAGCTGGCCACCGAATACGACACGCTCAATGCGCGTCAGGCGCAGGTCGAAGCGGCGCTGACCACCAACCAAACGCGCATTGATAAATCCGAGCTGCGCGCGCCGTTTGATTCCACCGTCAGCGCGCGCTTTGTCGACGCCGGCGCCGTGGTTAATGCCGGCACGCCGGTGCTGCGGCTGCTGGAATCCGGTCAGGCGGAAGCCCGGGTGGGCGTGCCGGTCCGCATGCTGGACTCCCTATCCGTGGGTCAGAGCGTCAGCCTGTCGGTGGCCGGCCAGGCAACCACCGGGCAGGTGATCGCCCTCGGCCAGAACGTGACTCGCTCGACGCTGACCGTGCCAGTCCGGGTGGTGCTTTCGCCGGAGGCACCGGCGGTTTTCGGCGATCAGGCCTACCTCCAGCTCGATGAGACCATCGTCGCGGAGGGCTTCTGGGTGCCGCTGGAGGCGATTACCGAGGGCATGCGGGGGCTGTGGAACGTCTACGCGGCTCGCCCTGAAGCTGACGGCTCAGCTTATGTCATTGAATCGCGCGACGTGCGCGTGCTGTTTGCCGAAACGCGCCGCGCGTTTGTGAGCGGAGCGCTGGCCGGCGATGAGCTGATTGTTCAATCGGGTTTGCATCGCCTGGTGCCGGGTCAGCGCGTCGTTCGCGCGGAGGCGTCGTCGCAGCTGGGGATGACCGCCGCAGGTGACGCGACAACTCGCAGCGGGGAGCCGGGCTGATGATGGGCGACTATCTGCGTAACGGCCGGATCCTGGCCCTGTCGGTTGCACTGCTGATCGTGGCCGGACTGGCCGGGATTACGTCCCTACCGCGAACCGAAGACCCTCAGGTGCTGAACCGCCTGGCGCTGATCATCACGCCGTTTCCGGGCGCGACCCCTGAGCGCGTTGAGTCGCTCGTCTCCGAGCCGATTGAGAAGGAACTGCGTCGCCTGCCGGAGGTGGACTACACCAGTTCAACATCGCGCGCCGGCCTGTCGGTGGTTCGGATCGAGCTGAAAGATTCGGTGAGCGAGACTGCGCGGGTTTGGTCAAAAGCTCGAGACTACCTGAACGACGTTGTCGACGAGCTGCCAGCCGGAACCGGCGAGCCGGAGTTTTTTGACGACCGCGGCTATGCGTTCACCACCATCCTCGCGCTGACGTGGCAGGGGCCAGGTTCGCTCGACCTGGGCGTGCTAGGCCGATACGCCGATGAGCTGGACACCCGTCTGCGCAATGTCCCCGGCACCGAACTCGTGCGCCTTTACGGACAGCCGGACGAAGAAATCCTGGTAGAGATCAACGGACCGCGGCTGACCGCGCTGGGCATGACGCCGCAACAGGTCGCCGCCGCGGTTGGCCGCAGCGACGCCAAGGTGGCCGCCGGGCTGCTGACCAATACCAGCAATCAGTTTCAGGTGGAGGTAGCGGGCGAGCTCGACTCGCTGGAGCGCATCGCCGAGATCCCGGTGCGCGTGGATGTTGAAGGCGAAACGGTTCGGGTCGGTGATGTGGCCACGGTTCGTCGTGCGCTGGTAGACCCGCCGGCCGACCTGGCGATCGTCGACGGGAAATACTCGGTGGTGCTCGGCGTGCGGATGGAAAAAAACACGCGCGTTGACCGCTGGACCGGGCGCATCGAGGAGGCGCTGGCGGAGTTCAGTGGCGGCATGTCGAGTAACGTCGACGTTGAGGTACTGTTCGACCAGGACGCCTATACCAGCGTCAGGCTCGGAACCCTGATGATGAACGTGTTGGTGGGCTTTGCGCTGATCCTGGGGGTGCTGATGGTGACCCTGGGTCTGCGGGCTGCCATTGTCGTCGCGCTCGCGTTACCGCTCACCGCCGCCTTCACCCTGGCGGTCATGAACTTCTACGGCCTGCCGATCCACCAAATGTCGGTCACGGGCCTGGTGGTGGCGCTCGGCATCATGGTGGACAACGCCATCGTGATGGTTGACTCGATCCAGCGCCGCTATCGGGAAGGGCAGCGAGCTATGGCGGCGATGCTCGGCGCCATCCGCCACCTGTGGGTACCGCTGCTGGGCTCCACGCTGACCACGATCCTGGCGTTTTCGCCCATTGCCCTGATGCCCGGACCGGCCGGAGAGTTTGTCAGCGGCATTGCGCTGTCGGTGATCTTCTCGCTGGTTGGCTCTTACGTCATCTCTCACACCGTGATTGCCGGCCTGGCTGGCCGGGTGCTGCGGGCCTGCCCGCGCCAGGGGGAAGGCGGCTTTATCTGGCAGGGACTGCAGACGCCCGCTCTGGGGCAGTGGTTCCGGCGGCGACTGCGCTGGTTTATGGCCCACCCGGCGATCAGCCTGGTGGCGGTGCTGGTGCTGCCGATCGCCGGATTCCTGTCGGTCGGAGCGATGACCGAACAGTTCTTTCCGCCTGCCGACCGAGACATGTTCAGCGTCGAGGTACGTCTGCCGCCGCAGAGCAGCATTCGGCGGACCGAAACGCTGGTTGCCGACATTCGCGGTTTCCTCGCCGACGAGCCTGAGCTTGAGCGCCAGTCGTGGTTTATCGGCAAGGGTGTGCCGTCGTTCTACTACAACATCAGAAGCAATCGGGACGGTGAGCCCCAGTTTGCGACCGGCATGCTGGACATGACCGATTTCCGTGCCGCCAACGAAGCCATTCCGCGGCTCCAGAAAACCCTGAGCAGCCGCTGGCCGGAAGCGCAAATTGTCGTGCGCAAGCTGGAGCAGGGGCCAGGTTTCCAGGCGCCGATTGAGCTCCGGCTTTACGGACCCAGCATCGAGCGCCTGAACCTGCTCGGTGAGCAGGCCCGGCAGATTCTATCCCTCACGCCGGACGTGATCGCCACCCGCGCGACGCTGGAAGATGCGGCGCCCAAGGTGGTGGTTCAAACCCGCGAGGAGGTCTCACGTCAAAGCGGCCTGGAGCGTCTGGACCTCGCCGGTCAGCTGCAGGCCGGGCTGTCGGGGCAGATCAGTGGCTCGGTCCTTGAGGGCAGTGAAGAGCTGCCGGTGCGCGTTCGGGTCGGCAACGCCAGCCGCGGCACGTTAACCGACCTCAGCAATGTTTACTTGGCGCCGCAACGAGCCGTTGCCGGTAACGAGTTTCAGGGTATGCCCGTGACGGCGCTTGCCACGCTCGAGCTCAAGCCCTCCAGCGGCGCCATCGCCCGGCGGGACGGGCAGCGCGTCAACACGGTGGAAGGCTACCTGCGGGCTGACGTGCTGCCGGACTTGGTCCTGACGCAGTTCAAACGGGCGCTGGCTGACAACGGCTTTGTCTTGCCTGCCGGTTACACCATGGAGTATGGCGGGGAAGCTTCCGGCCGCAACGACGCCGTGGGCAGCCTCTTATCCAGTGTCGGGATCATCCTGACCCTGCTGGTGCTCGTCGTGGTGCTGTCGTTCAACTCTTTCCGCCTGAGCGCGATTATCTTCTCTGTGGCGGGCGCCTCAATGGGGCTGGGTATTCTCAGTGTTTTTGCCTTTGGCTACCCGTTTGGCTTCACCGTGATTGTCGCGCTGATGGGTCTCATGGGCCTGGCCATCAATGGCGCGATTGTCATTCTGGCGGAGCTGAAAGGGGATCCAGCCGCCTGCCGCGGCGAGGTTGCGCCCATCATCGAGGGCGTCATGAGCTGCACCCGCCACATCAGTTCCACCACGATCACCACGGTTGGTGGCTTTATGCCGCTGATTCTTGAGGGTGGGGGCTTCTGGCCGCCGTTTGCGATCGCCGTCGCGGGCGGCACGGTTCTAACCACCACGCTGTCGCTGGTGTTTACCCCGCTGGCCTTCCGCTTCTTTGCGGTCCGCCGCGCTTTTGAGGTGAATCAGGAAGCGGGTGCGGTGGTCAATCTCGATCCGCGCCAGCCGTCAGAAGAGCTGGCCGGCCTGCGCCGATCGGCCTGAGGCTGAGCGGGATCAGGACCGGGCGACGTTGAGCGCCTGGCCGGGTCGCAGACGCTCGGCGCCCCGGATGACCAGCTCGTCACCGGCGGTGACGTTGCCGGTGACCTCCACATGGTCACCGAGGCCAACGCCGGTGGTCACGTCCACCCGCTCCGCGGTGGACTCGGCGGTCACCCGATACACAAACATCTCGCTGCCGCGCAGCACCAGGGCATCCCGGGGAATCGACACCAGCTCCCGGACTTCGCTGCTGGGCAGGGCAACGCGCACCGCGCTGCCGATCACCCACTCTGGCTCGCTGACCGCTACCCGAATCTCAATCATGCGCGAGCGTTCGTCGCCCACCGGGATCACGGTTCGGACCGCGTTTTCGCGGCTCAGGTACTCGTCTTTGACCGTGACGTTCGCGCCATCGCGCACAAACCGTGCGGCGCTCACCGGCGCCTGAACCCGAATCTCTTTGTCGTTGGTATCCACCAGGCGTGCCACCGGTACGCCAGGATTGAGGAACTCACCTGGCTGTACGAGTCGCTCCACCACCCGGCCGGGGAAGGGCGCGCGGATCCGGCTGCGTTCGATGTTGTAGTTGATCTGCTCCCGCGCCACCTTGGCGGAGTTGAGCTGCTGGTTGACCACCTCCGCCTGTGAACGCGCCTGGTCGAGCTGGTTGGCCGCGGCGTTGTTGGTGTCTGCGAGCTGATCAAGCCGGGCTACCTGCGACTCTTCGTACTTGAGCTGCGCTTCGAGCCGCTTGATGTTGGCGTCGTTGTCCGCCAGCTGCAGGCTGAGCATCCGGTCGTCGACCCGCGCAATTTCGCCGCCGGCCTCCAGGGCCGTCCCAACCTCGGCCACCCAGGTGGCCCGACCGCTCACCTCCGCGGCAATGCGCGCGTCGTTGCGGCTCACCACCGTGCCGGGAAACCAGCTTGTGGACGCCACTTCCTGGCTCACGGCAAGCGCCGTTTCCACCTGAACCGGTGGTGGGTTGTCCTGCGCCAGCGTCGGACCGGCGAGGACTAAGGCCAGCAGGGTTAGCGAGGGGGCAATCGTTGCGTGTTTCATGCGACAGACTCCAGGGGCTGCGTCTGAACGGGCTTGGGCTCAAGCCTATCGGGTTTGCCGCGGCCGAGGCGCAGCAGGCTAGGCAGCATAATCAGGGTGAAGAGCAGGCTGACGGTCATGCCGCCGACGATGGCTGCTGCCAGGCCGCGATAGATCACGCTGCCGTCGCCGGGCAGCAGCAGCAGCGGCAGCATGCCAAAGATGCTGGTGGTGGTGCTCATAAAGATGGGCCGCAGACGCTGTTCCAGCGCGCCGCGCACCGCTTCGTCGCGGCTCGCGCCGTCCGCCTCAGCCTGGCGCGTCCGGTGTACCAGGAGGATGGCGTTATTGACCACCAGCCCAAGCAGAATGATGAAACCGATCATCGTCAGCAGGTCCATCGGCTGCAGTGAAAAAAGATTCAGTACCTTGAGCGCCACAATCCCGCCGACGGTGGACATCGGAATGGTGACCATGACCAGCGCGCTGTCGCGCAGCGAGCGAAACAGGCCGGCCATCAGCAGG
>JBCDKA010000153.1:0-9206 GCA_038747195.1 Pseudomonadota bacterium
GTTCCCTGTGCTGATGCTTGCGGTGAGCCTCAACGTTTTCCTGACGTACGAGCGCATCCCGGAGCAGGTGGTCGCCTGGTTTATGGAGCAGTTCTCCAGTCCCACGGAATTCCTGGTCACCAGCAATCTGTTTCTGCTGATGGTCGGCACGGTGATGGACATTGGCTCAGCGGTGCTGATTCTGGCGCCGATGCTGGCGCCCGTTGCCGCGGCGCAGGGTATTGACGCCGTGCACTTCGGCATTGTGATGATCGTCAATCTGGAAATCGGCTACCTGACGCCACCTTTTGGTCTCAACCTGATTGTGGCCATGGGCGCCTTCAAGGAGGATTTCTGGACGATCTGCAAAGCCGTGGTGCCGTTCTTGCTGATCATGCTGACGGGGCTGGTGCTGGTAACCTTTATCCCGCGCATCTCGCTGTTCCTGCTGGGATAGCTTTCGACCAAAAGGAGGACGCCCTATGAGTGCCGAGCCGCTGGACTACAAAGCTATCGACGCCGTGGTCAACATCTGGACCGAGCGCGCGTTGTCCTGTCGCCCGGACTGGGGGCCGCAGTTCTTCTCCGGCAAGATGAAGGCCAAGCAGGGGTTGATGGCCGGCCTGACGCTGGAGGAGATGGTGCAGCGGATGGACGACGCCGGCATCGGGCACGGCTTCCTCGTGGCCGCCAAGTCGGGGCGCCCCGGGCTTCCGGGCTGCTATCACATGCCCCTGGAGGTGGTGGCCGACGCGGTGCGTGAGTATCCGAAGCGGTTTTCCGGACTTTGCGGCATCGATCCCTACATGGGCATGGAGGGTGTGCGGCAGCTGGAGTACGCGGTCAAGGAACTCGGTTTCATCGGCGCACACCTTTACCCCCATTGGTTTGAGCTGGCCCCGGACCACGCCAAGTACTACCCGTTCTACACGAAGTGCTGCGAGCTCGGCGTGCCCGTACAGATGCAGGTGGGGCAGTCGATGAACTATTCCCCCGATTACCGGTGCCGGAGTGTCGGCCAGCCGATCAAGCTGGACCCGGTGGCCTGTGATTTCCCGGAACTTAAGCTGATCGGCATCCATGTCGGGATTCCGTGGACGGACGAGATGATCGCGATGTGCTGGAAGCACGACAACGTGTTTATCGGCAGTGATGCCCACAGCCCCAAGTACTGGCCGGAGAGCTTCGTTCGCTATATCGATAGCTATGGCAGCGGCAAAGTGATGTTTGGGACCGACTTTCCGGTGCTGGATTTCGCCCGCACCATGGGTGAAATACGGGATTTGCCAATCCGCGAGAGCTCGCTGAGAAAGCTGCTTCGCGACAACGTCATCAAGGTTTATGGCCTGCCGGAAGACGCCGGCACATGAACCTCGCCGGCGTGCTTCGCGCCGGTGCGCGAAACCGGCCTGATCATCCGGCCATCGAATGGGCCGGCGGGACCCTAAGCTACGAGGCCCTGTGGCGCGAAGTGACGCTGGCGGCTGGCTGGCTGGCAGAGCTGGGCGTCGAGGAAGGCGATCGAGTTGGTCTGTGCTTAAAGGAACACCCGGCCCATCTGGTGCTGCATTTTGCGATCCCCTATCTGGGGGCGGTGCTGGTGCCCATGGACCATCGCTGGACGGACGGCGAGAAGCTGGCGACCGGCCGGTCGATGAGCGTCAAACTGCTGATTCACGAACCTTCCGCCACCCCCGCACAGAATCTGGCTTCGGCCGCGCTGCCCGAGGCCTGGCCGGCGCGGGACGAACCGCCGGCGCTGGCTGATGGCGGCGAGCAGATCTGGCTGGTGTCGTTATCCTCGGGTACCACCGGACGACCCAAAGGTGCACTCGTCTCCCACCAGCAGATGCTGGAGCGGTTTATCAATCAGTGGGTGACGCTCGGCTTTAACGTCAGCGACCGTTTCTACGCCGCGTCGCCGCTGTACTTCGGTGCCGGCCGGTCCTTCGCGATGTGTTTCCTGGCGGCCGGTGCCACCGTGGTGATGTCGCCGCCGCCGCAGAAGCCGGACCAGATTCTCCGAGAGATTAATGAGCTGGCGGTCACTGCGGCGTTCCTGGTGCCGACCAGCCTGCGCCGCATCGCCCCGCTTGCCGACGGGTCGCAGCCCGCCTGGCCTAACCTTCGCCGGCTTGTGGTGTCGGGTGAGCCGCTGTTTCCCGACGAGGCTGCGCTGTTTCGCGAGCGGTTGTGCCCGCGGCTGCTGGCCTACTATGCCTCGAGTGAAGGTGGTGGCGTGTCCGTGCTGCAGCCGGAAGACTTTGGTGAGTACTCAGCCACGGTAGGTCGCGCCGGCTTCCGGCTTGAGGTGGAAATTGTTGACCCCGACGGGGAGCCGCTTCCCGCTGGGGAGACCGGCCGCCTGCGCTACCGCGGGCCTGGCCTGGCGCGCGCTTTTGTCGACGAGTGCGGGCAGCAGCAGGATGAAACCGACGGCTGGTTTTACCCGGGTGATCTGGCCAGCGTCGACTCACGGGGGTTTATCACGCTGCGGGGTCGAGAGAAAGACGTGATTATTCGCGGCGGGGTCAATATCTATCCAGCCGAAATCGAGCGGCTGCTGGGGCGGCAGCCGGGCGTTGCTGAGGTGGCGGTGGTCGGGCGTGAGAGCGAAGGCCGCGGGCAGGAGGTGGTGGCGTTTTATGCCGGTGACGCCGATCCGCTGACGCTACAGGCGGTCTGTAAAGAGCAGCTTGCCCCTTACAAAGTCCCCGCCAAGTTTGTTTGTCTGGCTGAGCTGCCGAAAGCCGGTTCCGGAAAAATCAACAAGAAGGCGTTGCCGGACCCTTAGGCTGTGGGAAGCGCCGCCGACAGCGGTTGTCGACGGCGCCGGATGGCGAATCCGGGCTAGGCGAAGTTGTTGGCCGCAAATTCCCAGTTGATCAAGTGGTCGAGGAACGCTGAGATGTAGCCCGGCCGATTGTTCTGATGGTCCAGATAGTAGGCGTGTTCCCAGACGTCGAGCGTCAACAGCGGCTTCACCCCAGACTCGGTCAGCGGCGTCTCGGCGTTGCCGGTGGCGCGGATCTCGAGCCCTGAGTCGGTGGCAACCAGCCAGGCCCAGCCGCTGCCAAACTGGCCTGCGGCCGCAGCGGCAAACTGCTCTTTGAAGGCGTCCAGGCTGCCGAAGGCGCTGTTGACCGCCTCGGCCAGCCTACCGCTGGGCTCACCACCGCCGTTGGGCGCCATGCTGTGCCACAGAAATTCGTGGTTCCAGCTCTGTGCGGCGTTGTTGAAAGTGTCCTGATCACCGTCAGCGGCGGCCCTACGGGTGATTTCCACCAGCGACATGCCTGCATACTTTTCGCCCGCCTCAGTCTCCAGCGCAGCGTTGAGCTTAATGATGTAGGCGTTGTGGTGTTTGCCGTGGTGATAGCTGAAGGTATCTGCTGAAACATGTGGTTCCAGCGCGTCGGTTTCGTACGGCAAACCCGGCAGTGCAAAAGCCATTGGGTGCTCCTTTGGATTGGCGAAAAATTTAGGGCGTCGGGTATCCCAGAATCTACGTCAAAAGAATGAAAAAAGTCAGCGTTTCAGACGGCAGGCGCGGTAAACTTAAGGACCTCTGACAGATCGGTTGGCAAAGGCATGTTTGAGCAGATTTCTCGCGTACCCCCGGACGTTATTCTTGGCCTCATTGCGGCGTACAAAGCGGACCCCAATCCGAACAAGGTGGACTTGGGTGTAGGCGTTTACCAGACCGAGGAAGGGCTCACGCCGGTGCTCGATTGCGTCAAAGAAGCAGAAATGGCGCTCAACCAGGCAGAAAGCAGCAAAGCCTATCTGGGGCCCCGGGGTGTCGTGGGTTTTAACGAGTCGATCAGCCGCCTGCTGCTGGGTGCAGATCATCCCGCGCTAGAGGCCGGCCGCATCACCACAATCCAGACGCCCGGCGGCACTGGAGCGCTGCGGGTGGCCGGTGAGGTCATCAAGTATGTCCGGCCTGACTCCACCATCTGGGTGCCGAGCCCAACCTGGCCGAATCACGAGGCCCTGTTCCCCGCGGCTGGCTTTACGCTCGAGCGCTATCGATACCGCGACGGCAGCACCGGAGAGCTGGATTTTGCCGGCATGCTCGAAGATTTAGGCCAGCTCGGTCCAAACGACGTTGTGGTGATGCACGCGTGCTGTCATAACCCAGCGGGCATCGACCTGAACCCTGAGCAGTGGTCGCAGGTTGTTGATCTGGGCGTGGAGCGCGGATTCCTGCCGCTGGTCGACATGGCCTACCAGGGTTTCGGGGTTGATCTGGACACGGACGCGACCCTGATCAGACTGCTGGCCGACCGGGCCCAGGAGTTTATGGTGACCAGCTCCTGCTCAAAAAACTTTGGTCTGTACCGCGAACGCTGCGGCGCCATCTCCATGGTGCTACCGAATCGCGATAAGGCGCTCGACGCGGAGTCGATCATCAACTCAACCACCCGCGGGATCTATTCCATGCCGCCGACCCACGGTCCGGGCATTGTCGACCTTATTTTAAAGTCTGAAGAGCTCACGGCTCGCTGGCACCATGAGCTGGCCGCGATGCGGGACCGCATCAACGGTCAGCGAAGCAAGCTGGTCCAAAAGCTCAGAGACGCTGGCGTGAAACGCGATTTTTCGTTTATCGAGCGGCAATTCGGCATGTTTTCCCTGCTGGGCATAGCACCGGAGGAGGTTGCGCGGCTTCGCGACGAGTTCTCCATTTATCTCGTCGGCGATACCCGGTTTAACGTGGCGGGTCTTCGCGACAACAATCTGGACTATTTCGTCAGTTCGGTCGCTGAGGTACTGGCCTGATACGGCATAGCTGTTTTGCCAAACTGATATTGCGCTGACGCCTTAACCGGCTCACTATTCCTAGTGCTGCATCACGTCAGCAGGGCCGGGCTGGCGAGGCATGTCCGGACTATTCGTTCCTCCAGCGGAGACCGATGATATGCAAACAGCCCCCATTGCCAGCAGCGATCTGGCCAGCACCCTTTCCGAACAGCTGGGTTCGCAGATTCTGATCACCGACGCCGAAGAGGCCACCTTCCTTGCTACGGACGTTTTTCGCGCGGGGCTGCCGCCGGTGGCTATTGTGGCGCCATCGAGCCGAGACGAGCTGCTGAGGTGCCTGGCGATTGCCGATCAATACGGCGCGCCGATGGTTGTTCGGGGCGGCGGCGCGTCTTACACCGATGCCTATCTCGCCACGCGCGAGGGCACGATGCTGATCGACACCCGACGGCTCAAAAATATCGACGTGGATGAGGCCAATGGTTTTGTCACCGTCGAGCCGGGCGTGACCTGGGCTGAGCTCAAGGAGCGGCTGGATCCGCTCGAACTTAGAACTCCCTTCTGGGGGCCATTTTCCGGCATTGCCGCAACCGTTGCGGGTTCGATGAGCCAGAACGCGATCAGTCATGGCAGCGGGGCCCACGGCGTGTCTGGCGACTCGGCGCTGAGCATGGAGATTGCGGCCAGCGACGGTACAACGTTCCACACGGGAACGGCGGCCGCCGGCGCTCCGCCGTTTGCTCGCAGCTACGGCCCCGATACCACCGGGCTGTTTTGCGGCGACTGCGGTGCGCTTGGCGTCAAGGTTTCGGTGACACTTCCGCTGCTCAGCAAGCGCCAGGAGTTTGTTGCCCTGTCGTTTTCCTATCCCAACTTTGCCGCCCTGCACGCGGGCATGACCGCGGCGGCCCGCGCGGGGCTGGACGACGAACATTTTGCGCTCGACGCAGCGCTGTCCCAGGGACAGATCGCGCGCGAGGAGCGGGCGGGCCGGCGCAAGGAAATGGCGCTGTCGGTGCTTAAAAACGCCCGCTCTATGGCCAGCGGCGTCAAGCAGCTCGCCAAGATGGGGTTGGCCGGAGACCGGGCGCTGAAGCGTGCCGACTATTCCTGCCACTACCTCGTGCACGGCGTGGACAAGAAACACGCTGAGGCCAAGGCGCAGGAGCTGCGCCGAATCATGGACGAAGTGGCTGACGAAATTCCGAACACCGTACCGACGGTGGTGCAGGGTATGCCCTTTGCGCCGCTCTTTGCCGCGCTGGGTCCCCAAGGCGAGCGCTGGGTGCCCGTCCACGGCATTTTCTCGCACGAGGATGTGCTGCCCTTCCACGTGGCTTTCGACGCTTTTGTCGAAGCGCGTCAGGCGGACTTCGAGAAACACGGCGTGTGGGTTGGCGGCATGTTTGAAAACGTGGGGGCGGCCGGCTTCCTCTATGAGATCGCGATGTACTGGCCCGACGAACGCAGCATCTACCACGACACCATGATCGACGCCGAATACCTCGGCAATCTGCCCAGCCATCCGGCCAATCCGGCGGCCCGCGAGTATGTACGTCAGCTCAAAGAAGACCTGGTGGACCTGTATCAGGCCCACAACGCCGGTCATTTTCAGCTCGGCAAGGCCTATCCTTACTGGGACCGGCTGGACCCGATCAGCCAGCAGCTGATCCGCTCGATCAAAGCCAGCACCGATCCCAAGGGTTTGCTCAACCCCGACGCCCTGGGTATTCCCACAAGCTGATTCGCTCGTGCACGATATTGCGATTGCCGGCGGCGGCATCGGAGGGCTGACCGCAGCCTGCGGTCTCCTCAAAGCGGGGCACCGGGTCAGGGTCTTCGAGCAGTCGCCGGATCCAGGCGAGTTTGGTGCGGGACTGTCGATCGCGCCCAACGCCGCCGCGGTGCTGAACGAGCTCGGCCTGCGTGACCAGATTTTGGTGTTGTCGAACCTGCCTCAGGAAGGGCGCGTCCACGATGGCCGCAGCGGGGAACTGCTGTCCACCACGCCCTACGGTGAAGCCGTCCGTGAGCACTTCGGCGACTACTATTATCAAACGCCCCGCTCCTCCCTCTACGACCTGCTGGCTGAGACGATCCACGCGTTGGACCCGGACTGTATCCATACCGGGCACCGGGTGACGGGATACAGCGAACATCGCAGCTCCGCGACGCTGCACTTTGCCGGGCAGCCCGATCAGGAGGCTGAGGTGTTGATCGGGGCGGACGGTCTTCGCTCGGTCATTCGCGGCTCGATGGTGGGGGAGGTGCCGGCGCGCTTTACCCGGTACATCGCCTGGCGGGCCCTGATTCCGATGACGGATTTGCCCGAGTCGTATCAGGCGCCTCGCTCCAACGTCTGGATCGGGCCCCAACGCAACTTCGTCTTCTACCCTCTGGCCGACAACACGCAGCTGAATTGTGCGATGTTTGCCGGAGACAGCGACTGGACCGAAGAAGGCTGGCGGCAGCGCGCTGAAGTCGCGGAGATCCGGCAGGCCTACCAGGACTTCCATCCGACCGTACAAACGGTGATCGACGCCCTCCCGGCTGACGGCTGCTACAAATGGGCGCTGTTCGATCGCGACCCGCTGTCGCGCTGGCATACGCCGCGGGTGGCGCTGCTGGGCGACGCCGCGCACCCCATGCTCCCGTTTCTTGGCCAGGGGGCGTCGATGGCGCTGGAGGATGCCGCCGAGCTCATCCATGCGCTGGTGCAGCACGCTGATCCGGATCGGGCTCTTGCCGCTTACCAGACGGCCCGGCTGGAGCGGGCGAACTGGGTGCTCCTGGAGTCGCGAGCGGCCGGCGAACGTTTTGCGAGCCCCAACCCAAGCGCTTCGCTGTTCAGCAACGATCAGGCCATGCAAACCGGCAAACTGTTTGGGTGGCGACCGCCCGCCCTGGCCAAAGGGTAAAGCTCACCGACTCTCCCGTGCCTGCGCGGCACCATTCTCCCGATTGTCTGTCCTATTCGGTAAGTCGCTGATGTTGCCGAGAAGGGCTTATGAGAAGTGAAACGATATCCGTAGTCTGCTGTCCAGCACTCGGGCGGCTGATGCCATGAATTTACTGGAAGAAGCCGTGCCGAAGTTTTCCGTAGTCGGTGTGCTAGCCGGCGCGATTGTGGGTTCGATGATTCTCGCCGGCGCGTTTGCGAGCCTGGTTATCTGGCTGGACGCGCTGACGCCAGGCAATGCAGATTCGAACCCCTTGAACGCTTACCTGCTGGCCCCGTTTGTGGCAATGGGGGCCGCCGGCGTGATTTTGCTGGTCGGCGGAATGCTGCATCGATTCACCGCCTGGAAGCTGAGCACGGCGCAAGCCTTTCTCGTGACGGTGAGTTTCTGCACCTCGCCTCTCGCTCTGACAGGCTTTTGGCCGTTTATTGTGTTGACTTTGGCCTTTAATCCGGTTGTTCTCTATGTCGCGTCAGTGGGAGGCGTGCTGGACTGACCGAGCAATCTGAAACGAGGCTAAGGCGAACGTGAAACCTAGAGAGATAACGGCGGTTGCACTCAAGGTTTTCTCGATCTACATCCTGGTCAACGCCATTCAGGCGATTCCCTTTGTGATCAACTCACTGACCTGGTTGATCCAGGGCCGAGTCGCTGCTGGGGGCTACGAGACTCCGCTTTATTGGTTGCTGGGCGCGGCATCATTTGTCGCCCTTGTCTCGCTGGCGGTGTTGACCTGGAAACTGGGCGGCAGTGTCGTTAGGCAAGCAGCTACCGGTGACGACAACGACACCAACAACCCGGTGATCACCGAAGCGTTTCTGCTGTCGCTCCTAGGGATCTATCTGACCGTCATTGGTCTGCGGGGAGTGTGGTACTCGACCTGGAATATCGTCGCTTTGGCCCAGAACAACACGGAGCTGGACATTCGCAATACCTGGTCAATGTTCGGTGATCTCTTTCAGGTGCTGGTGGGCGTCTCGCTGATGGTTAAGGCGACGGCCTGGTCGAGGCTGCTGCGGTGGCTTCGGGAAGCGGGCCTGCGGGAGAAGGTCTAGCGCTTAGACAGACCGATGGTCATCGGGGTCTCAGCAAAGCCCCTATAGCCGCGCGCTACTTTTTTCCGCCGAACTGCTCAGCGTTGCGCGTTATCGAATCCATAAGTGATTCTTACTGACCTGCTTCGGCACGGGCCGCACGGAACTCGGCAAGCCGGGCATGCAGCCAGTCACCGGACGCGATGGCGGCCTCGTTTGGACACTTCATGAGATAGGGCTTGCGGCTCAGGGAGCTCTTGCTGGCCAGCCGGTCAATGAACTTTTCAGCGGACGTTGCGTAGCGGCGCCCGCGCCGGTATTTGAGTCGCAGATGGGCCTCGGCGGCTTCGGCGTCGTGCTCTTTGCCGTTGCGTACAAAGTGACAGTCGCTTTTGCCGACGGCTCCAATCAGCTGTTCGATCTCGTTCGCCGCGATCGAAGCTTCGGTGGCTGCGGCCGCGGGCCA
>JBCDKA010000154.1:0-9156 GCA_038747195.1 Pseudomonadota bacterium
CGCCGAGAACCTCAGCGACCGTGCTGTCCCAGAGGATCTTCAGCTTACCCTCGCGCTCACGGTCGAACAGTTTGTCCTGTAGAATTTCTTCCGAGCGCAGCTTATCGCGACGATGGATCAGCGTGACCTGCGAGGCAATGTTGGACAGGTATAGCGCTTCCTCGGCGGCCGTGTTGCCGCCGCCGACCACCACCACGGGCTGATCTTTATAAAAGAAACCGTCGCAGGTGGCACAGGCTGACACGCCTTTACCCAGATAGGCCTCTTCTGAAGGAATCCCCAGGTATTTTGCGGTGGCGCCGGTTGCGATGATCAGTGCGTCACAGGTGTAAACGCCGCTGTCACCCTCCAGCCGAAACGGTCGCTTATCGACAACCGCGGTGTGGATATGGTCAAAAATTACTTCGGTGTCGAAGCGCTCCGCGTGACGCAGCATCCGCTGCATCAGCTCAGGACCCTGCACTCCGTCGTCGTCGCCCGGCCAGTTGTCCACATCGGTGGTCGTCGTGAGCTGCCCCCCTTGCTCCAGACCGGTGATCAAAACCGGATCCAGATTGGCGCGGGCCGCGTAGACCGCCGCGGAGTAGCCGGCGGGCCCAGACCCCAAGATCAACAGTTTGCAGTGGCGCGGCTCGGTCATGTCGAAGTCCTTATAAATAGTTATCTGAAGCAGATGGCGTTAGGTGAGGCCGTTTCCAAGCCGGCAGCACCGATGCCCCCGGAATCTGCTGGAAAAATCAGCCCCTACGGTCGCCCTCGCGCGACCCGGACTGTTAGGATACCTGACTGGTTTTTGCTGGAGCATCCGTTGAGCAAGTTGACCGTAGACATACGCCCGCATTCGAAGACAATTGTGGACGGCATTGCTCAGGCGCCAAGCCGGGCCATGCTGCGGGCGGTGGGCTTCACCGATGAGGATTTTGGCCGCAGTCAGGTGGGCATCGCCTCCACCTGGTCGATGGTGACACCGTGCAATATGCACATCGACGAGCTGGCGCGAGCCGCCGCCGAAGGGGCAGACGAGGCCGGCGGTAAAGCCGTGATTTTCAACACCATCACCGTGTCCGACGGGATTTCCATGGGCACCCCCGGCATGCGCTACTCGCTGATCTCACGCGAAGTAATCGCCGACTCCATCGAGACGGTGGTCGGCGGCGAAGGCCTGGACGGGTTTGTCGCCATCGGCGGCTGCGACAAGAATATGCCCGGCTGCGTGATGGCGATGGTTCGCCTGAACCGACCCTCCGTTTTTGTCTACGGCGGGACGATCCAAACCGGGCCCGGTCGGACCGACATTATTTCGGTGTTTGAAGCGGTGGGTGCCCGGTCGGCCGATAAGATTACCGATGAGGAGCTGAAACACATCGAGCGCACCGCCATTCCCGGCGCCGGGTCCTGCGGCGGCATGTATACAGCCAATACGATGGCCTCAGCCATCGAGGCCATGGGCCTGAGCCTGCCCAACAGCTCGGCTCAGGAAGCGGTCGGTTCTCAGAAGCGCGTCGACAGTGAGCGCGCCGGTGCCGCGGTGGTCAACCTGCTGAAGCAGGGAATCCGCCCGCTCGACATCGTGACGCCCGAGGCGTTTGAGAACGGCATCACCGTGGCGATTGCCCTGGGCGGCTCCACCAACCTTGTGCTCCACCTGCTGGCCATCGCGCGCGAGGCCGGAGTGCCGCTGAGCCTGGACGACTTCAACCGCATCGGCGACAAGGTGCCGCTGCTGGCGGACCTGCGGCCCAGCGGCCATTACTCAATGTCTGAGCTGGTAGCCATCGGCGGCATCCAGCCGCTGATGAAGCGGCTGCTCGACGCCGGCATGCTGCATGGCGACTGCCTGACGGTCACCGGCAAGACCCTGGCAGAAAACCTGGCGTCGGTCGAAGACTACCCCGAGGACCAGCAGATCATCCAACCGCTGGACGCTCCCATCAAGTCGACGAGCCACCTGGTGGTGCTCAAAGGCAACCTGTGTCCAGACGGCGCGGTGGCAAAAATCACCGGCAAAGAGGGGACCCGCTTTGAGGGAACGGCCCGTGTTTATGAGGGCGAGGAGGCTGCGCTGAAGGCCATTCTCGACGGCCAGGTCAAAGCCGGTGACGTGGTGGCCATCCGCTACGAGGGGCCGCGCGGCGCACCGGGCATGCGCGAAATGCTGAGTCCAACCAGCGCCATCATGGGCGCCGGGCTGGGCAAAGAGGTTGCGCTGATCACCGATGGTCGCTTTTCCGGCGGCAGCCACGGCTTTGTGGTGGGACACATCGCTCCCGAAGCCGCCGTCGGCGGACCGCTGGCGCTGCTGCGCGACGGCGATGAGCTCGTGATCGATGCCGATCAGCGCACCATCGATCTTAAGGTCGACGACGAAGAGCTCGAGCGGCGGCGCCAGGCGCTGACGCATCCCAAGCGGAAACTCTCCGGGCTCCTGGCCAAGTATGCCGCCGGCGTCGCGTCCGCGGCGCAGGGTGCCGTCACGATCCCGCTGACCGACGAGTAAGGGCTTCGCCCGTACCCTGCGTCCATGGTTGATAAGAAAGACAGTGTACCGGCCCGCACCGGCGAGTTTGCCGTCAGCCAGCGCGACCTGAAGCTCGGCGTCGGGCCGGCGGTGGCCGACGGCGACGGTGTACCGAGCACCCGCATCCCGGTCACGCCCGACTACTACCCCGACCCCGGTAGCTTTCGGGCCGAGCTCAAGAAAGCCCGCCAGGTGTTTGCCACATTCCGAGCCGAGACCCGGCAGATGATTAACGACGTTCGGGTCGGTAAGCCGCTGGTGATCAGTCCGCTGGCCAAGCCGCTGGGGGCGATGGTGGAGAGTGTTGTTCGGCATCCGGACCCGATGGTCTGGATGACCCAGCTGGTGCAGCCCCAGTCGTTCATGGGCGGCCACATGCTGCGCGTTTCGATTCTCTCCGTGGTGCTGGGACGCGGTATGGGCATGATGGAACGCCAGCTCGAGCGCCTGGCCTGGGGCGGCCTGCTATGCCAGATCGGCAAAGCCCGCCTGCCTCGGCTGCTGCTGGAAAAGCCGGGGCCTCTGTCGGAAGCGGAACTGGCCCGAATTCGCAGCTTCGTGGAGACCGGGGTGGAGCTGGCTGGCGCCGTTCAGGGTATCGACCCGGACGTGATCGAGATTATTCGAACCCACCACGAGCGCTACAACGGCACCGGCTATCCGAACGGCCTTGTGGGCGACCAGATTCCGGTGCTGGCACGACTGGTTGGCATCGTCGACTGGTATGACACGGTGACCAGCCAGAAGCCCTACAGCGATGTCGTCATCAGCTCGACGCAGGCGATGGACGCCCTCAACAGCAAGCGCGACGTCCAGTTTCAAGACCAGGTGGTCGAGGAATTTGTGCGAGCCGTCGGCCTGTACCCCAACGGCTCGCTGGTGGAACTCGACTCCGGCGAAATCGCCGTGGTGCAGGCGCAGAACGTCAAAAACCGCACCCAGCCGCGGCTGATCTTAGTGCTGGACGAAAACCACCAGCCGCTGTCGCCGCAGCTCAAGCTGGACCTCCTTACCTACAACCAGGGCTCGCGAGGTCATCCCAAGACGATCCGTCGAGCGCTGCCCGACGGTGAGTACGGCCTGGACCCTGCGCAGGTCATCGAACGCAGCAGTGAAGATGACGGCTGGCTGTCGCGCATCAAAAACCTTGGCCGAAAATAGTGTTCACCTATCTGGACCCAAAAATCCGTCGACAGCTCATCGACGAAGGCAAGCTGTTTCGCATCGACCCGAACGGACAGCTGCTGCCCGAGGGCCAGGAAGCCGATCCGCAGGAGGGCCATACGCTCAATCTGCTGGGGCCGATTCCACTCCCGATCACCCGGGGCCTGGCAGAACCCTTTGAGGCCCAGTGGTACGTCACGGTTCGCAGCACGGAACTGGGACAGGTCGAGGCGCTGGCCCGGCAGCTGCGGGAAACCGGCAGTGGCGAGCTTTTTGCGGTACTCGCTTCGAGCATGGCGGTCAACAGCGTCGTGATTGCCGGCGATCCAGGCCGCTGGCAGAACCCGCTCGTTCGGGTGCATTCAAGCTGTTTGACCGGCGACGTGTTTGGCTCCCAGCGCTGCGAGTGCGGCCCGCAGCTCGAAAGCGCACTCGAGCAGATCGCCAACGATCCGGCCGGCGGCATGCTGGTCTACATGGCCGGGCATGAGGGTCGTGGCATCGGCCTGTGGGCGAAGGCTGCAACCTACCTCTTGCAGGACCAGGGCCAGGACACCTACCAGGCCAACCGCATGCTCGGCCTACCGGTCGACAGCCGGGATTTCAGCGATTCCGCCGCGCTGCTGAAGTACTTTATCGGGGACAAACCCTTTCGCCTGCTGACCAACAACCCGAAGAAAATGGATGACCTGGCGGCCGGTGGCTTGACCCAAATCACCCCGGTCAAACACCTGATCGGCGTCAACCCGAATAATCAGCGATACCTAAAAGCCAAGCGCGACTGGGGGCACCGCCTCAGCGAGGAAGATCTGGATTAGCGTCCGAGCTCTCAGCTTCGCCGCCCGCGCTGAGCGCCTGAAAGCTGATCGCGGCAAGGATAATCGCACCACCGATCAGCGTGGCCTTGGCGGGCTGCTCGTTAACCACCAGCCAAACCCAGACCGGGCTGAGCACCACCTCCAGCATCGCTAAAAAGTTCACCTGCACCGCCGGCAGGCCGCGGGCGCCAAAGACCAGCAGCAAACCACCCAGACCAGCCTGAAAGACCCCGAGACCCAGGCAGATCAGCAGGTCCTGGGTCGGCAGCACAAACGGATCGACCCACAACGCGCTGACCGCGGCCAGGCCGAGACCAGAAAAGCAGATGGCTGGCGTCATGTCGCCGAGCCGGCCCGCCCGGATCGAGACGCTGAAACCGGCGTAGCACAGCGCCATCGCCAGCGCGTAGACCATCCCCAGCAGCCCGTCCCCGCTCAAGGCGCCCTCAACCATAATCAGCACGCCGGCAGCGGCAACCGCCATGGCCAGCCAAGTGCGCAGCCGAACGCGCTCACCGAGCACCAGCCAGCCGAGAATGGCGGTGAAAAACGGCGCCAGCGAGATGATAAACATGGCGTTGGCCACGGTGGTGTTCAGCAGCGCAAAGATCACCGCTATCGAAGCCCCCGCAAAACACAGGGCCGCAACGTAGCTCGCCGTGCGCATGCCAAGGAACGCGCCGACGGCGGTTGCCCGATACCGCGCCAGCACCACCAGCAGCAAGAACACACCCATACCCAACGACCGGTAGAAAACGATCTGCATGCCGCTGGCGATGTCCAGCAGCCGCACGCCGATGCCGGCCGTGCTGAGAAACAGCCCGGCCGCCAGCACGAGGCCAATCGATGTCATACGCCCACTCACGTGCCGCACCTCCCGCAGCCCTGAAGCAGCGACCGGTTTGCCGTTAAGATATGCGCTGCTATTCCCATTGCCTGGAATCTTCTCTCATGCACGAATACCTGAATTTCTACATCGACGGCGCCTGGGTTGAGGCAACCGACCCCACCACCCTCGACGTCATCAATCCGACCACGGAAACGCCCTGCGGGCGCATTTCGGTCGGCACCATGGCCGACATTGATCGTGCGGTCACCGCAGCCCGCAACGCCTTCTCGACCTTTGCCGACACCACGCCCACTGAGCGTTTGGAGCTGCTGGAGTCGATCACCGAAGCATTCAAGAAACGTCAGGACGACCTGGCGCACGTGCTCAGCCTGGAAATGGGGGCGCCGACGCGGCTCGCGCAAAAGGCGCAGGCCGCCACCGGCCTCGCTCACTTTGCCACCGCCGCCAAAATCCTGAGCAACTTCAGCTTCGAGCGCCACGAAGGCGGCTATCAGCTGCGCCAGGAACCCGTCGGGGTGTGCGGCATGATCACGCCCTGGAACTGGCCCGTCAACCAGATCGCCTGCAAAGTGGCGCCCGCCCTCGCCGCGGGCTGCACCATGGTGCTGAAACCCAGCGAAGTTGCGCCGCTCAACGCCATGATCATCGCCGAAATCCTTCATGAAGCGGGGGTTCCCGCCGGGGTCTTCAACCTGGTCGGCGGCGATGGCCCCGGCGCCGGGGCGGCGCTGTCGGCCCACCCAGAGATCGACATGATGACCTTTACCGGCTCAACGCGCGGCGGCGTGGCGGTGGCGCGTGCGGCGGCTGACACGGTGAAGCGCGTCACCCAGGAACTGGGTGGAAAGTCGGCCAATATCATTCTGGACGACGCCGATCTCTCCCGCGCCGTCGCTGACGGCATGGGCCGCATGCTGCTCAACAGCGGTCAGAACTGCAATGCACCCAGCCGCATGCTGGTCCCCGCAGGCCAGCACGATGAGGCGCTGGAAGTTGCGGTTTCGGTGGCGGCCAAGGCGCGCCTCGGGGACCCGCTGGCGGAGGGGACAACCATGGGCCCGGTGGTCAGTCAGGCGCAGTTCGACCGGATCCAGGGGCTCATCCAGGCCGGCATCGACGAAGGCGCCACGCTCGCCTGCGGCGGCACCGGCAAACCCGAAGGGCTGGAGACCGGGTTCTTCGTCAAGCCCACCGTGTTTGGCCAGGTCGACAACGCCATGACCATCGCCCGCGAGGAGATCTTCGGGCCGGTGCTCAGCGTCATTCCCTACGACAGCGAAGACGAGGCGATTGCCATCGCCAACGACACGCCTTTCGGACTGTCTGGCTACGTCTCGTCAGGCAACGTGGATCGAGCCCTCAGCGTGGCCGGCCGGCTACGCACCGGGAACGTCCACATCAACGGGGCGCAGTCGGATTTCCGCGCCCCCTTCGGCGGCTACAAGCAGTCGGGCAACGGCCGTGAGTGGGGCGAACACGGCCTGGAGGAGTTCCTTGAGGTCAAAGCCGTCTTCATGCCGAAGATCGCCTGATCGAGCGGGAGTCAAACCGACCTACTTGCCCACAAACTTGGCGCGCCGCTTTTCGGTGAAAGCGGTGACGCCCTCGCGGCCGTCTTCGCTGGCAAAGGCCTTGAGAAAAGCCGCTTTCTCCAGCTCGATGCCGCGAGCTAGCGGCACCTCGCTGGATTGCGAAACCAGCTCTTTGATGAGGCTCACCGCGACGGGGCTCCAGCGGGTCATGCGGCCCGCCAGCTCAGTCGCCCGCGCCAGGTGCTGGCCCGGCTCCACCACCTCTTCCACCAGACCGATCCGCAGCGCCTCGGCGGCGTCGATCGTGTCGCCGGTGGCGGCCAGCTTGAACGCGTGGCCGTAGCCCACGAGCCGCGCCAGGCGCTGCGTGCCGCCGGCCGCCGGTACCAGCCCCAGACGGACCTCCAGCTGACCAAAGCTGGCCGTCGAGTCGGCGATGCGCATGTCGCAGGCTAACGCGAGCTCGCAACCGCCACCGTAGCAGTAGCCGTGGATCGCGGCGATTGTCGGCTTCGAAAGTGCGGCGAGCACTTCGTAAACCCGGCGCCGCTGATAAACCTCGGTCTGTTGTTCCGGCGTTCGGCTCGCGAACTCACTGATATCAGCGCCGGCGACAAACGCCTTGTCGCTGTTGCCACAGATCACCAGCGCACGCACAGCGTCGTCTTCGGCGAGCATGTCCACCGCCGCCATAATCTCCTGGCGCATCGGCTCGTTCAGCGCGTTCAGTCGATCGGGCTGATTGAGCCGCAGAATCGCCAGATGGTCGTCACGGTCGACCGTGATGGTGTCAAAGGTGTCGCTCATGAAGCTTTCTCCTGAGGCAGCGGCTGCAGCCAGTTGTCCTGCGGATAGTGGGTGGCGCCGTCGATAAGATGCAGGCTGTAGGCGTGACGGGGATGGCTGGACCGGTTCGGCTGGCTCAAGTGGGGCAGCAGCCCGTGCAGCACCACCAGGCTGCCGCTGGCGACCGGCAGCGGCGTCAGGTCCGCCTCGGGAAACGGTGTTTCGTCGAGGATTTCCATCCGGGTTGCTGCCCCGTCCAGACGACGCATGCGGCGCTTCAGACCCAGCTCATGGCCACCGGGCAGCGCCCAGAGGCAGCCGTTCTCCTCCGTGGCGTCATCCAGCGCCAGCCAAAAGCCCAGGACGCTCGCCGGCTCGGTGTAAAGAAACGTGGCGTCCTGGTGCAGCGCCACCGGCGCCCCGATACGAGGCTGCTTGAACAGGTACATGCTCTGGAGTGGCAGCGGCTGCCGCTGGCCAAGCTGGCGCGCCAGCTCACACACCTCGAGCATCCCGGTCGCCTGCTCGAACACCGGGTCCAGCCGGTGCAGCGCGTGGCCAACCTTGTTCATCGAGAGGTCTTTGTCCCGCACCAGGCGCCCATCCGGGGCGCGCGCGTCCGGCTCCAGGAAATACCGGATCTCGCTGCCCGACTCGAGAAAGTACCGATCGTCGCTCGCTTCGTTGTTGCCGATAAAGGCGCTCTGCTCCTGCTCGGGTTCAAACCCCGCGAGCAACGCCGCCATCCGGGCGCGCAGCGTGTGTACGAGCTCGGGCTCGACATAGTGATCAAGAACCAGAAAGCCGTCGCGGGCAAATTGCTCCCGCTGGGTCTGGGTCAACCGTGTTGCTTGGGTCCGCACGCTTCTCTCCGTTGTTTCGCGGGGCATTTTGCCACGTTGCCACCGCCGGCCGAATCTTTTAGGCTTACGAAAAAGATCGTATTTAAGCTCGACCGAACAGTACAAACCAAGCCGGAGGGGACGACCGGATGAACAAGAGAACGCAAACCGTCAACACGGCGCTGTTGGCACTGCTGGCCGCCATTGCTGGCTGCGCTTCCACCAGCGAACGGAATATGAACGCGGGTGAACGGACGCTGGTCAGCGACGAGGTCGCTGAACTGGTCGAGGAGCTAGGGGAAGTGGACGTGCGCTTCGCCGAAAATGTCTACTGCGAGCGGATCCGCCGGGTGGGCACCCACCTGGTCACGAGGGTTTGCTGGGACAGCCGCGAGGCGGCCCGCCAAAGCCGGCAAGCCAGTGATCGCTACCATCGCAGCATGGGGAACGGAACCGGCTGCACGCTTGGCACCTGCGCCGGAGAAGCCAGGGGTCCGCTCGGCGGCGCAGAAGGCAGCGTTAGGCTCCCCTCGTTACCTAACTGAACCGACTTAGCGATTCGCCATCTGGGGTGGCAGCGTGACCAGATCGCGCGCTACCCGAAAGCCGATCGCGGCCCCACGCGTTTCCGCCTTGTAACCCTGGC
>JBCDKA010000155.1:0-9075 GCA_038747195.1 Pseudomonadota bacterium
CCCATGACCGGCGCCACCCTTCCGTTCACCAGATAAAACGCGGCGACACCCACCGCCGAAATTAGCACGAGCGCGGCGCCGGCGAGATTGCCTTTGAGAAGGTTGCCGTCGAACGCCCCCACTGCCAGCAGTACTCCGAGATAAGTCAGCAGTAGCGACCAGCCAACGGCTCGGGAGGGCAGCCTGCGGGTGCGGACAATTTCATAGCTCACGATCAGAATCGGATAGCTGAAGAGAATGACGCGCTCTAGCGACGCGTCGATCAACGTCAGCGCGTAAAAGTCCACGTACGCGCCGACGTAGTAGCACGCGAACCCCATGCCCAGGGCGGCCCAAAGGTGCGAGGGCCGGACCGACAGCATCCGCGCCGCCCCGGTGCGCCACAGTGCCCAGGCCCAGAAGCCAAAGATGGCCAGCACCGAGCGGACGCCAGCCACAATCGTGGCGTCGGCTCCCTGGTCGTACATGAGCTTGGCAACAATGCCTTTAGCCGACAGCAGTAGCGCGCCCAGCGAGACGCAAACCACCCCGATCAGGCTGGCTGTTTTTAAATGTCCGGACATTTAATCTATACTGGCACAGAAAAGGGAGGGAGACAGCGATGACGCGATCGATGGCGCTGGTAGGATTTGTTCAGGCGCAGAATTGCTCCAACTATGCGGCGTCCTGGCGCCACCCCGAGGCGGCCCATGACTTTTTGACGTTGCCATACTACCAGCGCATCGCCAAAACGCTGGAGGCCGGAAAGTTCCAGCTAATGTTCTTCGATGATCGCCTGGCCATGCCCGATATCTTTGAAGGGAGCCACGCTGAATCGGTCCGGCATGGTGTGAGGGTCGTCAAGCTCGATCCGCTGGTGGTGCTGTCGACCTTGGCGGCCAGCACATCGCGGCTCGGCCTGGGGGCCACCATGTCGACGTCCTACTACCCGCCGTTTCATGTCGCGCGGTCGTTTGCCACGCTGGATCACCTGAGCAACGGCCGTGCCGGCTGGAACGTGGTGACCTCCCTGAACGATTCGGAAGCATTCAACATGGGCGCCACAGGCTCGATTGCTCACGACACGCGCTACGACCGATCGGACGAATATATGGAGGTCGTGCTGGGGCACTGGAACGCCTGGCAGGCAGACGCGTTAACGTTGGATCGCAGCAGCGGCAAGTTTGCGGACCCGGAGAAAGTATCGCGGCTGGATCACGTTGGTGAGTATTTCCGCTCACGCGGTCCGCACACGGTGCCGCGCACCCCGCAAGACCACCCGCTCATTATCCAGGCGGGCCAAAGCGGTCGCGGTCGGGAGTTTGCGCTGCGCTGGGCGGAGCTGATTTTTGCCATCTTCCCCAACCTGGACTTTGCCAAACGCGTCTACGGCGAAATCGAGGCCCAGGCCCTCGCCACGGACCGGGACCCCAACTCATACCGCATCGCTCCGCTCATCTATCCGATTGTGGCCGATTCGCAGGCGGAGGCTGAGGACAAGGCTGCCCTGATCGAGTCGCTGGCCAAGCCCATCGACGGCCTCGCGCTGTTGTCTGAGGCGCTGAATTTTGATTTTGGCAGCAAGGGATTGGACGAGCCCTTCAGCGATGAGGAGCTCGACGCCATCAGCGGCCTGCGCTCGATTCGCGACCGGGTCGTCAAGCTTTCCGGCAAGGCCAACCCGACCGTCGCGGAGTTTGTGAAATTCAGCGCACGGGGGACAATCAAAGAAGCGCCAAACTTCATCGGTTCACCCAAGCAGGTGGCAGACGGTCTGGAACAGTGGTTCACCGAAAAAGCCTGCGATGGCTTTGTCGTCGGCGCCAGCCACGTCCCCGGAGCCTATGCAGATTTTGTGAGGCTTGTAGTGCCTGAGCTTCAGCGCCGTGGGTTGTTTCATCAGGATTACCCCGCAACGACGCTGCGCGGCAACCTCGGCTTCAGCGGCTATCGGGAGCCGTAGAGCGAAAACGCTGCCCAGTAAAACGGGTGGCGCCGACTGTCGTCAAAACCGCTGAGCAGTCGCTGGGTGAACGAGGGCTGCAGCAGGGACAGCTGGGCCTGGCGCAACGCCTGAACATCGTCCATTCCGGCCGCGCGGTTTTCGTAGAAGGTGGTCATCAGTCCAGCCGTCGCCTGGTCTGAGACCGGCCAAAGGCTCGCCAACACCCGCTGCGCCCCGGCGAGTCCGAAGGCGCGTGTCAGGCCCATCAGGCCCTCACCGCCGGCACCTTTCCCCAGGGCTGTGGCGCAGCCCGACAGCGTGACAAGCTGAGCCTTGAGGTCCAGATTCTCCAGGACCTCCCAAGCCATCAGGCGCCCATCATGCTGCTCATCCCCCTCGAGCTGAAGGTACGATTCCATCGGCGGATCCACCCGCGTGACGGCGTGTGCCGCTACGTGCACCACGTCGGCCTTGACGGCGCCCTGACGGAAGTTGCGCTCGCTTGCCTGCTGGTCCAGGTAGACCTCACGTTCGGAGAAAAAGCTTGCGATCCGGGTCACCTCCTGGCGCGCTCCCGGTAGCGACGGCTGTCCCTGACGAACAGCGTCCCGTGTCGCATCTTTACCCTCTCCTGATACCTGCCCGACGCCAGGATCGGCCATCGCGAGCAGCATTTCGTTTCCGGCCGTTGGTCGGTCGGTCTGAAAAGCCGTGGCTGACCAACCGAGCTGCACCTCAAACCGCTCCAATAGGTAGCGGTCCTCCGTGATCAGAGCAGCCATGGGGGCCAGCCAAAGCTCGCCATCGGGAATCACGACGAGTCTTGCCACGTCGTCGAGCACCGGCAGCAGCGGAGCAAACAGGGCCTCGCCGAGCATTTCGAGCTTGTGTTCGAGCGCTTCCACGCTGGCGGCGCCGGCGTCGGGGACCGCCATCAAGACCCGGATTTGGTTGACGGTGTCACTCAGCTGCTGGCGAGAGAGCGCCAGTCGGTGATGAGTGAGCCTACCGTCGTCATCGATCAGAAAGGCGTCGGTGTGGTCGGGCTGAGAAACAAAACTGATGAGGACCTGGCCAGCCGCCAGCGATTCCGCGACCAGCGCGGGTGTTGCCGACCGCGGCGCAATAACGTGTCCGACGCCGCCGGCGCTGCGCAGCGAGTCTCCCGCATCTCGCCAGGCCTGTCGGGCTGCGACTACCTGCCGATTGAGCAATCCGGCGTTGTCCTCGGTCGCGCCTGCGGCGGCCTTGAGTGCCGCTTCGTAGGCCGCCTGAGCGGTACCCCAGTTTTCCTTGAGCGCTTCGGGGAGGCGGCTGGTCAGCGCTGCCGGCCGGGATCCGAGCACGGCGAGAAAGCTCTGTGCGCGATACCGTTCGGAGATGGCAAAAGCGGGCTCGGTGTTGCCGGCCTCCAGTTCCGCTTCGATCAGCCGGCGGAAATAGCGGCTGTAGTACTCGCGAAAGCGGCTGACGGCGTCATCACCGCCCCCGAGTCTGGCCTGCAGAGATTCGACCACCTCCACGGCTTCCCGGAAGAGGGGGAGAGCCGGTTCTCCGAGTTCGTTCAGCACCCGACCGAGATCGAAGGCCGACTCGGCGTGGACCTGGCTTTCCGGCGAGATGCGTCGCGCACGCTCCAGCGACTCCTCAAGCGCGTCTCTTGCGGCCGGGTAGTCGCCGGCCTTGATGTAAATGTCGCCCAGCTTGTGAATCGAGCTTGTCAGCAGATAGCTGTCAGGCAGCAGCTCCCGGTAGCGCTGCACCGCCTCGCGGCCGGTTGTAATCGCCTTGGTCAGTTCACCCGCTGCGGCAAAGCGAAAAGCGAGGCTGTGTAAAGTCCGAGCTTCGTCCTCCGTGCCGGGGACCAGCTGGCGCTGCAAAGCCAGCACCGACTCCAGCATGGTGGCCGATTCGGCCTGGAGATCCTGCCGAGCCAGCGTCAGGGCAATGTTGTAGCGGGTGCGCGCGACAACCGGGCTGACGGGGTTCCGTCTCTCAAAGCGCTCCAGCGCCTGCTCGTAGAGCGTCTGAGCGTACGCGTAGTCCCTACGCAGGTAGTAAACCAGCGCCAAATTGTTGCGGAAGCCTGCCGAGGTAAAACCGCTGGGTTCGACCTCGTCAGCCAGCGCGATTGCTTCGCGGATCAGCGTCTCACCGTCAGCGACGTTGTGGGTTCGCGCCACGGTGTAGCCGAGAAAGTTGAGGACCTTCGCCTCGATTCGCGACCGCGGCGCGTAGGCTTTCGCCAGGTCGAGCGCTTCGTAACCCAGCGCGATCGCATCATCGAAGCCGCCCTGGATCGAGCGCACCTGCCCCATGCCCCGGAGCGCGGATGCGGCCAGCGGCTGAGCGGCCGGGTGGTCTCGAACGAGCTGGGTGGCCGTGCTGAAGGCGGCGTCCGCCGCCGGTAGGTCCCGTTGCTCGAAGGCCGCAAACCCCAACCGGGTTTGGAGGCGCATCTGATGTTGCGGCGCCGGCACCGCTTCCCAGAATTCCAGCGCCTGCTTAAAAAGCAGCCGTGCCTCAGCCGATTCCCACGTATTCATGAGCGCCTGCGCGTAACGCGCTCTGAGCAGCGCCCGCTCGGCTGGGTCGGTCGCGAGGTCCAGCGCCGCCTGCCAGCATCGGCCGGCATGCTGGAGATCGTCGATCTGCTCGAAGTGGTCTCCGGCCAGCCAGAGCAGCGCAAGCCGCTGGTCAACGTTAGAGCGGCTGGCTACGGCGTTCAGGAAGGGCTCGAGGTTCTCCGCGGTCAGCTCAGGCAGCTGTCGATAGAGAGACGCGAGCGCATCGCTGCTGTCCGCGTCGGGCGCGTTGGTGATGCCCCAGACGCCGGCATTCAGCGCAACGTCCAGCATCTGCCCGTCCCGGAGCAGCGTGAGGGTTCCGCCTTCCAGCCGGGCGTCGACCTCCGCGGCGCGCACCGCATCGATCGGCCACATCAGCGGCCGCTGCTGCTGGCCAGACTGCCAGGTGAGCAGGATGTCACCGACTCTCGCGCCGGCCTGCTCACCGGCAAGCCCAGGACTGACGTGGGTGACCAGCACCCCTGCCTGGAGTGGCGCACTAAGAACGCAGAGCAGCAGAAACAGGCAGCGGTTGAGCCGCCGCCGGCGTGGGCGTGTCACGGGATCTCAAACCAGTTAGGGCCGGCAACCACGGTCCCGTCAACGTCTTCGAGCTGCCAGAGGTAAGTCTTACCGCTGACCACGGTTGCTGCGGGTAGATCCACGGGCGGGCTTGTCGGTTCTGACAGCCAGATCGTCTCGGCTTCGGCGCTCATGATGCGCACTCGGCGAGGTGAGAGGTCGGGCGGCAGCGGCCAGCTGAAGAGCTGCTCAGGTGACGTAACAAGCGTGCCGGGCGCGGGAGTCAGCGCCGGGTCGGCGGCGCGCAGCGTATCGTCTGCCGGTGGGTTTCCCAGCCACAGCGTCGTCGTGAGCGCGACGGCCGCTGCGGCGGACGCAGCGACGGCGAGCCAGCGAAAGCCCGATCCGCCAACCGGGGTGGCGTCGGGTTCAAGCGCAATGGCCACGGCGCGGGCGCTGTCCGCGCTGCGCTCGAGATGATTGAGCAGGGCTTCCCGACGCTCGGGTGGCAGGTTCTGGTCGACCAGGGCCGCCAGCTCCTCCGGTGATGGCGGGTCAGCGTCTTGTCGGCTGATGAGCCTCGATAGTTCCTGTGCACTAACCTTCAAGGTCGATTCCTCGCTTGCCAAGCTCGCTGCGAAGCTGCTCCAGGCCACGGTACACGAGATTGCGGGCCTTCGCGCTGGACCAGCCGCACAGCGTGCCAATCTCGTTGACCGCCAGGCCATGGAGGCGCAGCGACACCGCGCGACGGCGGTTGGCGCTCATCGACTGGAGCGCCGATTCGGCGGCGGCCGACAGTTCCTGCATTCGCTGCTGGCCCTGCACCGGGTCGGCGAGGCCTTCGTTGTTGCTGCCTGTATGCATCTGCTCGTTGAACTCTCCGCCCCGG
This sequence comes from Pseudomonadota bacterium, assembly GCA_038747195.1. Taxonomy (GTDB): domain Bacteria; phylum Pseudomonadota; class Gammaproteobacteria; order Xanthomonadales; family SZUA-38; genus JANQOZ01. The sequence continues at coordinate 5,906 of JBCDKA010000155.1, forward strand.
CGACTGGTCTCGCGCGCCTGGGCGCGACGAACCGCGTCGATCAGGGCACTGTTGACGACGGTTCTCAGATAGGACGCAGCATGGTTGACCTGTGTCTCAGTCTGGAGCACTCGCCACAGACGAATTCTGACCTCCTGCTCGATGTCGTCGACGTCGATCGCGGGGTCCAGGAGCCGCTGGTTGACGAGCCGAGCTCGAACCCCGGGTCCATGGCGCTGCCACAGCGCTTCGAATTCCTGTTCTTTTTTCCCCCTCATGACCTGTGATTATGTTGCAATATTGGCCGATGGCACAGTCCGACGATAGCGGGATGAAGACAGGCGACGAGTGGGTGTTTGGCTATGGGTCGCTGATCTTTCGGGTAGATTTTCCCTACGTCGAGCGTCATCCGGCCTGGATCGACGGCTGGGAGCGGCGATTCTGGCAGGGATCTCACGATCACCGAGGCACGCCGGACGCCCCGGGACGCGTGCTGACGCTCGCCCCGGCGCCGGGTGCGCGTTGCGGCGGAGTGGTCTACCGAGTGAAACACAGCGTGCTCGAGGCCTTGGATTATCGCGAGAAAAACGGCTACGAGCGCTTTCGACTACCGATTGTTTTAACAAGCGGTGAGATAAAAAGCGGGATGACCTATCTGGCTCCGCCGGAGAACCCGGCCTTTCTCGGGCCGGCGTCGGATGAGACCATAGCGCGACAAATGGCCAGCAGCAGCGGCCCAAGCGGAAACAATGTGGATTACGTGATCGACCTTGCTCGTGCCCTAAGGGCGATGGGCGAGCGTGACGAGCACGTTTTTGCGCTGGCTGGCCTGCTGACGGGCACGCCGGCGCCGCACACCTGACGAGAGAAAAAAATGGACTACCTGTTCTACTGTCGCGATGCTGAAGGCGCACAGGCTTTGCGCGACGAGCACATGGCTGCTCATCTAAAACACATCGAGTCGGTGCTCGAGCACCTGGTGCTGGCCGGGCCCTGTCCCGGCTCTGAGCCCGGCGATCCCACGCAGGGCAGCCTGCTGATTTTTCGCGCGGCGAGCGAAGCTGAGGCGGTGGCCCTTTTTCAGGCTGACCCCTACTTCGCGGCGGGCGTGTGGAAAACCTGGGAGGTGCTGCCGTTCAAAGGCGTCGCCGGCGAACTGCTGGGTGGGAAAACATGGTAGGAGGTTCCCCCTACGGTCAGCGCGGCATCAGGAGCGCACGCCCACTACGGCTAAGGATAGCAGCGGCGCTGCTGTGGCTTTTCGTGGCGCAGGCGGTCCACTCGCAGGACCTGCTGATAAGCGGCGCTGAGCTGGTGTCGGGGCAGGCTGCGCAGGAGCTGGCGTCACTCGGGCAGCAGGCCAGCCAGCAGAGACAACCGCTGCGGGTTGTTGCGCCGGAGCGCTGGCACGCGATGATCGGCAAACAGCTGGCGGCAACCGCAGATCCGGGCGCCGTGCGCTTCGAAGACAGCGAAGCGCAGAACATCAGCATCTGGCTGGGTGCGGAGGACGATGCAGGCGGTGAGTCGGCCGCGCCGCTCGCGCCGGATGCCCCCAGAGCAACCACGCCCCGACCCAGCGACGCTTCTCAGGCGCTGCGGGATTCGTCCCGCAGCCAGGTCGAGAACCTGAAGGTGGCGATCCCCGGAGCCGACGAACTGCTTGGTCGCCAGCGGGTTCAAAAGCCCGATCTCGGCCGTGCTCCCGGCGCGTCTTCGGAGCAGCCGGTGCCGAATGAGGGCTCGTCGGGCGGGCCAGCGTTGGCTGACTCGCCGCAGGTCAGCCAGGCGCCGGTTGTCGAACCGAAGTCAGAGGATTCCCCGCAAGCTGCGGAGCCAGCGGGCAGCGATCGTGCGCCCGCTGCCGCGCAGGCGGAACCGGCCGCGCCGGTGGCGATGGCTGATCTAAGCCAAGACCTGGGCGATGACGGTAGTGAGCCGGCGAGCGCTGAGGAAACGGCTGCACTGATGCCGGAAAGCGTCGAGAAATCGGTTGCGGCGAAGCAGGCGCTGGAACGTCGGGTGAACAGCGGTAAACCCATCGATGAGACGATCACCAGCGCGGACCTTAAGCGGCGGGATCGGCTGTTTGTGATGGACGGCGTGGTTGCGGTAGTCCGTGCGGCCGGCACCCGAAACCGGGTTTACTGGCTGTCCGACGACCTGGATTTGAGCCGGCCCGAGCTGGAGCAGGAATCTGCGAGTCGTTACCAAGTTCGCCGGACTCTGGAGTCGCCAAAAGCCGAGATTGATGCGCTCGCCCCTGGGATGCTGAATGAGAAGGCCCGCATGGAGGCGCGCTTTAACGGCGGCAAGAAGATTTCGCGGGAGCTATCGATCGCTGCCCTAAGACCCGACGATGTCCTATATATCGGCAATGGCGTCATTGTTGTCTCGCGGCAGGTGCAGGCCCGAACCCGACGATATTGGCTCAACGGGGAGCTTGATCTGACGCGTCGCGAGCTGGAGCAAACCGGCAACCGACGCTACCGTGTGGTGCGTCAGCTGCGCTGAAGTGGTCTTAGGGAGTTGCTCGGCGGAACCGCCGATAGCCCCGCTTCGACAAGCGGGGCAGAAGGTGTTGGTCAGGCGGCAATGGAAGCGCGCATTTTTTTCAGCGCGTTTGCCTCGAGCTGGCGAATCCGCTCGGCTGACACCGAGTAGCGATCGGCCAATTCCTGCAGCGTGATCTTACGGTCCTCAAGCCAGCGGCTGCGAATGATGTCCTGGCTCCGGTCGTCGAGCTTGTCCAGGCCTTCATAAAGCAGGCCGTTGTTGTGATCTTCCAGATCATCCGCCTCGGCCAACAGCGCCGGATCGGTGACCGTTTTACTCCGCAGGTAGCTCGTCGGGGAAGGCCGCGTATCGTCGTCATCCACCGGATTGTCGAACCCGATGTCCTGACCGGACAGTCGCGACTCCATCTCGACCACCACCTCGGGCTTCACGCCCAGGTCTTTGGCCACCGCCTGCACTTCTTTGTGATTCAGCCAGCCCAGCCGCTTCTTTGATTTACGGAGGTTGAAGAACAGCTTGCGCTGCGCCTTGGTAGTCGCAACTTTCACGATCCGCCAGTTGCGCAAAATAAACTCGTGCATTTCTGCTCGGATCCAGTGCACCGCGAAGGACACCAGACGAACGCCCTGATCGGGGTCGAAGCGCTTGACCGCTTTCATCAGCCCGATGTTGCC
>JBCDKA010000156.1:0-9071 GCA_038747195.1 Pseudomonadota bacterium
CTCAGCCTGACCCTGGCGGCGGCAGCGTCCGTCGGCGCGGCCGGCGGCGCCGCTGTCGGCACCCAGCTGGACGGCGTTTGGTTCAACCGGTTGCTGGCGCTGGTGATGGTCGGCGTCATGGTGCTGATGGCCACCGGCTCAAGCGGTGCCGGCCCCGCGACCGACAAGGCCCGGGCGCCGATCTCTCGTCAGCGCCTTTGGGCAGGCCATCTGTGCATGGTGGGGGCAGGCGCCTGGGGAGGTTTTATTCAGATCGGCGTCGGCTTCATCCTCATGCCGATCCTGCATCGCGTGTTGGGGCTGGATCTGGTTCGGACCAACGCTCACAAGGTGCTGATCGTGCTGATTTATACCGTCATAGCGCTGGCGGTTTTTTCCAGCCAGGTAGAGCTGCTTTGGGCCGCCGGCCTGGCGCTGGCGGTCGGCAACGCCGTTGGTGGTTGGCTGGGGGCGCGCACCAGCATCGACCGAGGCGAAGGGTGGATTAAAGGGGCGCTCTACGTCGGTTTATCCGCTCTGGTCATCAAGCTGCTGTTTTTTCCATGAAGGCAAGAGTCATGTTTCTCACCTGAACCGCCGCCAGGTGCCGAGAGGGCGCCGGTCCTAACGGCGAGGACGGGTGGCGGTCAGGCGGCGCTGTGGCCGGAGTCCCCCCAGCGCTCCTGATTGGCCGGCGTTTGCTCGGCCGTGATCGCACGGCCGTCAACCAGCACACCTTCGGTGTAAGGCTGGCGGGCACTGTCGAAGGCTTTGCGCAGGAGGAGCTGCGCGGTGACCGGTCGGCGCCCGCGATCCGGCAGCGACACCGGGCCCCACGCGCCGAGCATCTCCGCGTTACTGCGGCGTTGCAGTTCGTCGGTCAACACCGGCGCGTGGCCCAGCTCGTTGAGCTGATCCAGGCTGCTGCAGCCCATCAGCTGCAGCAGCACCGTGTTGGCGCGCAGGTAGCGACCGTCTTCTGAACAGTGGAACAGCGGCACGGGAAGATCGGAGAAGGTTCGATAGAGTTCAGCCCGAGCATGCTTCAGCGATTCTTCGGCGAGCACCCAGTCGGTCTCGTCAAAGATGACGCAGTCAGCGCCGGTAATTCGACCGCGAGCGTTGCGGGTGAGACGCGCGGAAACGGCGCCATAGAACGGCGTGCCGTCAGCGCTCTGCAGCACCACCTTCAGATTACGTAGCTTGCCCGCTTCGACGAGCGCGGGCATCAGCGGCTGGTGATCGGCCATCTCGTTCAGCGCGTCTCGCTCCTTCTGGGGCATAAAATCGCGCAGGGTCCTGCCGATAAGGTCGGTCCGGGCATAACCCAGCTTGCGGGCGCCTTCGCTGTTGATATTGACGATCCGGGCCTGATCATCGATGGAGTAGAGCAGGATCGGCGAATTGTTGAAGATGGCGATAGACCGGCGACGGTTTTGAACCTGCCGCAGCCCCAGCCAGCTCAGCACGATAAAGAGCAGAAACTGCGCGCCAGCGATCACCCACCAGGTCGTGGGGACTGCCCCTTGCGCGCTGGTGAGCCAAACCTGGACCACCAGCAAAACCGCCGCGATGACCAGCGCTACGCGCCAGGGAACCTCACCCAGCAGGGCTCTTTGGAGTTTGGTGTAAGCGAGCAACGCGGCAATCCCGAGCTTTGACCCCATAAAAGATCGACGGGCAGCGCAAGATCTTAAGCCAGGCGGGATGTGTGTGCTGGCGCCAAAACGGCTGGACTAGATGGTCTGCCCGGCCCCTATGCCGTAAGTCATGGGTGCGAAACCTTTTTTGCTCTGGCCGGTCTACTTAAGCAAGCCCGCAAGGCTGGATCCATCTCCCTCCCTGAGTGGATCCGTGCGGAGACGGTGTTCCCCCAAGCTCCGTTTCCCGTGACCCCGGGGGTTTCCCCTTCCCCCGGGGTCTTTTTCTTCATCGGCGTGACGAAACGGGAAAAAAGCCGGAATTGACCTATCGCTCGGTGTCAGGCCGCTAGTTCGGTGAGCCAGTCGCGCGGCTTCAGGTAGTCAGCCAGCGCGGCTTCCGGCGTACCGGGTTCGGGAGACCAGTCGTACTTCCAGGCCACAATCGGCGGCAGTGACATCAAGATCGACTCAGTCCGCCCGCCGGTTTGCAGGCCAAACAGCGTGCCGCGGTCGTAGACCAGGTTGAATTCCACGTAGCGGCCCCGACGATAGGCCTGGAAGTCTCTTTCCGACTCGCCGTAGGGCGTGTCTTTGCGTCGTTCCAGAATCGGTCCGTAGGCGGGGATGTAGTGGTCGCCCACGCTGCGCATAAAGCCGAAACACTCGTCGAAAGACGGCTCGTTCAGGTCGTCATAGAACAGGCCCCCGACACCGCGGGTCTCGCTGCGGTGCTTCAGATAAAAGTAGTCGTCACACCACTTCTTAAAGCGCGGATAGATGTCCTCACCGAACGGGGCGCAGGCCTGCTGCGCCGTCTCATGCCAGTGCTTCACGTCCTCGTCGAACGCGTAGTAGGGCGTCAGGTCAAAGCCGCCGCCGAACCACCAGATGGGCTCAGCGCCGGGCTTTTCGGCCACAAACATGCGCACATTTGCGTGGCTGGTGGGGGCAAAGGGGTTGCGTGGATGAATAACCAGCGACACGCCCATCGCCTCAAAGCTGCGGCCGGCCAGCTCAGGTCGTTTTTCTGTAGCGCTTCCCGGGAGCTGTTCACCTCGGACATGAGAGAAACCCACGCCCCCTTTTTCCAGCACCTCACCGTCTTCGATGATCCGCGACAGACCGCCGCCGCCGTTGGCGTGTTCCCACGACTCGGCGCTGAATTCTTTGCCGTCGATGGCGCTCAGGGATTCGCAGATTCGGGACTGCAGGCCCGTCAGATACTCTTTAACCGCGGCTTTGTTCATGGTTTCTCGCACTATGCACGCAAGGGTGCCCAGGCGCAGGGTTGGCACCCGTCATGAGGAATGGCTGGCCCGCCCCGCTCAGGCCGTTTTGGCTTTTTTCTTGGTAGCGCGTTTTTTGCCCCGCTTCTTGCGGGCCGGCGCCGCCGCAATAATCTCTTCGCACTCGGTGAGCGTCAGGGTCTCCGGCTCTCGGTCCTTGGGAATCCGACCGTTCTTCTTGCCGTCGGTGACGTAGGGGCCGTAGCGGCCCTTGAGCACCTGGATTTCGCTGCCGTCGAAGCTTTTGATGATGCGTTCTGCGTCAGCCTTTTTCTTCTCTTCGATCAGCTCCAGCGCCCGCGCCAGGTCGATGCTGTACGGGTCGTCGGGTGCTTTGATCGAGACAAAACTTTTCTGGCCAAAGCGCACGTAAGGTCCAAAGCGTCCGATGTTGGCCGTGATCGGGAAGTCGTCGTCCATCTTGCCGAGCTCCCGCGGGAGCTTGAACAGCTCCAGCGCCTGCTCCAGATCGATCTGGTCCATTTTCTGACCCGGCAGGAGGCCAGCAAACTTCGGCTTTTCTTCGTCGTCTTTGGTGCCGATCTGGACGTAGGGCCCAAAGCGACCCATGCGGACCGAAATCGGTTTGCCGGATTTGGGATCCGTGCCCAGCTCCCGCGCCTGCAGTACCTCGTCGCGGGTGACCGACTCCTCTTTGTCCTGAACCAGATTGGTGAACGGGTCCCAGAACTCTTTCAGCAGCGGCACCCACTCGCGCTCGCCGCGGCTGACCTCGTCGAGGTTGTCCTCCAGCTGGGCGGTGAAGTCGTAATCGACATAGCGCGTGAAGTGGTCGGAGAGGAACCGGCTGACGATGCGACCGACGTCGGTGGGGAAAAAGCGGCGGCTCTCCAGCTCAACGTATTCCCGATTCACCAGCGTCTGAATGATGTTGGCGTAGGTTGAGGGCCGGCCGATGCCGTACTCTTCGAGCGCCTTAACCAGCGAGGCTTCCGAGAATCGGGGCGGTGGCTCGGTGAAGTGCTGTTCGCCGCGGATTTCGGTCAGATCCACCACCTCACCTTTCTCCAGCGGGGGCAGTTTGGGTTCGCTCTTCTTCTTGTCGCTTTCCGCCTCTTCGTAGACCGCAAGAAAGCCCGGCTCCACCACCGTCGACCCACTGGCCCGGAAGCTCGCGCCATCACCGCAGGGAAAGGTGGCCGTGACGGTATTCATGATCGCGGGGTTCATCTGGCAGGCGACGGTGCGGCGCCAGATCAGCTCGTAGAGCTTGAACTGGTCTTCGCTCAAAAACGCCTTGATGTTTGCCGGTCGCTGGCTGGCGGCCGTCGGGCGGATCGCCTCGTGGGCCTCCTGGGCGTTTTTGGATTTGGTTTTGTACGTGTTGGCCTGCTCCGGCAGCTTGTCTTTGCCGAAGTCTTCAGCAATCACGCCGCGCAGCTCGTCCAAGGCATCATTGGACAGCGTGACCGAGTCGGTCCGCATGTAGGTGATCAGACCCTGCTGCGCCCCGTCGACCTCAACACCTTCGTAAAGCTGCTGGGCCACACGCATGGTTTTCTGGGCCGAGAAGCGCAGCTTGCGCGCTGCGTCCTGCTGCAGCGTGGAGGTGATAAACGGCGGCGCGGGCCGACGGCGACGCTGGCGGCTGGTCAGGTCGCCGACCTTCAGCTTGCCCTGGGCCGCTTCGAGCAGCTTTTCTTTCGCCGCGACGGCCAGCTCTTCGGTGTTCAGGTCAAACTGATCGAGCTTCTCACCGTTGAATTCCACCAGCTTGGCGGTAAACGGCTGGTCCTTCTTATTGAGGTCGGCCTCGATCGTCCAGTATTCCCGGGGCTCAAAGGCTTCGATCTCGTTTTCCCGCTCGCAGATCATGCGCAGCGCGGGACTTTGCACGCGCCCCGCCGACAGGCCGCGACGCACCTTTTTCCACAGCAGCGGTGACAGGTTGAAGCCCACCAGGTAGTCCAGCGCCCGGCGAGCCTGCTGCGCGTTGACCATATTCATGGAGATTTCGCGCGGGTTGGCGACTGCGTCGGAGATGGCCTTTTTGGTGATCTCAGAAAACACCACTCGAAACACGGGCTTTTCCTTGAGCACCTTCTTCTCTTTCAGAATCTCGTGGACGTGCCACGAGATGGCCTCACCCTCGCGGTCGAGGTCAGTCGCCAGGTACAGGGCGTCAGCCTTGCGCATCGCCTTGACGATCGCGTCTACGTGCTTGGCGTTGCGCTCGATGGTGGCGTATTTCATGCTGAAATCGCCCGTATCCACTGCGCCCTCTTTAGGGACGAGGTCGCGAACGTGCCCGTATGACGCCAGGACAACAAAGTCTTTGCCAAGGTATTTGTTGATCGTCTTGGCTTTCGCCGGCGATTCAACGATTAGGAGGTTTGCGGTCATTCGATAGACGCCCGAAAGGGCGTTGATTCCTGTCGGTTGGGGTGTTCGATCAGTGGCTAAGCTCCGGAGTGCTCTCGAACATGAAATTCTCCATCCACGCGTAGTTGGCTTCCTGGCCCGGCTGATCGAACAGCACCATCAGCACAATCCACTTCAGGTCGTCCAAATCCACCTCGGCGTTCTCCAGGGCCATCGTGCGATCGATCACGAGCTCACGGCGAGCCGAGTCGAGCACACCGGCACCCTCTAAAAAGGTGATAAAGCCGCGAGACTCGGTGTCGAGCCGCTGCTGCTCAATATCGGTATAGACACGCACCGGTCCGTCAGACTTCCCCTGCATCTCAGGCAGGTGGCGCTGGCTGGCCAGGCCATCGAGCCAATCAAAGGCCTTGTTGATCTCGCGATCGCTGAAACCGGCTTCCGATAAGCTCGACTCCAGCGAGGCGCGATCCGGGTCGTCGTCCGGCTCGTCGTACATGTAGTTTTCAAACAGGTACATCAGAACGTCAAGGACGTTTTCTTTCATTGCCATCCCTCGCCGGTGCGGCAATATCCGCCGCCGGGGCCCATTTGAACCAGGCCTCTTAATTCCAAAATCAGGAGCATGGAGGAAACCGATGCAGCCGTCAATCCAGTGCTCTCGACCAGCAAATCTACACTAAGTTCATCAAATCCCACCGCGTCGAACAGCATTTTATAGTCATCGTCCAACAAAAAATCGTCTGCGCCCGGGGCCCCGCTGGCGGCCGCGCCAGCACCCTCGCGACCGCCTTGCCCTGCGCGGGTTTTCGCCGGCGTGCCGAGCTGCTCGCGCCGCAGCGCCGCACTTTTTCGTGCCCGCGGTGCGATATCGCGGATCAGCTCGTCAGCGTCCTCCAGCAGTCTGGCGCCCTGCTTGATCAGCCGATGACAGCCTCGCGCCATGGGGTTGTCGATCGACCCCGGCAGGGCGTAGACGTCCCGACCCTGCTCGCCCGCGATCCTGGCGGTGATCAGGCTCCCGGACTGGACGCTGGCCTCGATGACCAGCACCGCTAAGGATAGCCCTGAAATCAGGCGATTGCGCTGCGGGAAAGAACGCCGCCGCGGTTCCCAGCCCGGCGGGAACTCGCTCACGATCAAACCGCTGCGGACAATGTCGGTGGCGAGCCCGACGTGTCGGGCGGGGTAGATTCGATCGGGGCCTGTCGCGGCCACCGCAATCGTCAGGCCGCCTGCGTTCAGCGTGGCCCGATGCGCCGCCCCGTCGACGCCGAGCGCCAGTCCGCTGGTGATGACCAGGCCGTGTGCGGCCAGCGCCGCAGCAAACCGCTGAGCATGCCGCAGACCGCCCGAGCTCGGATTGCGGGTGCCGACAATCGCCAGCTGCGGTAACCACAGAAGCTGCGGATTTCCCCGACAGAACAGGGCCAGTGGAGGGTCCGACACGTCTCGCAGCTGCGGCGGGTAACCCTCATCGTGCCAGGTCACCAGATCGCAGCCAGGCTGGTCTAGCCAACGTTGGTCGCTGTCCAGCAGCGCCGAGTCGGGGTTTGCCAAGCGCGCAATCGTGTTCTTGCCGATACCCGCCTGCGCAAGCTCACCCTCGCTGGCACGCAGCAGCGGTTCGCAGCCGCCAAACCGCTGCAGCGCCTCAACGCCGCTGGTGGTTGTACCCGCAAACGCGCGGATCAGGCTGAGCCATGCCCGCCGGTCGGCAGTTTTGTTGGTGGTGGTGGAATCAGCCAAACGGGGGCTCCGTCGAACCTCTAGCCATGCAGACAAACGCGCGGCCTTTGCGCGGATGTTATCAGGAGAAGGAGCGGGCGGCCCAAGGGTCGCCAGACAGCGGTGTTGAGATCGGCGCGTTGCGGGATGTTGGGCCGGCGAGGGGCTGCTGTGGACTAACCCGGGCTTGCGCCCGGACCGACTGTCTTGGGTTCGCCCGGGCTGCGGCCCAGGCGGCGCTCAGGGCATCTTGAGCTTGTCGAGAATGCGGACCGCCTTCTTGCCGCGCATGACCAGGCCGTAGCTGACTCGCTCGTGCGCTTTAAAGATCATGATGTGGGACGTGTATTCATCCGGCAGCTGGACATTGGCTTTCTTGCGCCGTTCCTTGGAGAAGAAGGTCTTCACGTCGTCTTTCGGATAGCGAATCTCGTCGCGGATCATCTGACCGGGGCGATGGGTCGAGAAGACGTCGCCATGCTCAATGCCGTCGTCCCAGCCTTTGTTGATGGCCACAACCTGATTGGGACCGACGCCAAACAGCGCGTTGCTCAGCGCGATGACCTGCGTGTTGGCCGGGAGCTGCTCCGGGGCATGCGGGTAGTATTCCAGGTCGTAGTTGGCGGTGAACAGGGGGATTATCAGATCGCCTGGCAGCACTTCGAGTTCGCTCGAGGTGATCAGCAGCGTGGACGGATCGCCGGACTCCAGCACTTCAGCGGTGGCGGTCTGCACGACCTCATAGCCGAGGACCCGGGTGTTTTTGTATTTCCCGCTCCAGACTTTTTCGGTCCAGAAGCGCGATACGAAGTCGGTAATTGAACGCTCCGCCGGGTATTCCCAGTCGCGCGCTTCGGGGCGGAAGCTCTCCGCTTGATCGTACGGCCAGGTCTCGGGGACCTCACGAAACTCCACCGTCGGGCGGACAATCGCGTAGCGCTCGCCGGGTACGGCTTCATCAAGCCCTCGCGCATAGAGGTTGATGCCCTCGGATCCGGCCAGGTAAGACTCTTCCATGGCGAGCACGTAAGGCAGACCATCAAGCTCGGCTGCGTCAAGGATGGTCCGCTTGTCCAGGTAATGCCGAATGTCGTTCAGGTTGATGGGCTGAACCGCCTCAGCCAGGGAGGTCCGACGCGGGTAGGGCGAAAGTTTTCGACCTCGGCGTAGCGACAGACGAGGCTCGCCGTCGATGTACACCAGGTTGATTTCGTCACCGGGGTAGATGAGGTGCGGGTTTTCGATCTGGGGGTTCACCTGCCAGATTTCCGGCCACAACCAGGGCTTTTTCAAAAACCGGTCCGAGATGTCCCACAGCGTGTCACCCTTGACCACCACGTAGCGGTCCGGATGATCATCCCGCAGTTCCACCTGGGCAGCAGCGCTGGCGCACAGGAGCGAACCGACAAATATCGCAAGTAATGGTTTAAACATCGCGGCCAATGTCTTGATTCCCCAAAGAAGTTAGTGTATCCGAATTTTCGTGAGCGGAAAACATCCGAAAATCGGCAGGGCCGCGGTCTTCACAATGGATCCCCTTGCCCTGCGCTTATACTTTAAATACTGTTTGTGCGCACAAATATGAGATTCAGTTCAAACTTTCGTCCATTTCATGGCTTTACTTAACATTATTGAGTTCCCGGACCCCCGTCTGCGCACCAAAGCAAAGCCGATCGACGAGGTGGGTCGGGAAATTGTCCAGCTCGCCGACGACATGCTCGAAACCATGTACGACGCCCCGGGCATCGGGCTGGCGGCCACCCAGGTCAACGTTCACAAGCGTTTGCTGGTTGTGGACGTCTCCGACGATCGCGATCAGCCCCACGTGCTGATCAACCCGGAGATCCTGGAGCGTCGCGGCAACCAGGTTTACGAGGAAGGTTGTCTGTCGGTTCCGGGCATCTACGCCAAGATTGATCGCGCGGACTGGATCCGCGTCGCTGCGCTGGACCGCAATGGTGAAAGCCGTGAGCTGACCGCAGATGGTCTGCTCGCTGTCTGTATCCAGCACGAGATCGATCACCTGGACGGCAAAGTTTTTGTCGATTACCTCTCGCCGCTGAAGCAGCAGCGCGTGCGCAAGAAATTGGAA
>JBCDKA010000157.1:0-9069 GCA_038747195.1 Pseudomonadota bacterium
GGCACTTCATCGGCCCCATCCAGTCCAACAAGACGCGGCTGATCGCCCAGCATTTCAGCTGGGTGCACAGCGTCGATCGGGCCAAGATTCTGCGACGCCTCGCTGAGGCCCGCTCCTCGGACCAACCCCCGCTGAACTGCTGCCTGCAGGTCAACCTGGAAGCGGAGTCGAGCAAAAGCGGCGCATCCGTGGAGGACGTGGGAGCGCTGTTGGCGCTGGCTACAACACTCCCGAAGCTAGCGCTCCAAGGCCTGATGTGTATTCCCCGTCCCAGCAGCGATGCTGACGAGCAGCGGGCAGTATTTCGTCGCCTGCGCGAGCTGCGCGACTCGCTCCGGGGCCCGGGTGTTGAACTCCCGGTGCTGTCGATGGGCATGAGCGGCGACCTGGAAGCGGCCATCGCCGAAGGCGCCACCATGGTTCGCATCGGCACGGCGCTGTTCGGACCAAGAACCTGAACGCTAGCCTGGACTATTCCTTAACCCGCTTAACAGCTCAGCGCCGGAGAGGGTGCAAACCTACGGATCGCAGGTCTTTTTTGCCTGCGGTGAAACACATAGACTGAACGCTCTGATTCACCGCTTTCGGGAGATTCATGGACCATTCCATCAGGCTGGGCTTTATCGGCGCCGGCACGGCAGCAGAATTTATGCTGCAGGGACTTGCCCGGGGCGGCTACCCCGCAACCCACGCGACCGTCTTTGACCCGGACGCCGACCGCTGCGGGGCCCTGCGCGACATGCTCGGCGTCTCCGTAGCTGACAGCAACCAAACGTTACTCCACGCCGTGGATGCGGTGGTGCTGGCGGTCAAACCCCAGATGCTCGAGGAGGTTCTCGAAGAACTTGACACCGCCGACATGGCAAGCCCGCCGCTCGTGATATCGGTGGCCGCCGGGGTGCGTACGAGCACTCTTAAGAAGCTGCTCGGCGAGCAATGGTCGGTGGCCCGCGTGATGCCCAACACGCCGGCGCAGCTCGGCGCGGGTATCTCGGGCGTGTTTGTCACCCCGGACGCCAGCGAACAGCAGCGTCAGGTGGCCTATGACTTTGGTATGGCGGCCGGGGACGCCGTGTGGATTCCCGAGGAAGCGCTGATGGACGTGGTGACCGCCGTCTCCGGCAGCGGGCCGGCCTACTACTTTCTTTTGACCGAAGTTCTCCAGCGCACGGCGCAGGAGCTCGGTCTTGATCCCAACACCGCGGCGCGCCTGGCCAGCGCCACGGCGCTTGGCGCCGCCCGGATGATCGACCAGACCGGCCAGTCTCCTGCGATCCTGCGTGAGCGGGTCACCTCGCCGGGCGGCACCACGGAGCGAGCGCTGGACATCCTGCGCCACGGGGGTTTTGAGAGCCTGTTCCAGGAGGCTGTGGTCGGCGCGGCTATTCGCGGCCGCGAGCTTGCCGAAGACATGGAAGACTGACGTGGGCGGTTACTTCGGCAACGCTGGGGTGTTCCTGGTCAACCTCGTATTCGGTTTTTTTATCGCGGTGCTGCTGCTGCGCGTGTTGCTGCAGCTGGTCCGCGCCAATTTTTTTAATCCGGTTTGCCAGTTTCTGGTCAAGATCACCAATCCCGTGCTGATGCCGCTCCGTCGCATCATTCCCAACTGGGGGCGGGTTGAGCTGTCCGCCATCCTGCTAGCCTGGGTGTTGAAGTCGCTGCAAACGGTCATTGTGCTGGCCATCTTGGGCTCATCAGGTCCCGCGCTGAACATCGTGGCCATCGCCGCTGTCGAGCTGCTGGACCTCGTCATCACCATTTTTCTCGTCGTTATCTTTATTCGGGTGATCCTGAGCTGGGTCGCGCCTCAAGGGGATAACCCGGTCCTGCCGCTGCTCTACCAGCTTTCCGCGCCGATTCTTAACCCTGCCAGGCGCGTCATTCCGCTGATCGGCGGCCTCGATCTGTCTCCAGTCCTAGCGATTGTGGTGCTGCAGCTCGCCCGCATGCTCGTGGTGGCGCCGCTGATGGATCTGGCAAGAGCCCTGTGAGAGGCGAGTTGCGGGCCGTGGCGCCCGGTCGAGGGGCGGAGTAATATCTTCGTCCGATTTCAGCGGAGATTATCGTGAGAACCGTTTTTCTGCTCCTCGCCGCGCTCGGTTTGTGTTTTCTGCAGCCCGTTAAGTCCGAACAGTTTGTCGCCGCGGACGGGATCCAGATCCACTACAGCGCCGTGAGCGCCGCCAATCTTCCCGCCGCCATGGCCAGCTTGCTTGGAATCAAGCGCGCCAAAAATCAGGCGCTCCTGCATGTGTCGGTGTTGCGGATGGATGCGGACTCCGGGCTGGGCCAGGCAATCGAAGGCCAGGTCAAAGCGAGCGCCATCAACTCCACCGGAGCTCGGCAGAACATCGCAATGCGCCGCATGGCCGATGCTGGCACCGTCTCCTATGTTGGCATCGTTCGTGTCGCGGACCGCGATACGCTGGAGTTTTCCCTCGACGTTCGGCCTGAGGGCAGCAGCGAGCCGGTTGCGGTGGCGTTCAGCCAGCAGTTTTTCGTTGATTGATCCCAGGCTAGCAACCGTCTGGAACCTTATCTTGAAACAACAGCCGGACAGCGGTAGCCGGCCCTGCAACTTTGTGGAGGTACTCAGTGGCTGAACGCACCGGGGATTTCGCCATGGCGGACGTTAGCGGCAAAGCCGTCACCACCCGTCGGGCGCTGGCCATGGGCCGAATTGTGCTCGGCCCCCATGCCTACGAACCGGTGGTAAACCGGACGCTGCCCAAGGGAGATGCGCTCACGCTGGCAGAAATTGCAGGCATCCAGGGCGCCAAACAGACCCCATCCCTGATCCCACTTTGCCATCCGATCAACCTCAACCGCGTGATCGTTCGGCACAAGGCCCTGCCCGACGAACTAGCGGTAGGTATCTACTGCCTGGCGGAAATCGCCGAGCGGACCGGCGTTGAGATGGAAGCGCTCACCGGCGCCAGCGTGGCGCTTCTGACCGTGTGGGACCTGGCAAAACCGCTGGAGCCGGCGCTTGGGATCGAGGCCGTCACCCTGCGCTACAAGTCCGGCGGTAAGTCAGGGGAATGGATTCATCCCAACGGCCTGGACGACTTCGCTGGCCAGATGCTCGAGCAGGCGAAATGACCACCCACGGGCTCAGCGCCCTCCTGGCGGCGCTGAACCAGCTGCCGCCAGACCGCGAGGTGGTGCTGGCGACGGTCATCGACACCCAGGGGTCGAGCTACCGCAAGCCGGGCGCCCGCATGCTCATCGATCTGGCCGAGCACAGCCTGACCGGCATTGTCGGCGGCGGCTGTTTTGACGACGATCTGATCGAGCACGCCCGCGAGGTGGCCGGCAGCGGTCGGTGCAAGGTGGCGTTCTACGACATGCGCGCCGACGACGACGTGCTCTGGGGCCTCGGCATGGGCTGCAACGGCGCGGTGCGCGTGCTGCTGCAGCCGGTGCGCGCCGGCCACCCGATCATCGAGCTACTCTCCCGGCTGGCCGATCCCGGGGGCGTGGTCAGCACCTGTCTTGAGAGCGGCGACTGCTGGGAAAACTCCGCGGAGGCTACGCCGGGGTTATCACATCAGGACGATCGCGAGATCTACACCGCGCACATCCCGCCGCGTTTTCGGCTGGGGATTTTTGGCACCGGATCGGACGTCATTCCCCTCGTCCAGCTGGCAGACCAGCTGGACTGGCACGTGACGCTCTGGGATCACCGTCCCGGCAAAGCGAAGCCCGAACGATTTCCGCTGGCTGCCAGGATCGCCGCGTTCGAAGATTTCGAGGTGGAGGACGCATCCCGGTGCCACGCGCTGCTGGTGATGAGCCACAACTTAGACGCCGATCGCCGCTTTCTCAACGCGGTGGCCGAGCTCGGCGTTCCGTTTATCGGGTCCTTGGGTCCGGCGGCGCGGCGCGAGCGGCTGCTGGAAGAGATGGCCAGGGTGCCGGCCGGCTTCGCGGCGCGGCTTGTCGGCCCGGTAGGCCTCGACCTCGGCGGTGATCTGCCCGAAGAAATCGCCCTTTCAGTGGTGAGCCAGCTGCAGGCATTCCGGCTGAGCCGCAGCGGCCAGTCGCTGGCGGGCCGCGCCGACAGCGGTCCCGGCAGGTGACATCCGACGGGACCACCCGCTATCACGGCCACCTGGCGCTCGACGGCTTTGACGAAAGGTCGCAAGAGCGCTTGGGCGAGGCTCGGGTGCTGCTGGTGGGGCTAGGCGGTGTGGGTAGTCCCGCCGCGCAATACCTGGCGGCAGCGGGGATCGGCGAGCTGCGAATCTGCGACTTTGATCGGGTCAGCGAAAGCAATCTCAGCCGCCAGCTCCTCTACCGTCAGCAGGACGTAGACCGGCCCAAAACCGAAGCGGCGAGCGAAGCGCTCACGGCGCTCAATCCAACGATCAGGATCACCGCAACGCGCCAGCGTATTGACGCGGACAAGGCCGCCGACATCGGCGGTGACTGCACCCTTTGGCTGGATACCAGCGACAGCTGGGCAACCCGAATGGCCATCAATGAAGCCGCTTTACGCTGCCGGATTCCGTGGGTGATGGCCGCAGCGGTCCGCCGCGAGGGCCAGCTGGCGTTGTTTCGGCCCGACCTGGGTCCCGACGAGGCCTGCTACGCCTGCGTTTATGGCCGCGCCGCCAACACGATGGACGATTGCGCCGGTGCAGGTGTGCTGTCGACCGTCGCGGGCAGTGTCGGCCTGGCGGCCGCCCAGCTCGCCATCAATCATCTGATCGGAGCGCCGACGCCGCGAGGGCTTCAGCTGTTCGACGGCAACTCGCTGCGCTGGCGTGGGGTGGCGCTGGCGCGCGATCCCGATTGCCGTGTCTGCTGAATCCGACATCTGGGCTGTTGTGGTGGCGGCCGGTGGCTCGAACCGGCTGGGCAAACCCAAGCAGGCGCTGGAGCTGAATGGACAGACCCTCCTGGAGCGAGCCGTGACGGCCGCGCAGGAGGTGGTCGGAGACCAGGTCGTCTGCGTCTTGGGCGCCTGGCAGCCGCCGACGCCCCTGCCCTGCCACACGGTGCTTCACCAGCGGTGGCGAGATGGCATGGCCAGCTCGCTCGTGGCCGGACTGCAGGAGGTACCGTCAGCGGCCAGCACGCTGATCACCCTGTGCGACCAGCCGGCCGTCGGCGCTGAGCAGCTGGAGAAGCTGTTGAGGGCGCACCGGCGTCAGCCGGCAAGCATTGTCGCCGCCGACTATGGCGATCGGGCTGGCGTCCCGGCGGTCTTTCCGGCGCACCTGCGAGAACGGCTTCTGAGCTTGAGCGGCGACCGCGGCGCGCGGGATCTGCTATGCGATGCGGCGCTGGCGCAGCTCCGTATCCCGATGCCCGAAGCGCTGCTGGACATCGATACACCCGGGGATTGGGCGCGACTGACCGGCAACGCGTAGCCGGCTCGGCGAGCGGGTCAGCTTGGGTCTAGGGGCCCGTCTGCCGCGCTCTGCTCGCAGTTGACCCAGCCGGAGTCACCTTCCTGATAGAACTCTTTTTTCCAGATCGGCAGGCGCACCTTGATCTGGTCGATGGCGTAGCGGCAGGCGTCGAAGGCGGCAGCTCGATGATGCGCCACGGCGCCGACCCAGACCGCCAGGCCACCGATGGCGAGATGGCCGGCCGCATGCACCGCCGCTACCTCGACCACCTCGAATTGTTCCCGGGCCTCGGCCAGCACCTTCTCGCCCTCACTTTGCGCCAGCGGGCGATAGACTTCGTATTCGAGCGCCTGCACCAGCCGGCCGTCCTGATGGTTGCGCACCCAGCCCTCAAACGACACATAGCCGCCGCAGGTCGGATTCGCCAGCCGCGCGGCCAGCTCTTGGGGTTGCAGCGGGCCTTCAGCGATCTCAAACATGCTCAGCCTCCCGCAACCGGTGGAAAAAACAGCACCCTATCACCATGGCTCAGCGGCGCCTCCCAGCTCGCCATCTCGTCGTTGATGGCCACCAGCGATGCCTCAAACCGCTCCAGGCCCGGATAGCGCGCCTGACACTCGGCAAACAGCTCCGCGGGACTGGATGCTTCGGTGCTGACCGCCTCGGTGTCGCTGCCCGTGACGTCGCGGTACAGCGCAAAATAGCTGACAGAGAGCTCCATCGTCATCCTCCGATTCGGTACATTTCCACTTTGCCGTCACCCTCAAGTTCCGGCTCCGCCTGGGCGCTGCGGATTTCGCTGTAGCGATCGGCCCGGCGACGCCAGATAACGCTGATCGCTTCGCGCAGCTCGTCGTCGCTGACACCGTTGCGCAGCATCGGTCGCAGCGGCGCCCCGTGGGTGGCGAAAAGGCAGGTGTAGAGCCCGCCATCCGACGACAGGCGAGCCCGGTTGCAGTCGCCGCAGAAAGGCTGGCTGACCGAACTGATCAGGCCAAATTCGCCGGCCCCGTCGGCGTAGCGGAAGCGCCGCGCGACCTCGCCACGATACCGGGCGTCCAGCGCCTCGACCGGCCACCGCTCAGCAATTCGATCGAGCAGTTCGGCGCTGGAGACCACCTCGTCCTGCACCCAGCCGTTGCGGGTTCCGACGTCCATGTATTCGATCATCCTGACCACCACGCCGGTGCCTCGAAAATGATCCAGCAGATCCAGCACGCCGTGATCGTTGACGCCTTTTTGCACAACCGCGTTGACCTTGACCGGAGCCAGGCCCACCTCCAGCGCCGCATGGATTCCAGCCAGCGCCTTCTCGAGGTCGCCGCGACCGCCCGACATGCTGGTGAACACCTCCGGGTCGACGCTGTCCAGACTCACCGTAATCCGCCGGAGGCCCGCCTCCTTAAGCGCCTGAGCGCGTGCCGCCAGCAGCACCCCGTTGGTGGTGAGCGCCACGTCCGCGAGCTCATCGATTGCGCTTACGCCCCGGATGATCTCCTCAAGGTCCCGCCGCAGGAGCGGCTCGCCGCCGGTGAGGCGGATCTTTTCCACGCCCAGGTCCACCATCACCCGCGCAACGCGGGTAATCTCCTCAGCCGTCAGCCGCAGGCTTCGGTCGATGAACTGGTAGTCCTCGGTAAACAGCTCCGCCGGCATGCAGTAGGGACAGCGAAAGTTACAGCGATCGATAAGTGAGATGCGTAAATCCCGCAGCGGGCGACGCCGCGTGTCGTGCACTACCATGGAAAGAAGGCAAGCTCGGCGCCGGCCTTAAACACCCGCTGATCGGAGGGTAGTTCGCAGAACCCTGAGCTGCCCGCAAGCGCAAAAAAGTCGCCCGAGGTGTTCAGCTCAAGGGGCTTGGCCTGGGCGCTGCCGGGCAGCAGGTTAACGGGCACAAAGCGCGTCATATCGTTGCTGAAGCTGAGACTGGAAGCCAGCTCCACCCGACGCGGCGGCATCACCTCATCGCTCATGGCCCGCAGCGCGGGCTCGACGTAGCGGTGAAAACAGACGAGCGCCGACACCGGATTGCCGGGTAGCGCAAAAACCGGCTGCCCGGTGGGACCCACACCGAACCACATCGGTTTGCCCGGCTTCTGATTGACGCGGTGGAACTGCTTTTTGACACCCAGGTTTTCCAGCACCCCTGGCACGTGGTCAAAGCGCCCCCGGGATACGCCGCCGGTCAGGATGATCAGGTCGAAGTCTTCGAGACCGCGCGCCAGCTCGGCGGCGATCAACTCAGGGTCGTCGCGCAGGTGGACTCGGGACACTTCTGTCAGGCCCATACCCGTGAGGCGGCCAGCGATCGCGTAATCGTTCGCCATGCGGATCTGATGTGCCGCTACGGGGTTTCCGGGTTCGACCAGCTCGTCGCCGGTGGCCACCACCAGCGCGCTGGGCCAGCGCCGAACGCTGACCTCGCCGCGACCCACGGACGCCAGCACCGCGAGCTCCGGCCCCCGGATGAGCGTGCCGGGCTGCAGGAGAACCTGTCCGATGGGGTAATCGGTGCCGCGGCGGTGGACAAAGCGCCAGGGCGCGATGTCCTCCGGACTGCTCAGCGTGGCAACACCATCTTTCAGCGTGATGTCTTCAACCGGTACCACGCTGTCGCAGCCCCGCGGCATGACAGAACCGGTCATCACCTCTAGGCAATGATCGGGCGCCGTCAGCTCGGGCTGCGGCTGTCCGGCGCCATGGACGCCGCCGACCGGAAAACTGACCTGTCCCGCCGCCACCGCCTCCGAGCGCAGCGCAATGCCATCCATCGTGACGCGGTCGAAAGGCGGCTGATCGCGGTCGGACGCCACCGTCTCGGCCAGGCGGCGCCCGTAGGCCCGTTCCAGGGGTACCTGAGCCACCCGTCCCTGGGGCATGGCAGCGGCGATAATTCGGGTGACTTCGTCAGGGGTAATCAACGTATTGGGCATCTCGGAGGGGCGTGTCGAAAACGTCCGGTGCATTAATTTTACGCAGTTGCGGAGAGTATGAGAACCGGGAGTCGCGCGGATCTGCGCCAGCTTCCGGCCCTGCCTGGGCTCAGCGCCGCCCAAGGTCCGCAGCTGACCCGACCGCGCTGGTATACTGCCGCGCTTTGCGTCAGCGAGCCGTCATGACTTCAGCCTCCAAATCCACCCGTCGCGCACTCATCAGCGTCTCTGACAAATCCGGCATCGTCGACCTGGCCCGAGAACTCAGCGACCTGGGCCTATCGATTCTGTCTACCGGCGGCACCGCCCGGACCTTGGCGGACGCAGGCATTCCCGTCACTCAGGTTGGTGACCACACCGGTTTTCCGGAGATTATGGGAGGGCGTGTTAAGACGCTGCACCCGAAGATTCATGGCGGCATCCTGGGGCGGCGCGAGCAGGATGCACAGGTGATGGCCGATATGGAGATCGACCCGATCGACGTTGTGGTGGTCAACCTTTATCCGTTCGAAGCGACCATCGCGGCCGGTGCGGATTACGCAGAAGCGGTGGAACAGATCGATATCGGTGGACCGGCCATGGTCCGGGCCGCGGCCAAAAATCACGCGGCCGTTAGCATTGTCGTCGACCCGGCCGACTATGGTGATGTGGTGGCCGAGCTCAGGGAGCATGGCGCCACCAGCGAAACCCTTCGACGCCGGCTGGCCGCCACCGCCTACGCGCATACGGCCGCCTACGACAGCGCGATCGCCGGCTGGCTGAACGGTGAA
>JBCDKA010000158.1:0-9049 GCA_038747195.1 Pseudomonadota bacterium
CAGGTTCAAAGATAAGGGCTCCAGCTCCATTTCCCAAATGGATTGCCAAAGTATCAATGGACTGTTGACTGGGAGCCACTGCCCTGCACCCCGGGCCTGGAAAAAGGCCACGATTTCACGACGGATCGTCTCGACCAACGCCCTGCCCTTCGGGTTGGGTTCCGGCTCGGTCAGTTTCTTGAGGTGTGAGGGCTCCGGCGTGCTGCGGTGCAGCGGCAGCCACTCGTCATACCACCGCAGCACCGGCTCGTAGCTGAATGCGTGATTGGAGATCGCCACAAACAGCTGGCTGAACGTCACGCGATTCGCGGCCATGGCGTCCGCATGCAACGCAAAGATTCGGTTCACGCCCTCGATGGTTTCCGCGGCGTCTTCATGGGCAACCTTGGAATTCAGCGCAGCCCAGCGGTCGCCGTCACCGCCGAGAATTCCGTTCAGCGGTTCAAAAAGGTTGGCCCGCACCGCACGCGGGATCGAGTCGGCAATCTCGGCGCCGCGGTGCCGCACCGCCAGCTCGCAGCAGGTCGCTCGATCGGCAGCCACGGCTTCATCGGTGTTGCCGGCACACACCAGATGCAGCGAATAAACGTCGTCTCCCGCGACACCCCGGCCGGCAGCAGCGATCCCGGCGCCGGCCCGTATCCCCTGTTTCTTCACCACGTTGAGGAGGCGCTTGATATCAGCCTTGAGGTCAGCCTCTTTCATGCTGCGCCGGTTGGTCTCCGGATCAAAGACGTAGACCTCCTCCGCGCAGCCCGAGCGGGCGATGTCGGACAGCGCCGCGGCGGCATCCATGGCGGTGGCAAAAACGAACGACGCATACCCGTTGACGGCGGGCTTCTTGATCAGCCGCAGCGTCGCCGCCGCTTTGATGCCGAGCGCGCCGGCGTCGTGCACAAACAGACCGGTCAGGTCGGGGCCGTAGCTGCGGTAGAAACCTTTACCGTTCTTGAAGCCAGCCTGGCCTGTCGTCAGTACATTGCCGCTGGCGGTGACCACCTCAAGCCCGAGCACCAGCTCTGCGCCGGAGCCATAGCGAGCCGTCCCCATGAACAGCGCGCCGTTAGACAGGCCGCCGCCGACGGTTGCGCGGGCGCCGGAAAAGGTGCCGAAAAACGGCAGCCGCAGCCCGAGCGGGTCAAGCGTTTCGTAGATCGCTTTCCAGGTGACGCCGGCCTCGACGGTGATCGTCATGTTTTCCGGGCTGACGTCCAGAATCGCGTCCAGCGCTGAGGTATCGACCACCACCGCTTTGCGCCGGTCCGGCAGGTAACCGCCGGTGTAACTCATCCCGCCGCCGCGCGGAAAGACCGCAAATCCTAGCCCGGTCATCAGCCCGACCGCTTGCGCAAGGCGCTGGCGATCTGCAGGACGAATCACCAGGTCGGCCGTCTCTCCCTCGCTGTAGACATCGCTGGACAGGCGCTCGCGCGTGGCGGGTTCGCTGATGATCTCGTCCGGAGCCAGCGCGTGGGACAGCGCCTCGATCAGCCCGGCGACGTCGGCCGGTTGGTCCATCGGACTCACAGGGGCTGCTTCTGCAGCACTTTCAGATTTCGTTAACATCTGAATAACTTATCATGGCCGCATGGCTAACGCTGAGCGAGAAGTTCCGTCCGTCTGGCTGCTTGGCGTCGCCAGCGGCCTGTCGCCTTTTGGCATGGCGGTTGTGGTGCCTGCCCTTGGGAGCGTGAGCGAACGTTTTTCCGCCGATTTCCTGTCGGTGCAGTTTCTGGTTTCCGCCTATCTGCTGGGCCTGTCGATCGCCCAGCCCGCCTGCGGCTTTTTGTGTGATCGCTACGGCCGCCGGCCGGTCATGCTCGTCGGGTTCCTGGTTTTTGTGGCGGCCAGCCTGCTGTGTGCGGTCGCGCCAACGCTGGAACTGCTGATCGCCGCACGCTTTGTGCAGGCAGCCGGCGTCAGCGTTGGCACGGTGGCCAGCCGCGCCATCCTGAGGGACACCCGGAGCGCGGACAAGGTCGCCGAGGGGATGTCCTATATCGCGGCCACGATGGGCCTGGCGCCGGTGGTGGCCCCCATCGCCGGCGGGGTGCTGGACTCCGCCACCGGCTACGCGTGGATTTTTGTCTTCTCAGCCGCCATGGGCCTGCTGGTGCTGGTCAACATGCTGATGCATCTTTCCGAAACGTTGCCAAAGGAGGCGCCTCAGCCCCGCTGGCGTGACTGGCTGGTCAGCTACGGCCAACTCCTGCGATCAAAAAAGTTTGTCGGCAGCACGCTGGTCTTCGGCTTTGTGCAGGGCACGTTTTTTTCTTTTATGGCGATCGGCGCGGCCCATTTTGCCGCAGCCTTCGGCTACAGCTCATCCCGCTTCGGCACCATCTGGGGCCTGATGGCTCTGGCGTACGTGCTTGGCGCCTGGCTCGGCGCCCGCACCACCCGGGCGTACGGTACCCGGCGTGTCGTGAGCGCCAGCGTGCTGCTGGCGGTGGCTGGTGGCGCGGTGCTGGCCTTGCTCAACGTTATGGGGGAATCGTCACCGATGACCATCCTGGTTCCGCTGGGCTTTCTGATGACGCTTTCCGGGTCCATCACGCCCGGCGCGATGGCCGGCGCAATCCAGGCCCATCCCGTGATCGCCGGCACCGCCTCTGGCCTGTCCAGCGCGATCGGCCTGCTTGTCGGTGGC
Organism: Pseudomonadota bacterium; assembly: GCA_038747195.1. GTDB lineage: Bacteria > Pseudomonadota > Gammaproteobacteria > Xanthomonadales > SZUA-38 > JANQOZ01. Next base: position 2,651 of record JBCDKA010000158.1, read on the forward strand.
CTCTTCACGATCCTCGCCGGCGCAGTCTACACCGGAGCCTTTGGGCCGATTGCGCTCCTGATTTTTGGCACCTGCCTGGCCACCGCCGCCAGCTGGTGGCTGGCGGAGCAGGAACCCCTGCCGGCGGCGATGCCGCAAAAATAGCGTGCTAACGCTCCACCCTGAGGATGACTTTGCCGTAGTGTTTGCGGTCGTCGATCATCGCGTGGGCCTTGACCACCTCGGCGAGCGGCAGCACCCGGTCGACCACCGCCTTGAAGCTGCCGTCAGCAAACCGCGGCAGAGCGTGCCGCCGAAAGCTGGCCATCGTTTCCGTTTCAAAACGCGGGCTTGTTGAGATGCTCATGGAAAGCAGCTGGATGTTGAGGACGCCGATGTTGAGGTTGAAGGTGATATCGCGGCCGCCCGTGCTGCCAAACATCACGACTTTCCCTTCCATGCCCATGGAGTCCAGCAGCTGCTGGGACGTGGCGCTACCGATGGTCATCAGACTTACGTTGACTCCCTGACTATCCGTCGCCTCGGCAACGCGGTCACTGATGGACTCGCGCTGGTAGTTGATCAGCAGGTCAGCGCCAAAAGCTCGGGCGGACTCCAGCTTGCTGTCCACGCTCGCGGTCGCGGCGGTCCAGCAGCCGTGCTGATGGGCGATCTGCAGCGCGGCGCTGCCGACACTGCCGCCCACGGCCTCCACCAGTACCCTCTGCTGGGGGGCGATTTCCGCTACCGTGTGGAGCGCATGCCAGGCGGTGAGCCATCCAACCGGAATGGCGGCCCCTTCTTCAAAGGACAGCGTGTCGGGTAACGGCATCAGGTGAGCTTCGTCAAACAGCACCTGCTCGGCGTGGGTGCCTCGCGCTCTGCCGAACACCCGGTCGCCGGGCTTGAATGCGGTCACGCCGGCTCCGGTAGCGACGACCACACCAGCCCCTTCCATACCCATAACAAACGGCAGCGGCTGGCCGCTGTAGGTGCCCGCTCGCATGCGGGTTTCAGCGAAGTTCACGCCGCTGGCGTACACGTCCACCAGCACCTGGTCCTCGCCGGGTACCAGCGACTCCAGCTCCTCCCAGACCATCACCTCCGGCCCGCCAAATTCGTTGACCTTAAATCCCTGCATGTTGCTTAACCCCAATCAATCATTCTTTTAGGTGGCGAGTACGCGCTCCACCTCTTCCACTTCGAGCCCCGACGCCACCGGCGTCAGGAACAGATACAGACAGCCCGCAAGAAACAGTGGCACCCCAACCAGGAGCGAGTAGCCCACGGTCCAGCCCACCGTCTCCACCGCCAGCGAGGCCAGCAGCGGCCCTGCCGCGGAACCGAGCGTGACGGCAAAGGAGCCGCACGTCGCCATCGCCGTGGCGCGCACTCGCGTCGGAAACACCTCGGCCAGATAGGCAAACTTGACGGCAGCGCTGCCGTAAAAAAACATGCTCATCACGCCGTAGGCCGCCAGAATCTGGCCGTAGCTTTCCGCGCCCCAGACCAACACCTGAAACATCAGTGCACCCAGCAGCGTCCACAGCACCACCGTGTTTCGTCGGGTCATATAGAACTCCCCGATCACGGCGGCCAGGATGTAGCCGATGATGCCGATGGCGTTGCCCGCACCAATGAGGAGCGAAAACTCTACGGCCGCCATGCTCCGGTGTTCTGCGAGGTAGCTGGGAAAAAGAAAAATCGATCCGGCGTACGCCCAAACAAACAAAAACTGCGCGCAAAAGAGCAGCAGCGTTCGTCGGCGCAGGCCGGGCGCAAACAGCTCCTTGAGCCGAACCTTGTCCTGGCCATCCCCGCGCGCCTCAACCGCGCGACGCGGTTCGCGGATCAGGCGGTGGACCACCCAGATCAACGGCAGACTGACCAGGCCGGTAAGAAACAGCCAGCGCCAGCTATGCTGGCTCAGAAGCCACGCCGCCCAAAGCGACGCCAGCGCCCACCCGAGCGGGTAACCGATCTGCAGAAAACCCAGAAACAAGCCGCGGTACCGGGCCGGAAACTCCTCCGAGATAATGGCACCCGTCACCGGATACGACAGCCCGCCCGCAGCGATGCTGCTGCCGCGGAGAAACATCAGCGTCAGCGAATTGACCGCTGCGCCGTGCAGCGCCACCAGTATGGACGAGGCCAGCAGCGACAGCTTGAAAAGCGCTTTGCGTCCCAGCCGATCGGCCAGCAGCGCCAGCCACACGATCAGCAGCCCCCCCAGCACAAACGCGCTGGAGACGATGGTCATCACCCCGGAGAGGCTGAGGTTAAACTCCTCGCGGATGGCAGGAATGGCAAACCCGAACAGCGCGAGGTCCATCTGCGCCGTTGTATAGGCCAACAGACAAACGACAAAGGCCGTGATGGGATAGCCGCGAAGCTCAGCCCACATCGGCAACCGCAACCCAGGCATAGCCGTCAGGGCCGTCAAAGCAGACCGAGGCTTCGCCGAACTCGTCTTCGAATCGGTCGCTGACCACCCCACCGGCATCGCCGACCTCCGCGCAAAGCCGATCCAGGTCCCGCACCCTGACCGAATAGGCGCACAGGTTGCCGCAGCCCGGGCGCGATCGATCACGCCGGTCATCCCCCGCGAGGTAAGACGAATAGATCTGCAGCAGGCCGCTGGGGCAATCCACCGCCCGCGTCCGCTCGATGTGGAAGGTTTCGCCCGGCCGCAGGGCTAGCGCCTCGATGGTCGTTGGTTCGGTGCCCGAATCGTGGGCATCACCGTAGGGTGCGGTTTCGAAACCGAACACGCGCTTATAAAACGCTGAGTCAAACCGACCGGCGGCCTGCACGATGTTGGCGTGGCTGCCCTCGGTGTTGCGGAACGCCAGACGATCGTCGAAGGTCCCAAAACCCGGCCGGTCAAAGCCCGCGCGCTGGATAAATGCCAGTCGAAATCGCCGCCCAAATACCAGCGTTTCGCGCAGGCCGACAAACGGTCGGTAAAAGTCCACGTCTGCGGGAGGATGGCTCAGCGGCGCATTGACCAGCGGGGAAACCCACAGGCCCCAATCACGCTGCTGCTCACTGTTCGTCAGGCTGTCGCGGAGCTGGAGGATATCCTGGGTATAAAGACCCATCCATCGGCTGCCCACCACCAGTGGCCGGGTGTCTTCCAGACCTTCGTTGCGCAGCTGATCCCAGAACTGCAGACGAACCAGACCGGTGTTGAACGTATCGCAGCCTCGATGGCGCAGACGTACGCTGGTCAGGTCCTGTTGATGAGCATAAGCCAGACCTGCGGCCTCCGGCCCGAGGCGTCCCTCGTCAACCGGCTCAAAACCGAGGATCGCCCAGAACCGCAGCAGGGTTTCCCGTTCTGCGTTTGGGGCGCCAAAGATAAACTCGTGGATGCCGGCCTGCGTCTGCCGCTGGGCAGGGGTGTGATTGCCGGTGTCTTCGCTGGCCTCTGCCACCGCGATGCCCCGAAGTAAAAGTCTTAATGTTATACAATTAGGTCTTTTAACGCATTCGGACAATATGCCCCAAACGCTGTTTGACAAGATCTGGGACCGACACGTGGTCCGCAACCTGGACGACGGCTCCTCGCTGGTCTACGTGGACCGAGTTTTTCTGCACGAGCGGACGGGCGGTGTGGCGTTGACGAGCCTCGCTGAAAGCGGCCGCGAAGTTCGCAATCCGGCTCAGGTGTTCGCCACCATGGACCATATTCTGGACACCTATCCAGGCCGCGGTGATGCGACCGAAGTGCCCGGCGGCGAAGCGTTTATCACGACCATGCGAGCCACAGCCCGCGAGGCCGGCATTACGCTGTTCGATATCAACGATCCTCGTCACGGCATTACCCACCTGATTTCGGCTGAGCAGGCGATCACCCTGCCCGGCCTGGTGGTTGTCTGCCCGGACAGCCATACATGCACCCTTGGAGCGCTCGGCGCGATCGGTTGGGGCATCGGCACCAGCAACTGCGAACACGCGATGGCCACCGAGACGCTGCGAGCCCGCAAGCCGCTGCAGCTCGCGGTGGAATTTAGTGGCGAGCTCGCGAATGGCGTAACGGCCAAGGACATGATTCTCTACCTGATCGGCAAGTACTCAGCGTCAGGTGCCGCCAACCACGCCATGGAATTTCGTGGACCGGCCATCAGCGCACTCGACATGGAGGCACGCTTTACGCTGTGCAACATGGCGGTGGAGTTCTCCGCGTTCACCGGACTAATTGCGCCGGACGACAAGACCATCAGCTACCTGGCGGGCCGGCCCTATGCGCCCGTAGGTGACCGCTGGGACGAAGCGGTGGAACACTGGCGAGCGCTTCGCAGCGACGATGAGGCCGAATTCGACAAAGTGCTTTCCATCGACGTGAGCGAGGTTCCGCCGACCGTCACGTGGGGTATCAGTCCCCAGCATGCCGTGGCGGTCACCGCCGGCGCGCCAGAACTGGACACAGCGGACAGCAACGAACAGCGCGCTGAGTTCACCCAAGCCATGGACTACATGGGTCTCAAGCCCGGCCAGCCGCTGATCGGGCTGCCGATCGACGGCGCGTTTATTGGCTCATGCACCAATGCTCGGCTGAGTGACCTTCGATCCGCCGCTGCAGTTCTCAAAGGGCGCAGGGTCGCTGAGGGAGTCAGGGCGATTTGCACCCCGGCCTCCGCGCAGGTGAAGCAAGCGGCTGAGCAGGAGGGGCTAGATCAGGTTTTCACTGGCAGCGGCTTTGAATGGCGGGAACCCGGCTGCTCCCTGTGTTTCAATGCCGGCGGCGAGGGGTTTGGACCGGAGCAACGGGTGGTGTCGAGCACCAACCGAAACTTCCGCGGCCGGCAGGGCCCCCGCACCCGCACCCACCTCGCCAGCCCGGCGTCGGTGGCCGCCGCGGCTGTCGCCGGATGCATCGCGGACGTGCGCCAATATCAGGAGGCAGCGGCATGAGGGCGTTTACGGTGCACCAGGGCGTCGCCGCCCCGATCATGCAGGACAACATCGATACCGATCAGCTGATCCCGTCCCGAGAAATGAAGCGGGTGAGCAAGAGCGGTCTCGGCGCAGGCCTGTTTGCCGGCTGGCGCTACCGCTACGACGGCAGCCAGAAAATCGGGCCGGCCGAAGACTTCGTGCTGAATCAGCCAGCTTACCGCGACGCCAGCATTCTGCTGAGCGGCCGCAACTTTGGCTGCGGCTCATCTCGTGAGCACGCCGTGTGGGCACTCACCGATTTTGGCATCCGCGCGATTATCGCTGAGGGCTTCGGCGCCATTTTTCGCATGAACTGCGGGCGAAACGGGCTGCTGGCGATCGATCTGCCGGCGGACGAGATCGCCGCGCTGCGCCGGTTCTGCGAAGTTGATCCGCAGGCCAACCAGCTGACCGTCGACTTGACGAACAATCGGGTCGAGGCCGGCGACCTGCACAGCTTTTCGTTCAAGATCGACGAGGCCGATCGCCACATGCTGCTCAACGGTCTGGATTTCATCGACTTCAGTCTGCAGTTCCAGGACGACATCAACCGCTTTGCCGAGGCCTATCGTCAGCAGCATTCCTGGGCGGTACTCCCGGCGTCATCGAACGGCGACTGATCAGCCATTCATAACCAAAGAAGGGCCCGCGCAGCTGCTGCGCGGGCCCGTCGATGGATGAGCAACGCCGGTACTCGCCCTCAGTCGTGGACGTGATCTCCGTTGTGGTCGTGGTGATGGTGTGTTCCGTCAGCGTGGGTATGACCGCCACCGCGACGCTGCATCGTATCCTCAAAGTCTTCGGGTCCGTGAGGATGGTTATGCGCATTGTTGACGCACCACTTGTAGAGAATCGGATCGCGTTTGGCGAGCCGGGCTGCTGACCGCAGCTCGTTCTGATCAGGTGTGCTCCACGGGTTGTAGTGGAAGTGATTGAACAGCTTCGAGTCGGTGCGACCGATGGCGATACAGCCAAACTCACTCGCAAAAGCACCGTGGTTGATATACGGCGGACGCCAGAAGTAGCCACCCGTGGGCAGATCACCAAACTGCATCATCCAGGACGTACCCCAGAGGTGATATCCCTCCTCCGCACAGTCGTGGTAGGAGATGTTGTCCTGATGGAAATCCGGGGTCATGCAGTACAGGAACGTCATGGCGTAGGTCTGCGGATTGAAGTTCAGCAGCTTGATCATGCAACCCGACGCCACCGACGGACTGACCAGATTGCCCGGCTGCCAGACGATGTCACCAAAAGAGTCGACGTCGTGATAGAGCTCGGCGCGAGATTGGGGGTGGTGCTGATCGCTGTCCACGCGGCTCGGTTCTGCCGTGTTGTACATCATCAGCAGCAGCGCGCCCTGATCGCTGGTGATCTCCGGCAGCGCGTAACCCGCCGGGACATAAAAATAGTGGCCCTTGCGACAGCTCTTGTCGCCGACCTGAATGTTGCCTTCAACAACGATGAACTCGAGCTCCG
>JBCDKA010000159.1:0-8952 GCA_038747195.1 Pseudomonadota bacterium
GCACCAGGATCATCGACTGCTGCTGATGCCGGCTTGGGTTGTCCGGGTCGTTTTTCCCCATCAGGATCAAGATCCGGCAGGACTCCCGCATGGCGCCGGTGATGTACCACTTGCGGCCGTTGATCACGTAGTCGCTCCCACGCGGCTCGATCAGGCACTCGATGTTGGTGGCGTCCGACGAGGCGACGGCCGGCTCGGTCATGGCAAACGCCGAGCGGATTTCCCCGGCCAGCAGCGGCGTCAGCCAGCGGTCGCGCTGCGCGGGCGTGCCGTACATCATGAGCACCTCCATGTTCCCGGTGTCCGGCGCGCTGCAGTTAAAAACTTCGGAGCTCCAAAGCACCCGCCCCATCACCTCAGCGAGCGGGGCATACTCAGCGTTGCTTAAGCCCAGGCCGCCAAACTCCCGGTGCGACTCGGGAATAAACAGATTCCACAGGCCTAGCTCGCGAGCTTTAACCTTCAGCTCCTCAATAACGGGGGGATTGGCCCAGGGATTGGCGGCTCCTTGCACCTCATCCCGATAACGCTGCTCGGCCGGGTACACGAAGTCGGCCATAAAGCCTTCGAGCTGCTGCAGCAGCTGTTTCACCTGATCGGAATATTCAAAGTTCACGGACAGTTCCTGGGGTTACACAGTGATGTTTGGGTAGCGTTCGGGCCACGTTCAGCGCGCGGCGGCAGCGTCGTAGGTTACGGTAATCCAGCGAAGCTTAATAGCCTGTGGGGTGCATCGGCGGAGGACCGGCTGCACATTCGCTCGGCTCACCGGCATCAGGCGTTGGTGATGGCGTCCAGCCGGCCGGGCAGGTCCAAATGCGGGACGTGGTTGAAGCTGGTGACATAGGTGGTGTGGGGATTGAAGTAGAGGTGGTTAACCGCCGTGTTTTTGCTCTGGATCTGAAGCCCGATCAGCGTATCGATCCCGAAACCCATAATCTCTTTCATGATGATAGAAATCGGCCCACCGGAGGTGACGACCAGTACCCGCCGTTTTGCATCGCCGGCGAGGATCGAACGATAGGCCTGAGCAACCCTCGCGCAAAAATCGGCCAGCGACTCGTCCATCCCGCCAGGCAGCTCCTCGTTCGCCCACGCGTGCATCGCCAGCCTGAAGGTCGAAAAGATGCCTTTGATATCGCGGGGATCGGGTACGGGATGACCGGGGTTAGCAGCGAGGTAAGCCTGGATAAGGCGCTGAAACTCAAACTCGTTGAGGCCGGTGTCTCGTTGCTGCGCGGCCGGCAGCGCCAGCGCCGCAGCGATCCCGTCGAGGGTCTGCTGATGACGATGCTGGCCGCCGACCACCACCTCGTCGAACGCGATATCACGCTCGGCGAAGTATTCACCCAGCCAGCGCGACTGCTGATGGCCAAGCTCGGAGAGCTCATCGTAGTTTTCCGCGCCCAGCGACGCCTGGCCGTGACGGACCAGATAGATTTCACCCATGAGGAACCTGCGATACAAACAGCGCCGCGATTTTAGCAGCCCGCCGTAACGTCCGTCGCGGCGGGTTTTTCAAGCCATACCTCAACCGACTTAAACGCCGGAGTCCTGCTGCGGGGATCCACCTGATTGCCGGTGAGACGATTGGCCTCAGGAAAGTAGGCCAGCAGATTGCCCGCCGGCAGCTCAAAGGCAAACACCTGGAGATCTCCCATCACGCCGTGATCGGACCGGAGCGTAATCCGATCACCTGCTTTGAGCCCGTGGTTGGCAATATCTTGCTCGGCCATGAGCACACACCACCGATGCGGGATGTTGCGGTAGCTGTCGTGCTCCTGATAGATCATGGTGTTGAACTGACCTTCGCTGCGCACCGTGGCAAGACGAAACCGGCCGCTGCCCGGGGTTGGGTCCAGCGACGTCAGCTGCGGAAAACGGGCTTTGCCGTCGGCGGTCTTAAACTCAGGCCGGTGAAGCAGCCTGTTTCGCACGTGAAATTCTTTCCTGGCGACATCGATGTCCTTTAGGTCCTCCAGTCCGGGCACAATTTCCGCGATCGCCTCTCGAAGCAAGCGGTGCCGGGCGAACGCCGCAAAATCGAGCGGGCTGTCCGGGAGTACCCGTTGGGCCAGCTCGGACAGGATCGCCACCTCAGGCCGGACGTCGGTTAGCCGATGGATGCCGCCATCGCTCAGACGAACGAAGTTGAACATCGATTCCTGGGTGGTGGGTTGCCACTCCTCGTCTCTGGCGGTGACGGGCAGTACAAGTAGTTCCGCGCCGTCCGTCGCCTCCACGTGGCTGGTGTTGAGGGTTGTGGTCAGGCTGATCCGGCAGCCGGTGCGCTCGAGCGCCCGCGTGATCCACGCGCGGTCCGGACTGGCGCCGAACAGGTTGCCTCCCATCAGTACCGCACAATCCATCAGCCCGTCACGCGCCGCCTGCAGTGCCTCGACCGTATCCATACCGCGGGCCGCCGGAAGCTTCAGGCCCAGCGTGCTCGCCATCCGCTGTTCGATCTCGGCCGACAAAACCGGCTTGACGCCGATCGTGCCGATACCCTGCACGTTGGAATGCCCGCGCAGCGGGAGTAGCCCGGCACCCGGGCGCCCCACCATGCCCCGCAGCAGCGCCAGCGCGGCAATCGCCTCAACGTTTTCCACGCCGTGCAGATGGTGCGTCACCCCCATACCCCAGGCGAAAACCGCGTTGTCGGCGTCTGCGTAGGCCAGCGCCACCGCGTCCAGATCTTCTTTGCTGACCCCACACCGGTGCAGCAGCGTCGGAATATCGAGCGATTCGAGTTCCGCCAGGTAGCGTTCGCTGCCCGTCGTGTGGCGCCGCAGGAATTCTCTATTGGCGGCCTGGAGGTCCAGTACACGCTTCGCCAGCGCCTGCAGCAAGGCGACGTCCGACCCGATGCGCGGCTGCAGGTAGTGGCTCGCGATGTCGCTCCCGCCGCTGAGCATGGACCGTGGGCTCTTCGGCAGGGCGAACTTCACCAGCCCCGGCTCCAGCGCTGGGTTGATCACAATCACCTGACCACCGCGATCGCGGCAGGCCTTGAGCTTGTGAATAAAGCGAGGATGGTTGGAGGCCGGATTAGCCCCGATGACAAAAATGAGGTCGCAGCGATCCAGGTCGTCAAGCTCCACCGTGGCGGTTCCCGTGCCGATGGTCGAACGCAGGCCGACGCCGGTTGCCTGGTGGCAGTAGTAGGAGCAGTTGGTCACGTTGTTGGTACCAAACGCGCGGGCAAACAGCTGAAACAAAAATCCCGCCTCGTTAGAGGAACGACCGGAGGCGTAGAAGAAGCTCCGCTCGGGCGGGCAGGCCCTGAGCCGATCTGCGGCCAGCGCCAGCGCGCGATCCCAGTCTACGATCGTGAAGCGGCTGTCCCCGGCGCCCTTTAGGATGGGCTTGCCCAGTCGCCCGAGGTGCTCCAGCTGCTTGGCGGTCAGCTCGCGCAGCTGGGGGATGGAATGGCGATCAAAGATCTCGTCGGGGATTGCCGGCTGTACGTCGGTCGACTGCGCCTGCACGCTCTTATTGCAGACGGCCGGATATTCACCCTGTTCGTTGGTCATGCCGCCGAGCTGGCCACCCATACCGTAGCCGCACGCTTTGCAGGCGTTGTTGGAGCGCAGCGCTTTTGCGGCCCGACCAAGCCCCATGCGTCGAACGGTTTTTAGCGTGTACAGCACCTTGGCGGCGCCGCCCCCGACCGGGCGTTGGGGCATGCTGTGGTACCCAGGTTTGGCCTGGCTGGCATCATAGCAAGCCGGGCCGCGGGGCTCCGGCGGCCTACGCCACGCGGTTCATCTCCCGACCGGCGACAAACGCCTCGATTGCGGTGATCAGCTGGTCCGCCAACGCCTGCATGGACGCTTCGCTGGCCCAGGCGCTGTGCGGGGTCACCAGCACGTTGTCCAGATGACACAGACGCATCAGCGGGTCGTCAAGCGCCGGCGGCTCCTGCGCTGAAACGTCGATACCGGCCCCACCAATCTCGCCGGTCAGCACGGCCGTCTCCAGCGCCTGCGTGTCGACCAGCGCGCCCCGGGCCGTATTGATCAGCAGCGCATCCGGTTTCATTTGCCGCAGCGTTTGACGATTGATCAGGTTTCGGCTGGCGTCAGTCAGCGGACAATTCAGGCTCACAACATCCGCCTGGATCAGCAGCTCATCCAGGCTGACCAGCGACAGATCGGAAAGGTCCCGACCGCTCAGGCTGTGATGCAGCACCTTCATACCGAGTGCGCCGGCCAGTGCGCCGAGCGCTCGGGCGATGCTCCCGGTTCCGATAATCCCGAGCGTACTGCCGGCCAGATCCATGACCGGGCGATCAAAAAAGCAGAACTGGCCGCTGCGTTGCCAGTCACCCTCACGAACGCGCCGCTGGTAAGCCGGCAGGCGCCGGCGCAGCGATAGCAGCAAAGCCAGAATGTGCTCCGGGACCGAAGTGGTTGCGTAGTCGCGCACGTTGCAAACCGCCACCCCCTGCGCATTGCAGGCAGCCAGGTCGACCATATCGGTGCCGGTGGCCGCGACAGCGACGAGCTTCAGCATGCTGGTTTGCCGCAGCAGATCCCGGGTGATTGGCACTTTGTTGGTGATGACAATCGACGCGGCACCGGCTCGGGCCGCCGCCTCCTCGGTTGTGGAGGCGCCATATTCGTGCCATTGATGGCTAAAAGCCGGCGCCCGCAGCTGCACGCCCGGCCCCAGCGTGGCACGGTCGAGAAACACGATTGATTCAGTGTCGGCCATGACGCCAATGTAACTGATCAGCCGAAGCGGGAACACGCCCCGGGAATGTCGCGCACCGCCACAAAAATGCCACCTGACCCGCACTCGCAGGCGCTACAGTAGCTCGCGCCTAACAACAACAAAGGGGAGATCAACCCATGGCGATGATTCAGATGCTGCTGGCGGTCGCGCTGCTGCTGCCGGTGGCCAAGCCGGCAGCTTCGCTGGAAGAAGACGCATTCACGCAAGCGGTTGCGCGCGTGCTGGCGAAACATGAGACGAGCGGCAGCTTCACGGTTTACGACGAACAGCAGCAGCTCTTCCTGCGGAGCGATCCGGCCAAGAGTCGCACCCCCGAAATTCCTGCGTCCACGTTCAAAATCCCCAATTCGCTGATCGCGCTGCAGACTGGTGTGATCACTGCCCCGGATGAGGTGATCCCGTGGGACGGCGTCGAGCGCCAGATCAAGAGCTGGAATCAGGATCAGACGCTGGCTTCGGCCGTGCGGTACTCAACCGTATGGGTGTTTCAAGGTGTCGCCCGCGCGGTCGGTCGCCCGGCGATGCAGCGGTTTCTCGACCAGCTTGGCTACGGCAACGGCCAGATCGGTGAGGTGATCGATCGCTTCTGGCTGGACGGCTCGCTGAAGATCACGCCCCAGCAGCAGATCGAGTTTCTACGCCGCCTCTACCACCACCAGCTGCCGTTCGAAAAACGCCATATGACGGCCGTGCAGGACATGATTGTCCGCAAGCAGGAAGACGGCTATCGGCTGTCGGGCAAAACCGGTTGGGCAATCCAGAGCGATCCCGACCGCGGCTGGTTCGTCGGCTATCTGGAGCGGCAGCGCCAGGTCTGGTTTTTTGCCCTGCTTGTGGACATCCACAGCGACGGTCGCGGCCGCGACCGCCAGGGCATCACCGAAGAGATTCTTCGTGAACTGGAACTGATCCAACCCTGACGTTAGTGGATTTGCGGTTCGCGTCGGGTCGGTCAGCCTGCGCTGCGCGGGGCGTCGGGTGCGAGCAGGCTGAGGCCCGCCGCGACCCGACGGGTGAGCCACCGGCTCGGGCGATAGCGCGGGTCACCGGTCTCATGCAGCAGATTACGGAGCACGGTCAGGATACGCTCTGGCCCGATCTGATCGCCAAACGCCAGCGGGCCAAAGGGATAACCCAGACCGAGCTTCACCGCCTTGTCCAGGTCGGACGGCGTGGCGATCCGCTGCTGCACCAGCTCACACCCGATATTAACGATCGTGGCCAGCGTCCGCTGCAGGACAAAGCCCGGGCTGTCGTTGATCACCGTCACCGGTGTGCCGCCGGACGCAAGAAGACCATGCGCGGCGTCTCGCACGGCGGGAACCGTGCTGACCGTCAGCATCAGCGTCAGACGACCCGGGTCCGCCGTCAGCGTGTCGATGGCGACACAGCGGGCCAGATCGAGCCCAAGCGCTGACGCCGAGCTCGTGGCGTCTCTGCCCAGAGGCCTCAGCACACACAGCTCCGCATCATCGGGTTGCGCAACCAGTTCCGCACCGCCGTTCACGAGCAAGGCGGCCAGCGGGTCCGCTGAGTCGTTGGGCGGTTCGAGCCACACCCGGGTCAGCGTCACCAGCGGTGCCGTGCGTTCCTCCGGGACCTCCTGCCGACCCTCCGGGTAGCGATAAAAGCCCGCACCGGTCTTGCGCCCGAATAGCCCGGCGGCCACGCGAGGTGCCGTGCTGGCGGAGGGCCGGAAGCGCGGCTCGTGGAAAAACTGCTCATACACCGACGTCATGACCTTGCCGGACACGTCCAGTCCGGTCAGGTCGAGCAGCTCAAACGGACCCAGCCTGAAGCCGCCGGCCTCCCTCATCACCCGGTCCACATCGACAACGTCAGCGACACCCTCATCGACAATCCTGAGCCCCTCAGTGATGAAACCGCGACCCGCATGATTGACGATAAATCCCGGCCGATCCGCCGCCACCACCGGCTGATGGCCCGTTTGTACTACCCAGCGACACAGCGTATCCACCACCTGCGGATCGGTGTGAACGCCCGGTATAACCTCAACCACCTTCATGAGCGGGACCGGATTAAAAAAGTGCAGGCCCGCAAAACGTTCCGGCCGCTCGCAGCGGGCCGCAATTTCGGAGATCTGGAGCGACGAGGTGTTGGACGCCAGCACCGTTTCGGGGCCACACAGCGCTTCCAGCGAGGCAAACAGCGATTGCTTGATCTCGAGGTCTTCAACCACCGCCTCAACGAGCAGCTCACAGCCCGCTAGACCGGCCAGCTCGTCGACCACGCTGACCCGCTCGCTGGCGGCGTCAGCCTCCGCGGGGTCCAGGCGGCCTTTTTCGGCCAGCCGGGCGAAGCGCCCAGCTACGCCGACACGGGCTTTCTCAGCGGCGCCTTCGAATGTATCAAAGAGCCGCACGGCGCTGCCGGCGGCCGCAAAGAGCTGAGCGATGCCCGCGCCCATGACGCCAGCGCCGACGACCCCGACGACGGCTGGTCGACTCATGCCGTCAGCTCCTCTTCGGGGGCGGCCGCAACCGCTAGGGCATCGAGCTTCGGTTTGAGATCCGCCCAGAGATCGTCAACCGCCTCACAACCGACGCTGATTCGCACCAGCGAATCGGAAATCCCCGCCGCCTGCCGCTGCGCCTGTGTCATGCCGGCATGAGAGGTTTCGGCCGGGCGGGTGATCAGTGTCTCTACGCCACCGAGGCTCGGGGCAAAGGCCATCACCTCAAGATCTCTAAGCTGCTGATCGATGGCAGCGCCGCTGGCCCGCAGCTCCACGCTCATCATGCCGCCGAAACCTTCCAGCAGCTCGGCCGCTCGAAGGTGGTCGGGATGAGACGGCAGCCCCGGGTAGTGAACACGGGACACCGCCGGGTGAGCCTCGAGCCGCTCAGCCAGCGCCAGCGCGGAGCGGTTTTGCTGCGCCACGCGAAGCGTGAGCGTTTTGATCCCACGGTGCAGCAGAAAACACGCGTGTGGATCCAGGCAGCCGCCCAGGTGATTGAGCTTGCGCTGGATCTTTTCCACCAGCGGCGCGTTGCCGGCCAGCGCGCCGGCCACAATGTCGGAATGGCCGTTCAGATACTTGGTCGCGCTGTGCAGCACCAGATCAAAGCCGAGGTCTAGCGGCAGCAAATTGACGGGCGAGGCAAAGGTGCTATCGATCATCGACAGCAACGAGTGCTGCCGGGCAAAACTCGCAAGCGCGCGAAGATCTCCAATCCGAACCAACGGGTTGGTGATCGCCTCGACATAGACCACCCGGGTATTAGGCTGGACGAGTTCAGCCCAGGTCTCGGGTTTTGCCGCGTCGAAGTACGTCACCTCGACACCCAGCTGCGGGAGGTCTTCGGTCAGAAAATCCTGCGTGCCGCCGTACAGTGAATCCTGCGCCAGCAGGTGGTCGCCGGCGCCGAGGACGGCCAGCAGGCTCGTGGTGATCGCCGCCATGCCGCTGGCCGCAACCAGGCCGGCTTCACCCCCTTCCAGCGCCGCGATTTTGGCATGCAGCGAATCGTGGTTTGGGGTGTTGTTAAGACGGATATAGCCCAGATCGTGATAACCCGATCCCGGCGTCGATTCGAACGTCGCCGACTGGAAGATGGGAAGGCTCACGGCGCCGGCGATCCGGGGTCGGATCTCGCCAGCGTGAATCGCTGCCGTGGGCAGCTCGCGTTGTTTTTTCATGCCGGCATGCTAACCGGATTGACGCTGCCTTTCGAGCGCGAGTCGCGGCTGCGGTGCCGGTCGACGGGGCCGCTAACCGGCGGGCTGAGTCCAGAAGATGATCTCCACCGCGCGGCGCTGAATCAGGCAGCGGTCGCCGTCCATAACGTATTGATCGCGATATTCCGCCACCAGATCGACGCTGCCCCGCGGCCTCGCATCAGCCGACCCGCGAGCGCCGCCAACCAGCATGAGGTAGATCAGCCCCTCCGCCGTGTCCAGCCCCGTGACGTCGAGCTGTACCACGTTGATGAAATGGCGACTTGCCCGCTCGGCAAAACGCTTCTCCATTGCCGCCGTGATCTCGCCGCGACCCTTCAGCGGCTTTTGGAGGGCAAACTCCGCGTCCTCGGTGAACAGCGCCCCATAAGCCTCGGCGTTGCCCCGATCCCGATGGAATTGATAGTCCTGGTTGGTGCGGGTGCAGGCGTCGATGATCGCCTGCTGTCGCGGCGGGCTGACGGCCGCATGGTGATCAGCCAACGCCGATCCTGCGACCAACAAAAGGAGCAGCCC
>JBCDKA010000160.1:0-8777 GCA_038747195.1 Pseudomonadota bacterium
ATCTCCATGTTCTCCGAAGCGGTGACAGGCCAGACTCCGGAGCGCCTGCTGATGATCACCGGTCAGTTCGAGTCGTACCTTCGGAAGGCGGCACTCGCAGCGCTTCATCAGGTCGATCCAAACGCGAAGGCCGGCGAGACCATTCGCTCCGGTTCGGTAGAACGACGCGCGGTGGTGGCGCCTCGGGTAGAACACGTTGGCGTGCTCTATAGCGAAACGGCTGGCAAAGAAGCCCGGCAATGGCTGGATCGCTCCTTCGACCGCAGCAGCACCGAAGCCTTAATTCCCCTGGGGCTATGGATTCTTCTGCTGCTGCTTGCGGTCGTGCTGCTTTTGCGCCCGCTGGCCCACAGCCTGGCTCCGGACCCGTCGCCAATGCCCACGTTACCACGAGGCAGGTTTTTGCTCGCCGCATGGCTCCCGGCGGTGCTGGTGCCGCTGGCCGCCACCGCGGTCTACGTGCAGTTCCTGCCCGTACTTGTCGCCGACTATCTGATGATTCATTTGGTGCTGTACGGACTGCTCCAATGGCTGCTGCTGGGTGCTCCCTGGTCCTCGCTGCGAAAGCTATCGCTGTGGGGAACGGCCTTGCTCGTTGTCTGGGGCATCGGTGCATTTGGGTTTGCGCTGGACCGCTATGCCGCCAGCTTTTTTCCCACGGCGGAACGCCTGCCGCTGATCGGCGTGCTCACACTCGGCACAGTGCCGTTTATGGTTAGCGACAGCGCGATCACCCAGGCCGGGCGAGCGAACATCTGGCGCCGTGTCGGGGCGCGGGTCCCTTTCTTTGTGTCACTCGTTGCAGCGACAGCGCTGGATCCGGAGCGCCTGACTTTTGTGCTGATCGTCCTCCCGGTCATCGTATTGTTCTTTGTCGTCCAGGGACTGATGGGCCGCTGGATAGGCCAGCGCAGCGGCGCCGCTGCCGCCGGTCTGGGCCTGGGCCTTTGCCTGGCCTGGGCGCTGGGTGTCAGCTTCCCCCTGTTTGCCGGCGGTTGACGAACTGACCCCCAGTTTGCCGCCCCATTCGGGCGATTCAGGTTGTTGTGCCCCTAACTTAGCGGCCTTGGGCGTCCGTCCCTCCCACCCACCTTCGCCACTCGGCAGTCAACTTTTTTCATTTTTTCTGTCGCCTCCGCCATCGCTTTGCGTTTGAGCGGATATACGGGGCAACTGCGGGAAGGGAAATGGAAGATTCCTGAAACGCCGGGCCAGAGGGGCGCTCCGTTAAGCACTCAATGGAGAGAAAACATGATGGACAGAAACTGCAAAACAACAATCGCTGCAAAATCGACACCCAAGCTGGCGATGCTGCCCGGACTGATCGTCGCGCTGCTGGCGTCAGACCCTTCGATCGCGCAGGACGGCGCGATTTCCGCCAGATGGAACGAGGGTGAACTGGTGATAACCGGTACCAACCGAGACGATCAAATCACCGTCGCTGCGGAGGATGGCGTGATTTACGTCAACAGCGGGCTCGTTGAAGTCGCCGGCGGACTACCGCTATTGGCCGAAACTTCCCTCATCAAAGTTGCCGGCCTGGGCGGGGACGATCTTATTGCGCTGAACGAGTGGCAAGCTCACCTGCCAGATTCAGAGCTCGACGGCGGCGATGGCAACGACATTCTGTTCTCGGGAGCCGGCAACGATGTCCTGATTGGCGGCGCTGGCGGGGACTACCTGGCGGGCAATGCCGGCAATGACACGGTCGAAGGCCAAGACGGCAGCGATCTGCTAATCGTCAACAACGGTGATGGGAGCGACTTCCTCGAGGGCGGTAAAGGCGACGATACGCTGCAGATTCAGGGTAGGCTCAGCGAGCGGGACGAGATCGAATTACGATCCGACGGGTCGGTGATTTTTGTCAGTGACGCGCTTCCCGCGGGGCTCGATTCGAGCGTGCAAACGATCGAGACCGTGCGCGTCAACGGGCGGGGCGGCGACGACCGTATCTCTGCCGAGCTGCTTGCCGCCGACGTTGCACAGCTGGAGCTCGATGGCGGGGAAGGCAACGACCTGCTGATCGGCGGTGACGGCGTCGATGTGCTGCGCGGTGGAGCGGGCAATGACACGCTGCTCGGCAATCGCGGCAACGACATCGTGCTCGGCCAGGATGGCAATGATCTGCTGATCGTCAACAATGGCGACGGCAGCGACTTCCTGGAAGGTGGCCCTGGCGATGACCTTGCGCAGCTGTTTGGCGCAGACGATGGGGCCGACGACATCCAAATTGTGCCCGCGAAAAATCGGGTAAGAATCGAGGGAACCGCACCGGCCAACTTCACCATCGACCTCAGCGAGGTTGAAACGCTGGACGTCAACGGCCAGGGCGGCAGCGACGTGATTATCGGTTCGGTTGGGTTAAATGGTCTGGTTTCCCTGAACTTAGACGGCGGCGAGGGCAACGACCTGCTGATCGGTGGTGACGGCGCAGACGTGCTGAACGGCGGCCCCGGACGACGCGATCTATGCGAGCGCAACGGCGGCAGCGATCGGCTGATCAGCTGCGAAAAGGTGCAGTAACGTTAAGGATTGGCCGGAGCCTGACCGGGCTCCGGCGGTCGACTAGGCGTGCCGGATGACCACCTTGCCCATGTGGTTGGATTGATCCATAAACTCTAGGGCAGCCACCGCCTCCTCGAACGCAAACTCTTTAGCGATCAAGGCTTTCATACCCACCGAGTCGATCGCGCGGACAAGCTCCTCCATCATGGATCGGCTTCCGTTGCTGATCGCTTTCATCGTGATGTTTTTGATGTAGAAGTCCGGCATGCTGAGGATCTTTTTTGGCCTTGGACCGGTGCCGATCATCACCACGGTGGCGTTGACCGCAGAGGCCTGCAGCGACTGATCCAGCGTTGGCCAGCCAACGTTTTCCAGGACGATGTTGGCGCCTTTCCCGCCGGTCAGCTCGGTCACTTTCTGTCCCCATTCCGGGGTTTTGCGATAGTTGACGGTGATATCGACCCCGTATTTCTCCCGCATGGCCGCAAGTTTCTCATCACTGGACGAGGTGAGCACCACGCGTGCCCCGGCAGCTTTCGCCAGGATGATCCCCCAGCTGGAAACTCCACCCGTACCCAAAGAAAGAACCGTGTCACCGGACTTGACCTTGGCGACGTGATACAGCGCCTGCCAGGCGGTGAGCGCGGAACCCGATAAGGTCGCTGCGGTGGCGTCATCGATCGACTCTGGCACCTTCACCAAGCCGTACTGGCTCAGCGTGGCGACTTCTGTCAGCCAGCCATCGACGGTGTTGCCGACGTCAGCCACGTAGTTTGCCGGCGTCCAGTCGCCGGAGACCCAGCGAGGGAAATGAATACTGGTGACCCGATCGCCGACCGCAACCCGGCTGACCCCGGGTGCCACTGCTGTCACGGTTCCCACACCTTCGCTGAGCGGGATGCGTTCGGGCTTCTTGTCCTGAAGGAACCAGCCGCGGGTAATGGCGCGGTCGCGGCCGGCAATGCCGCTGGCGGCCACCTCGACCTGGACGTGGCCCGGCGGGGGAGACGTCAGCGGCCGGTCGACCAGCCGCATCGTGTTGAAGGGTCCTTTCGGGCCGACTTCCCAAGCCCGGTAAGTCTGCCGGTCTGAACCGGCAGACTGTCCCGCAGCTTTCTCGGGAAGCTGGGCCAATACCCCGGCACCGGCCGCGGTCAGGGAGCCTTTTACAAAACTGCGTCGTTTCATGTCATCTCCCTGACTGGCTGGATACCGATAGCTGGGTTAGAAGCGGTACCGTGCCGTCAGACCGTAAGTACGCTGCTCACCCAGGGCCGCCACGTAGGCGTTGGAAAACCCAAGAAACAGCGAGTTGGAAACATAGCGCTCGTTCGCCAGGTTGCGAGCCCAGAGCGAAATATCCCAGTTGTCATTGGAGACGCCGAAGCGGGTGTTGAGCAGCTGTCGTGACGGTACCCAGCCGGTGTTGAGCAGGCTCAGGAACTGGCGGGACTGATAGGTCACGTCCGCGCGCGCATAGTATTCCCAGCCGCTTCTCCAGTCGCCGTTGTACTGGGCGCCGAAGTTGGTTTGAAACTTCGGTGTCCGGTTCAGGTTGTTGCCACCGATATCACCGTCGGCACGACAGACCACGTCGTCACACCAGCCGTCGTTCGCTGCTTCGATGAAGATCGTGCCGCCGTCGAAGGTCGGATCGTTATACGACAGGCCGTAGTTCAGCGTGATGTTGTCGGTGGGCTGCCAGATGCCGTCCACTTCGATACCCCACGTTGATGCCCCACCAACGTTGTCGATGACGACCGGGTCGTTAGCCGCACCGCCGATGGCAGACGTGTTGATCTGCAGGTCGGTCCAGTCGATATAAAACAGCGCCACGTTGGTCACCAGGGTGCCGTCGAGGAAGCGGTTCTTGGAGCCGATCTCAAACGTGATGTTGCTTTCTTCGTCGTAGCTGGCCTGTGACGGGTCGATCGGGTTGCCGGAGCCGCCGAGGATCGGGCTGTTGAAGCCGCCGGCTTTGGTGCCCTCCGCAAGGGAGAGGTAGAGCAGGTTTTGATCGGTCAGGGCGTAGTCGACGGTGACTCGCGGCGTGAGGATGTTGAAGGTTTCCGAGGCGGCCGTGTTCGCGACGCCGATGGTTTCAACAAACTTATCTTCTTGCGAGTAGCGAGCCTCAGCGCTGATCTTCAGCCGCCCGTCCATCAAATTGAAGCCCACCTGACCGAAGATAGCGGTGGTTTCATCCGCGAAGAAATCCGGGTTGGCATCGAAATTGGGTAGCGAAGGCAGCGATGCAGTTCCGAGCGGCTGCAGGAAGTAGGCAATCGCCTCGTAAGTATCGTCAGCTTCGTAGTAAAAGAGGCCAACCTGCGCGTCGATCAGGCCGTCTGTCTGGTAGTTGAACCGAATCTCGTGAGAATCGGCCTCCAAACCACCGTTGGGCTGCGAGTCAAAGATCACGGCGCCCGGGAAGAAGTTCAGCAAAGAGTTGGGGTTGCCTGAGCCGTTGAGCCCGTCGGGAATCGACTGACCGCCGGACCGCAGCCGCGAGTCGGCGTTGCCGTACAGGTAGGTGACATCCCACTCGTCGTTGATCTGGTATTCCACGCGGAACGTCGTGACTTCATTGACGCCGCTCTGGCCGAATGACCGCGGATCAAAGATCAGGTTTTCGCCGTCAGCGCTGGCCGTGGAGGGCAGCGTGGTATCGAGCTCGCCGCAGATCAGCGCGTTGTTGGCACCGAGGAACGGCAGGCCAGGCTGAAATGTCGGAGAGCAGTTCAGCGAGTTCTCCTGAGCAAAGCCGAAGAACGCAATGCCGTCGCGACCCATGCGGGTGAAAATCGGCTGAGCTTCCTGCTCGATTTCCGTGCGGTAGTAGCCGAGCTCGACCTTCAGGTCGTCGGTCGCCAGGAACGTCAGGTTGGCGGCGATGGTTTCGTTATCAAAGCCACCCAGGTTCCCGTCAGTGCCAGGGCTGATGCCGGCATTGGCCAGCGGGTGAACGTTGCGCCAGGTACCGTCATATTCCTGTGATCCGTAGGTGATCCGACCGAGCAGCTTGTCTTTGATGATCGGACCCGCAATCGTTGCGCGGGCGGTGAGGAACTCTTCCGATCCACCGGACAGCTCGAAGTCACCCGTCAGCTCGTCGGTCGGCTTCTGAGTGACGTAGTTGATGGCGCCAGCGAACGAGTTCTGACCATACAGCGCGGACTGCGGGCCTTTCACGACCTCAACGCGCTCCAGGGCAACCATGCCGGTGTCGATCATGTAGCTTCGCTGCAGATACACGCCGTCAAGGAACGTGGCGACGTTCTGCACCGGGTTGCTTAGGCGGACCTGGGTCTGACCACGAATCACCGGAGCTTCGAGGGCGCCAGAGAATTCCTCAAACGCCAGACCCGGCGTGTATTTGGCGAGGTCTTCAAGATTCTGGATGCCGCGGACTTCGAGATCTGACTGCGAGAAGGCGCTGACGGAAATCGGAATATCCTGCAGGTTCTCCTCCACTCGCCGGGCCGTCACGGTGATCTCTTCAAGTTGGGCCAGAGCGGGCTCGGCAACCATTACAGCGGAGATAATGGCAAGCGCCAACGGGCGTTTAATGGGTGTGGTCATCTTTGGTCAGCTCCTTCGCGTTCGGGAAACAAAGTTACGACAGCGTGTATAAGGCCTCAGACAGTGGTGCGAGAGCAACACAATTTGTCTATACCAGCTATAGAAAAAATCGCTCGACCGGTGGATCGGGCGATCTAAGTCGGCTCGGATAAGACGTTGCAGCTGCTCATTCCCCCGTGAAAGTCCCATCGGCAGGATACTGAAAAGGCGTAAAGGGCGTGTCAACCAAAGTTCCGGCCGGGCGTTGATCAGCACATGAACCCAACCGACAGGAGTATGTTCATGAATGACGGGAAATTTTCTCTCAGTGTTATTGCGTTAACGCTGCTCACCGTGGTTCCGGCCATGGCGCAAACCACCGGCGGCAGCGACGATCGCACGCCGCTCGACGCCGACGGCGACCGCATGGTCTCGCAGGATGAGTTTCTAGCAGCCAGGTTGGCCAGGGCTGAACGCCGCTTCAACCGTCTGGACCGCGACGACGATGGCCAGATCACCGAAACCGATCTGGCGGACAGGCCGGAGCCGCCGGAAGTTGATCGCGACGCGCTTCGCGCTTGCATCGAAGACACGCTGGGGGTCGAGCTTCCTGAGCCGCCGGAGCCAGGCTCCCGCTTTGACGCCATCGATGTCAACGGGGATGGCGTTATCACTCTAGAGGAGGCCCTGACAAGCGCGGAGGATCGCGCGGTCGAGCGGTTTATGAATCTCGATGAAAACGCTGACGGCCAGCTGGAACGCAGCGAGGTGCGACGCCCCCTCCGTCGCGCGGCTCGCCTGCGGCAGGCCCGTCGGCAGTGCCTCCGCGAGCAGCAGGAGGCCAACGATCTGCTCGGCGGCTAACCTCCCAAGAACCTGATCCGCCGAACAGCTGCGGCCTTGTTCCGATGGACGAGGCCGCTTTTTCCATCCGGAGCTATGCCAGCGGCCGCGCCGCGCTGACCGCCTGGCTGAAAATTTTGCGATCGCCAGCGCGGCAGATTAACGGCAGAAAGAGATTGCACCCCAGGTCGCCCACATCCTGACGCGCGGATGCTAAACGCTGTCGGGCATCGACCTTGTCCCGTCAGTCGGCGAATTCTTCCGCATGGAGAAAGGCCGCCTGCCGCACAGGCGCTTTACTTTTATCCCACTCCTCCAGCATACCCGGCGCCAGCGCGTGAAGTTTTTCCATGACACCCGGTTTGATCGTGTCAGCAGCAAGTTCGACCCGATGCCCATTGGGGTCGAAAAAATAGATCGACTGAAAAATCTCGTGATTCACCGGCCCGAGCACTTCGACACCGTTGGCTTCGAGCTTGGTTTTGGCTTTCTCCAGTGCTTCAACGTCGGCGACCTTCAGCGCCAAATGCTGCACCCATTCCGGTGTGTTGGGATCTCTCCCCATCGGCGACAGCGTGGGCGTTTCGAAGAACGCGAGGATATTGCCGTTCCCCGCGTCCAGAAAAACGTGCATATATGGGTCCGGCGCTTTGGTGGAGGGAACGTGTTCTTCCGAGATGGCGAGCACAAATCCCATCTCCAGGTTGTCGCGATACCACTCCACGGTTTCCTTGGCGCTGTTGCACCGATAGGCCACATGGTGAATACGTTCGACGATCATGACGAAAGCTCCTGAGCTTGGCACAAGTATTAGTAACATTTGTTACTATAAGTTGTCAAAGAAATTTTCGTCCCCCTCATACAGGGGTGGAACGTCAAAAGGTATTCATGGATTATGGTCACCAAAGTGATCAACCCGACCGACCCAATGACTGACTCAGCACTCAACCTACAGACGTTTTTTCCCTACCGCCTGTCGATCCTTTACGACGAAATTAGCCAATCGGTGGCCCAGGTTTACGCCAAACGCTACCAGCTCACGCGACCACAATGGCGGGTACTGGCGACGCTTGGCGACAGCGAACCGCTGTCAGCCAAAGTAATTGCCAGCCAGACGCGGCTGGAGAAAATGCAGGTCAGCCGAGCCGTCGAGCAGCTCAACCAGAAGGGGCTGATCGACAAGCAGTCGGACGAGAGCGACAAACGTCACCTCAGGCTGGCGCTGACCAGCCGGGGATTACGGCTGTATCAGGAGATTGTGCCACTCGTGCTAGCCCGCGAGTCGTTTCTGCTCTCCGCGCTGTCGGCGAAACAGCAGGAAGAGTTTCAGGAAATGATGGAACAGCTCCGGGAAAAATCGTTAGAGCTGAAGAGCTATGGCTAGGGGAAAGATACGCTCACGACCACCGGACGAGCGCTAAGTTGGCTCGACGTCTCCACACAGCGCGCAGCGGCGGCCCCGCCAAAAATAGACTGCTCGGATACCTGCGAAAAGGAAAACGGTTACCGCGGCCCAGCCAACGCCGTCAATTGCCGCGGATGCTGGTGACAACCCGGCGATAAGGTTCTTCCCAAGCAGCAAGACTGCCAGCAAGGGAAACGCGATTGCGTATTGATAAAACCAGGTTTTCAGGGGCCAGCTTGCTGTGCTCATGATGGAACGACTTGGCGGGAGGCTCTATTCCTAGACGCAGGTCCGGCGAATTTGTCTCGTTTACCGTATGCCTAGCCGGAGCCGCACCCAACGATTGCGCAGCCTTACTCGAACCCGTCGCGAAAGAGCCCGTCCATCAGCATCACCTGAACATCCCCCAGCAGGATGTCCGTCCCGACCATAGCGGTCCCGATGTCCAGCGGAGGATCAAGAC
>JBCDKA010000161.1:0-8698 GCA_038747195.1 Pseudomonadota bacterium
GCAGGCACAGGGCAATACGTACCGCGAACTCGCGGGCTCTCTTTCCGGACGCGTCAACGTCAACGCTCAGGCAGGCACGATCGAGAGACGCAATAGCCTACTCTCCACGCTCATCTTTCAAGACACGCTGACCGGCCTGCTGGAAACAGTCCTGCCGTTTGTCCGCAGCCGTGACGAGCTGGAGCTGTCCTGCCTGGTCGTGCGCCTGGAGCTCGAGAACGGTCGCGCCGGCGGCGATCCGTTTTTTGCCCTGCAGACTCGGGAAGTGAATCTGCTGGCGCGCGGTGACATCGACCTGGCGAGCGAAGCGCTGAATCTGGACGTAGTCGCCCAGCCAAGACGGGGGCTCGGCATCAGCATCGGCGACCTTATCAACCCTTTCACCCGCGTCGGCGGCACCCTGGCTGATCCGCGCATCGTGGCCGACCCGAGAAATGCGGTGATCGAAACCGGCGTCGGCATCGCGACCGGCGGGCTTTGGCCGCTCGGCAAGAACCTGCTGAAGCGTTTCCTGGATGACGACGCGTGCACCAAGGCTATGGCGGAACCCGCCATCACGCGCTGACAGCAACGATGGGGATCCTTGGAGTCCTGCGGTCAAACGCGAAGCCACGAACCTGTGACCGGCGATTGGCCGGTATTACTTGGGAAAGGTGATCGTAAACTCTAGACCTGAACCGGTGTTCCTCACACTGATGGTGCCACGATTCAGCTCGATGGCCCGCGAGGCGATCGCCAGGCCCAGGCCGCTGCCGCTCGCCGGGCTTTCCGCGGCGTTTGCCGAACGAAAAAACGGTTGAAAAAGCTGCGCCAGATCTTCGTCGGAAACGCCTCCACCTGAGTCGCTGATCACCACCTGAGCCTCTGTCTCAATGGCGGACAGCTTTACCGTCACCGGCTTTGCCCCTTGGCCGTGGAGGACAGCGTTTCTCAGCACGTTCTCGAACGCACTGCGCAATGCCCCCGGATAACCGCTTACCATGTGCGCTCCCTCGCTGGTCAAATCGATCAGCCCTCGATCGTCACTGCCCTGGTTCTCGTAGCGAACATCTTCGACCACGGACTCCAGCAGCTCCGTCAGATCAATCGTTTCCGGCGCCTCCTCGGGCTGAGCGTCCAGCCGGGAAAACTCGAGGATCTGGCCGATCAGACTATTCAGCCGCTCGGTTTCCAGATCGATCTTGGCAAATTCCGGCTGTTCACCCACCTGGCGTCGGGCCAGCTCCAGCGCCATGCGAAGCCGCGCCAGCGGCGACCGGAGCTCGTGGGATACGTTGCGGGTGAGCTCGGTTTGCCGCTGCCAGGCGCGATCCAGCTCACGGGCCATCCGATCAAAATCCTGCCCGAGCTGACCGATCTCGTCATCCCGCCGAGTGACCGATTCCGGCACCCGGGTCTTCAGCTTACCGCCAGCCAGCGACAACGCGGCACCCCGCAGCTCGGAGACCGGTCTCGAGATGGCTCGTGCGAGCAGATACGACACCGCAGCGCTTACCAACAACGCCAACAAAATCAGCACCACCTGCCCGCGCTCCGCCAGCCAACGCCCCGCGGCTCGCTGTGTAGGCAGCACAAACAGCGTGTAGAGCTGTCCGTCGGGCCCCACCAGCTGCGAAAAGGGCCTTGCCGGACGCAGATTGCCCCGCATCGGCGGTTTGATCATCTCCCCGCCGAACCGCCGCATGGCAAGGCCGACAGGCATCGGCAGCGGGCGTCCGAGGAGGTCTTTACCGTCACTGTCCAGCACAAATACCGCCGCGGCGGTAACGGCCGGCAAACTCTCCAGCCATGCAACGAGGCCCTCATGCCCAGCGTCACGCAGCGCAACGCTGGCATCCAGCATCGCGTCGCTGACCTGAAAATTCTCCATCGCCGCTCGGGCGCGCTGGGCATAGCCGTAGCCCACCGCCGCAGCCAGCACAATCGTCAGCGTAATAATCAGCCAAAACGAAAAAAAGATTCGCAGCAGGAGACTTCGCACCGGGAGTCCTCAGCTTTCGACCGCGAGGTAGTAGCCCATCCCTCGTCGGCTCATGATCTGCGGGTTGTCGACGCCCGCAGCGCTAAGCTTTCGACGCAGGTTGCTGATGTGCGTATCGATACTGCGGTCGTAGGGCAAGTTCTTGCGACCCAGAGCGCGCTGCGACAGGTCGTCTTTGGAAACCACCTCCGAAGGGGTCTCGAGCAGACACTTGAGCAGCTCAAATTCAGCGCCGGTCAGCCGGATCAACTCGCCGTTAGCGCTCACCCGACGTGTTCCCAGGTCAACCTCCAGCTCACCGACACTCGCTGGTTCATCACGTTCAGGCGCCTGCCTGGCGCGGCGCAGAATCGCCTTGATTCGAGCCGTCAGCTCGCGCGGGTTAAAGGGCTTGGGCAGGTAATCGTCAGCGCCAAACTCGAGCCCGAGAATGCGATCCACATCGTCACCGCGAGCCGTCAGCATCACCACCGGAATGTCGCTGCCCTGGCGCAGCTGCTTCAGAACTTCAGTCCCGTTGATGCCGGGAAGCATGATGTCCAGGATCACCAGATCAAAGTCAGCTTCCTTGATTGCCTCCAACCCGTCCTCACCACTGTGAACGGCACTGACTTCCAGACTGTCAGGCGCCAGAAACTCACTGAGCATCGCGCAAAGCTCCTGGTCATCGTCAATGATTAGGATCTGGGATTTAGGATTCGGACTGTTCATTAGCGGTTCTTGTTGTTTCCAGCTCATCCTGAAACAAAGCCTGACCCGCTGCAACGGCAGCAGACCTCACGCTGACAGTTCTTGACACTACTTGTAGCGCGCCTGACCTAACTGGATGTTCACCTGCGTAATCTGAGCATCACACCAATCGTGGTGTTTTGGATTGCACAGGAGAACGATCATGAAAACAGTCACAACAGCCCTGCTCGGCGGCATGATGCTGGTAGCCTCCGCCTCAAACGCACAGCCGGGTGGCGGTTTCGGCTTCGGCCCAGGCATGGGCGGTGGCTTCCCCGGCGCCGAACTGGTCCTGGAGCACATGGCTGATTACCTCGACCTCACCGACGCTCAGCGCGACTCCATCGCCGCGATCGTCGAGACGGTGAAGCCGGAGGCGCAGGCTCTCAGAGAACAGGCGCGAAGCAATCGCGAAATCATGCAGGCGCTTGACGTATCCGACGTTGACTACGACGTCGTGCTAAACGAGGTGGCCATTTCCAACGGTGACCTGGCAACACAGGCCACCCTCCTGTTTGCTGAAGTTCGACAGGAGATTAGCGGGGTGCTTACCCCAGAGCAGCTGGAGAAGCTGGAAAACGCCCGCGAAAGGCGTCGTGACGCCGGCAAGAGTCGGTTTCGGCGAGGCTGACCCCTGTCCCGGATGCTGAGGCAAAGCATGCCTCGCCACCGGGCGTCGCCGGCCAGCCCCTCGAATCGAGGGGCTGGTTTTCAGATTTCGGACGGCGTGGATTTTAGGCGGTGCCGCTACTTGCCCTCGGCAGCCGCTATTCCTTCCAGCGCAGCCACCTCGAGACGAAAGGGTCCGGGGTTCTTATCCCCGAGCAAGATGCCGATCTGACCAATGCGTTCAGCGACAACCGGTCCCGACTGAGGCACGGCTCGCCCGCGAAACGTCGGACGAAAGCGACCAAAAGGAATGTCCATAGTGGTCCACTCGCTGCTGCTGGCAAAAGACGTCCCCCACGACACGCCGTCGAAACGATTTCCTTCTCGCAGCCTCAGCTGGTAGGTGCGTCCATCACCCCGCACCTTGATTCGGAGGCCCGAATATCCTCTAAGCGACTGCGACAGCGGAAGACGAACCGACGAAAAGCCGCCGTTGTTTTCCAGCGACAGCGTGCCCGAAAACACCGTCACGCCGTCGTCTTCTGAGACAGCGCCGGCCGAGCGACCGCCCATGACGCCATCGTCGACGACAACCCACGGACCGGCGGCAAGGGCCCGCAGGTCGGTTTGCCGTCCTCCACTAGTCATCGTCATGAGGAAATTCTAATTCGTTTTGGGCCTGTTGCCGATCGACTATTCTTTCAGCGGCGTCAAATACGGTTCAAGAAGGCGCTCTAGCTGGGATTCACTGACCTCCTTCGCCCAGGACAGGCAATGAAGACGACCGACGGCCAAATGCGTTAATCTTCGCCCCGCACAGCCGGTATCAGAAACTGGAACCACCATGAGCGGACTACTTGCACTGCTGGACGACGTCAGCGCCATCGCTAAGGTGGCTGCGGCATCGGTGGATGACGTGATCAGTCAAGCCGCGAAGGCTGGCGCCAAGGCCGCAGGCGCGGTCATCGACGACGCGGCCGTCACGCCGCAGTATGTTGATGGCTTCGACGCCAGCCGCGAACTGCCGATTGTCTGGAAGATTGCGCGGGGCTCAATCCGCAACAAGCTGCTCATCTTGCTTCCCGCGGGCATGCTGCTTTCGATCTTCGCCCCTTGGGCCATCAATCCGCTGCTCATGCTCGGGGGCGCCTACCTCTGTTTCGAGGGCGCAGAAAAGGTGTTCCATGCGCTGTTTCCTCATGGGGACAAACACGTCGAGAAAGATCATTCGGTCGGGAACCCAGCGCACCTTGAAGAGACCCGCGTAGCTGGCGCCATCAAAACCGACTTCATTCTTTCCGCGGAGATCATGACCATCGCGCTGGCGGCGATTCCGGGAGACAACCTTTGGCTCCAGGGCGCAACGCTGGCGGTGGTTGCGATCGGGATCACGGTGATCGTTTATGGAGGGGTGGCCGCCATCGTCAAAGCGGATGATCTGGGCCTGCTGATGAGCCTGAAGGGTCGGTTTGCGGCGACTCGCGCGATCGGTCGCCGGATCGTTAAGGGAATGCCAACTTTCCTGGCGCTTCTTTCGGGTGTCGGCACCGCCGCCATGCTCTGGGTCGGCGGCGCCATCGTGCTCCATGGGATGGAAACGCTCGGGCTGGCGCAGCCTGGCCATCTGATTCACGACTGGGCAGACGCTGCTGCCGCGTCGGTACCGGCCGCCACTGGCGCAGTGGGCTGGCTCGTAACGGCAGCGCTTAGCGGCGTCTTTGGACTGATCCTCGGCCTGCTTCTCATCCCGCTGGCAACGCGGGTGCTTGTGCCGGGTTATGCGCTGATCATGAAGCCATTTACCCGGAAGGATTCGTAGCGCCGCTGTCGCCGATGGCGAGTAGCGAAAACGGATATACTGCTGCGCCCTACCGCCAGGACGTCCAGCAGCAACGATGAGTCAGCAGCACCCCACTTTCATCGATCAGTTTACGCGTCGCATCGAGATTCGGCCCGATAACACGGCCCTCATTGTGGTCGATATGCAGAACGCCACGGGTAACCCGAACCTCGGCCTCGGCAAGCTGCTGGCGGAACGAGGTCAGACGCAATCCTCAAGCTATCGATTTGATCGCATCGAGCAGACGCTGGTACCCAACATTCAAGCGCTGGCATCGGTCTGCCGCGAGGTTGGCGCGCCCGTCATTTACATCACCTATGGATCGGAGCTCGAGGACTACAGCGACATGCCGGCGCACATGGTGGGCATCGTCAAGGCCACCAGCAACCGCGTTGGCATGCCCGAACACGATATCGTCGACGCGTTGACTCCCGAGCCTGGAGAGCTGGTCATCAACAAGAAGACCATGGGGGCCTTCAGCTCAACCGGCATTGACGCCAATCTGCGGGCGCTCGGTATCGAAACGGTGCTTGTGGTGGGCGTCTCCACCAACAATTGTGTTGCCATGACGGCGATGGAGGCCTGTGACCACCAGTACGGCGTCGTTGTGGTGAGCGACGCCACCGGCACCGACAGCGATCAGATGCAGAACGCTACGCTGACGATGCTGCGGCGCCTCTGGGGTCGGGTCATCAGCACCGAGGAGGTCGTGGCCGAGTTGACCGCGCAGCCCGAGGCGACATGAAGCTCGAGGGCATTCGGGTCGTCGACCTGTCGCTGTTCCTGCCCGGCCCGTTTCTCACCCTGATGCTGGCCGACCATGGCGCGGAGGTCATTAAGGTAGAGCCCCCCGGCGGCGATCCCAGCCGGCAGATCGGTCAGCAGCAGGCTGGCCACTCCGTGTTCTTTCGCAACGCCAACCGCGGTAAAAAAAGCGTGGTGCTCGATCTCAAGAAGGAGGCCGGTCGCCAGGCATTGCTCGATCTCTGTGCGACCGCGGACATTTTTGTTGAAGGATTCCGACCCGGCGTCGTCAATCGACTCAGCGCCGATTACGACACGATCCGGGCGAAGCGACCCGAGATTATCTACTGTTCGGTCAGCGCTTTCGGCCAGAGTGGCCCCTACCGCGACCGGCCGGCGCACGATCTGGCAAACCAGAGCCTGGCGGGGTTCGTCGCGATGAATGTCGGCAGCGACGGCCGACCGGCGCTGCCGGCTTTACCCGCCGCCGACTTGGCCGCAGCTCACATGGGGCTGGCTGCGGTACTGATGGCGCTCTATCGACGCACCATCAACGGCCAGGGTGACTACGTGGATATCGCCATGCAGGACTCACTGCTGGCCTGGGCGCCGAACGTCCTTGGACCGGTGTTCGCGGAGAATCGGTCCCCTCGCCCCGGCCTCGAACGCACACTCGGTGGCGCCGCCTTTTATCAGATCTACGAAACGGCGGATCATCGTTATCTAAGTCTGGCCGGCCAGGAGCCAAAATTTGTCCGCAATTTGCTCACCGAGCTTGGCCGCATGGACCTGTTTGACCTGTGCGAGAAAGGACCAGGCGCTCATCAGCAGCCGGTCGTCGAATTTCTTCAGTCGGTCTTTGCCGAGAAGACGCTGGATGAGTGGAACCGCTGGTTTGCTGACCGGGATATCTGCTATGCCCCGGTGCTCTCGTTGGCCGAAGCCCATGAGGACCTCCACAATCGGGCGCGCGGCATGACCCTGATCGACGGCGAAGGCCTGCGTCACGTTGGCAACCCGATGCATTTTCAGCAGGAGCCGGCGGAGCTGGATTTTTCGGTGGCCATCTGCGGCGAACATACCGGCGAGGTCTTTCAGGATCTTGGCTACAGCAAGGAGCAGATCAATGCGCTACAGGCTCCGTAGCGTGACCTGACCGACACCGGTTTAGGGCTGAAAGAACAACGAGTGAACGGGCTTGGAGTCTCAGCCGGCGTGCACGGTTACAGCCTCACCGATCTGATTCAGAATTTCGCGCAGCCGGTCGTAGTCGGGGTGGCGGACGCGCATCCAGGCGTTGGCCATATAGCCCGCCTCCACGGGTTGGGTCGGCGTGCCGGCTGGCGGCAGGTGCGCCGCCACGATGTGTTCGCCGAAGTGGCGCTGGACGGCCTCCACCCCGGAATACCCGGTAATATGCCCGTCAGCCTCAGGCCGCAGCGCAATCATGCCTGCGCTGAAGCGGCGTGAAGGAGCGGTGTGGCCGGTACCGTGTACCAGCGCGTGGGCCCACTCGAAGTAGAGGTCAAAGTCGTTGGCGGTGTTGTAGACGTCCCACTGCCCTACCCCCGGTGGTCGGCAACCGATTTCGGAGAACTTGAGGCCCTTGGGCCCTGCAAACCACTCCATGTGCGTCGCTGAGGTGCCAATCCCCAGTATCTGATTCACCTTGCGTGCCATCGCACGGACCTCGCCGTAACCCTCGGCATCCAGCCGGTTGGTGGTCACCATCTGCGGTGAGATCCAGCGCTCGCGCATCGCCTCAAGAACGTTCGGGTAGTAGTGAGTGATAAACTCGTGCACCACCTCGCCGTCGACCGTCAGCGTATCAAGGTATCCCTCGTGCCCCTCGATAAACTCTTCGACGGCCACCGCCTGTCCATCGGCGACGCCGCAGGCCTGGGCCACGCTCGCCAGCTCGCTTCGGCTGGCGACCCGATAGGTATCTGACGCCCCAGCCCCTGCCGGCGGCTTGATGATCAGCGGAAAGCCGACGGCGTCGGCAAAATCGTTTAGATCCTGTTCACTGACCGCGCGGGTCGACTGGGCGCAGGGAATGCCCGCCTCCCGCAGCGCTTCCTTCATCGCCGGCTTGTCTCGACACAGATACGCCGTGTGCGCGCTGGTGCCGGGAATACCGGCCGCCTCGCGAACCGTTGCGGCCGCCATGATGTGGGCTTCCACCGTCGCCTCGAGCCGGTCCACCCAGACCGCCCCCTGAATCGCCTTGACGGCCGCCAGCAGCGAAGGCTCATGCACCACCGAGCGGACCTGCACGTAGTCGGTCAGCCAGTGCTTCATTTCGTCGGACAGGCTGTCCTTGGGCCGCTCACCAACGCCGATGACGTTGGCGCCGGCGGCGTGCAGCGCGCGGACAAACTCGCGTTGGTTGTACGGGAAGGACGGCTCTACAAAAATGATATTCATCCGTGCACCGTGAGCTGTCGGTAGAGATCTTCATATTGAGCACCCTGGCGCTGCCAGGAAAAATCTTGCGCCATGCCGTTGCGCATCACCTGCATCCAAAGGGTTCGGTTCTCATAGAGGTCCAGCGCGGTCTCGAGCGCCCAGCGCAGGCCGATGTCGTCGTAGTCGCGAAACAGGACACCCGTACCGGTGCCGTGCTGCGCGTTGATCTGCTGCACCGAATCAGCCAGCCCCCCGGTTTCACGAACCACGGGAATGGTGCCGTACTTGAGACTGTACATTTGATTCAGGCCGCAGGGCTCATAGAGCGATGGCATCAGAAACAGGTCGCTGCCCGCCTCGATCCAGTGAGCAAGGCGATTGTTGTA
>JBCDKA010000162.1:0-8398 GCA_038747195.1 Pseudomonadota bacterium
GCAGACCGATGCAAATCCCGGCTTCGACGCGTCGGGTCCGGTTTGTCCGTAGCCCGAGATGCGGGTGTAAATCAGCTCCGGGTTGATCGCCTTGATCGGGTCTGGACCGAGGCCCCAGCGCTCCATCTGTCCAGGTCGGAAATTCTCCACCAGCACGTCCGCGTGTTGACACAGATCCCGAACCATCCGCTGACCGTCGGGGCTTTTGAGGTTGATGGTGACGGACTTTTTGTTTCTCGCGTGGCTATGCCACCACAGCGATGTGCCGTTGCGGACCGTTCGCCAGCCTCGGATCGGATCGCCTGTGCCGGGCGCTTCGATTTTGATCACCTCGGCGCCGAAATAGCCCAGCATGGTTGTGGTGAACGGGCCGGCGAGAATCTGCCCGAGCTCGATCACGCGAATGCCCGCCAGCGGGCCGCTGCTCGCGTCACTCATGCAGGAACCGGGAACCAGTCAGGCTCGAGGAAGACCGTCGTGCGTTTGGCGAGCCTCGGGTGTAACGGGTCGAAGGCACAGCGGGAATGGAGCAGCCGGGAATTGTCCCAGAGCATCACGTCACCGATATGCCACTGGTGCTCCTGGATGAACCTCGGATCGACGACGTGCTCTGACAGGTGCCGGACAAGGTCGTCCGACTCGTCGTGCGGCAACCCGGCAATCGCGTAGGTCTGACTCGGGTCAAAGTACAGGCTGCGCTGCCCGTTTTTTGGATGAGTGAGCACCAGCGGATGTTCAGCGTCAGGCGTGCGGGCGCGAATGTCCTTGGCGCCCGGCTCATCGGTGATGTCGGTGTTGTACATCTGGTAGGCAAACTGCCCCATGCGACCGTCCAGCACACGCTGAATTTCGGCGTCGAGCGTTGCCCAGGCCTGCACCATATCGATCCAGCGCGTGTTGCCTCCCTCCGGGGGGATCTCCAGGGCGTAGAACACCGCCCCGGTGGCCGGGCGGGTCCGGTAACTCTGGTCGCTGTGCCAGCGAAGCTCATACGTTCCCAGCCCGCCGATGTTGCTGCCGTCCTCGAGATACAGGTTGGAAACCAGCGCGATCTCGGGGTTGTGCCGAGAATGGATATCCTTCCGGACGACCACTTCGAGATCGCCGAAGAAGCGGCTGAAATCCATCAGGTTGTCTTCGGTCAGCAGCTGCCGTCGGATCAGCAGCAGCGGGTTGTCGGACCACACCTGCCTGACCCAGATCAAGTCATCGGTGGTTAAGTCGTGAAGGTCAACACCCGTCACCTCAACGCCAAAATGGCAGTCGCCGGCCGGGGACACCATGGGTCGGGTGGACTTCGGCTCAGGCGATGCAGCGACGCCCAGCGGGCCCTGATCGAATGCGCTGTTGGTATTCATCCCGACAGTGTGCCCCCAATCGCCGAACCGGTTCAAGTAAATGTCCGGACATTCGCCATGACCGGCCAGCACTTTTGACACGCGGGAACAAAAACCGGAACCTGTCGGCCGCGGAGTCTGCCGCGGATCGCTCCGCTCAGCACCCGGCAGCCGCGCTCAACACCAGGGATCACCATGGCAAAAACACGCACCGGCAAAGGCCCCCGTTACCGGGAGATTGCCAACGGGATTTGCGAGGCAATCGCAGAGGGACGATTGACGGTCGGCAGCAAGCTGCCGGGCGAACACGAGCTCCGGCAGCGCTACAAGGTCAGTCGACACACCATTCGTGAGGCGCTTCGGATGCTGGAGGATGGCGGGTTCATTCAGCGGCACAAGGGTATCGGCACCGTCGTCACCTCGGACGTGGCCCGGTCGGGCTACGTCCAGCGCATGCAGTCGGTATCAGAACTGCTGCAATACCCCGCTGATACGGTGCTGGAACATGTCGGCAGCGCCAACCTGGTGGCCAGTGTGGAGCTGGCCAAAACGCTGGGCATCCCGCCCCGCTCCCACTGGAGCTGCCTGAGCGCCATCCGCCGCGACAGCCGCAGTGGCCTCGCGTTGTGCTGGACCGACGTCTATGTCCTACGCCGCTACCGCAGCGTGGAAAAGTACATCGGTACCGACCCGCGTCCGCTCTACGACGTGATCGAACAGGTTTTTGGTGAACGAATCCGCAGCGTGGAGGTGGAGCTCACCGCCGAGCTGCTGGCCTCCTCTCATGCTGAGGCCCTCGGCGTGCCCGAAGGCCAGCCGGCCATGAATATCCTGCGGCGATACCACGGCAAAGACCGTGTTTTTGAAGTGTCCGTCGTGCGCCACCCCAGCGAACGATTCAAGTATTCACTCACGATGCAGCGTGACTGGAGCACCGGATCATGACGCCCCTCGGGACTCTCCCCAGCCGCACCTATCTGTTTGCACCGGGCAATCACCCGAGAAAGGTCGAAAAATGTCTGACCGTCGGGGCTGACGCGGTGGTGCTGGATCTGGAAGACGCCGTCGCCAACGACCAGAAGGTGGCAACTCGGGATGCGCTGATCGAGGCGCTCAAGCAACCGCGTCCGTGCCGCGCTTACGTCCGGGTCAACAGCTTTGAGACCCCCTGGTGTTTCGACGATCTGCTCTCGGTTGTCGGGCCCAGGCTGGATGGCATCGTGCTGCCAAAAACGGAGTCAGCCGCGCAGATCATTGCGGTCGATTGGGTGTTGAATCAGCTCGAACGACGCCATCAGCTGACCGAGGGCAGCATCGACCTGATGCCGATCATTGAGACAGCCAAGGGGCTAGCTCAGATCAACGAGATCTGCCAGGCAGGAACGCGGGTTCGGCGGCTTGCGTTCGGCGCCGGCGATCTGCACCTGGACCTCAACCTGCGCTGGGAGCCTGACGAGCGCTCCCTGGCCGACACGCGGGCCCGGCTGGTTCTCGCCTCGCGGGCGGCGGAGCTTGAGCCGCCGATTGATACGGTGGTGCTGCAAATCAAGGACCACGACCGGTTTGAGCTTTCGGCCAGGAACGGTCTCGAGATGGGCTTTCAGGGCAAGTTGTGCATCCATCCGGACCAAGTTGCGCCAGCCAACCGGATCTTTAGCCCGTCGAAGGCGGAGATCGCCCACGCACGCGACGTGGTGGCGGCCTTCGAAGCCGCGGAAGCGGAAGGTTCGGCCTCCATCCAGCTCGACGGCTACTTCATCGACTACCCGATCGTCTACAAGGCGCAGCGTATCCTCAGCCTGGCAGAGCGGCTCGAAGACTGACGGCTAGTGTGCCTCTAGTGGGCCGCCCTCAAAGCGTGCAGAAGCAGTATGCGTAGACGCCGACGGGCTGCTGTCCTCTCGGCTGCGCCAACAGCAGCTCCAGATCGGTTGGCAGCGGCGCGCGCAGTAAGGCGCCGAGGGTGGTGTCTCGCGACACGCTGAAGCTCGGTAGCCGGGCGGTGAGATCCAGCAAAAACTGCTCCAGCGCTGAGACCTGCTGCTCCACGTAGACGGTCTTGTAGCTGCTGATATCAGCGATTTCCGCAGCGGACGCAATCGCGTCGTTCAGACCGCCGAGCTTGTCCACCAAACCACGGTCGCGGGCCTGCTGCCCGCTCCATACGCGACCCCGGGCGATCTGATCCACGGCCTCGGGCGTCATCTCCCGCGCGGTGGCCACCTTGCCGATAAACCGCTCGTACCCGTCCTCAATGATCTGCTGAATGATGTCAGCGATGTGGGGCTGCATCGGTCGATCCGAGCGCAGGGCCCCGGCGATCCGCGTGGTGCCAACGCCGTCGGTATACACGCCGACCTTCTCCAAGGTTCGCGGGAAGTTGGTCAGCAGACCAAAGATGCCGATAGAACCGGTAATGGTCGCCGGGTTGGCCCAGATTTCGTTGGCGCTCATCGAAATCCAGTAGCCGCCGGACGCGGCGACGGAACTCATTGACACCACCACGGGGATACCCGAGGCGCGGGTCAGCTCAATCTCGCGCCGAATTTGTTCCGAGGGCAGCACGGCGCCACCGGGGCTGTCCACGCGGAGCACCAGCGCGCGAGTGCTGTCGTTCATTCGCGCCCGGCGAATAAGACGTGCGGTGGATTCGCCGCCCACGGTACCTTGAGACTGATCGCCCGGCACGATGGCGCCCTGAGCCACCACCACGGCAACCTGGTCACCCTGCGGCAACGCGAAGCTGTTCTGCGCTGCGAGGTAGGTTTCCGCGTCGATCTGGCGGAAGCTCTCGATGTCGGCATCAAAAACGCCGTCGCTCAGCAGGTACTCCCGGAGCTCATCTTCCGTACCGACCCGATCCACCAGGCCGGCTGCCAGCGCGGCTTCGGAAGCGCGACCGCCGGCTTTGCGCAGGTCCTCGCCAAATTCATCGACGTGTCGGGCTACCTTTTCTGGCGTCAGATCGCGCTGCGCCGCAACCTCGGTCAGGTACTGATCCCACAGGCTGTCGAGCCAGTAGCGGTTTGCTTCCCGCGAATAGTCCGACATGTCGTTGCGGATAAAGGGCTCAGCGGCGGACTTGTACTCGCCCACGCGAAACAGATGGACGTCGACGGCAAGCTTGTCCAGACCATCCTTATAGTAATTCCGGTATACGCCGTAACCTTCCAGCAGCACCAGGCCCTCAGGATGCAGCCACACCTGGTCTGCCAGCGCCGCCAGATAGTACTGCTGCTGCGACATGCCGTAGCCGTAGGCGATCACCGGCTTTCCGCTGTCTTTGAACTGACCGATAGCCGACTTCAGCTCCTGGAGCTGCGACGGCCCAATGCCCCACAGGTAGTCCGTGCGGATCAACATCCGGTCGATGCGGCTGTCGCGGCTGGCTTCGTCGATCGCCGCCAGCAGATCCCGCATCCGGGTTTCGGGCAGCTCTTCGTCCATCAGCTGGCCCAGCGCTCGCTGCGTGGCGTCCGTGGTGTACTGCTCGACGACCATGCCTTCCGGCGCCAGCACCAGCGTGGAGCGATCTTTGATCGACAGCAGCGGCCCCTCACCCGTCGCCAGGACCACGGCACCGATGATGCTGAAGAAAAGGGCGAGGAAGATAAGGTGCGCGACACGTCGACCGAAGTCGATCAGTTTCCAGATTCCGCCGAAGAAGCGGGTAATGAAGTTGCCCTGGGCCATCCGTGAATACTCAAGCTACAAAACAGCGCAAGTTTAGACGGACACTTGTGAAGGAACCAACCATCATAGGTCACTATGCGTTGCACCCGGCGCCAGGTTCAGCCTGGCGCAACTGACCGAGGTCTGTGGTGAATCTGACCAAAGACAACCGGCGTATCGAGCCAACCGATCTTCAACTGATTGTTTTTTCTATTTTTTTCTCATGCCCGCGGTTTTGGCACGCTTTCTGAATAACTTCCTGGGAACACGATTACCCAGGAGAAACAACACCATGAGCACAATGTCCCGCTTCCGCCACGTGGTATCAGCCAACGTCAACGCGCTGCTGGAACGCGCAGAAGACCCGGAGAAGATGCTGGCCGCGCTGGTTCGCGAGATGGAAGATGCGCTGCGCGAGGCTCGCGCTGCAGCCGCCGATCTGCTGGGCGAGCAGAAGCGCTTTCAGCGCCGCCGCGAAGGCATCCTGGCCCAGCAACAGCAGTGGAGCGAGCGGGCGGAACAGGCGGTTGCCCAGGGCCGCGACGAGCTGGCGCGCGAGGCGCTCGCTTCCCGCCACAAGCTGACGGAAGAAGCAGACCGTTGTGAGATGGCCATCACCCAGGCGGGACAGGGTATGCAGCGGGTGAACGATGATATCCGGCGTCTCGAAAAAAGGCTGGGGCAGGCGCGCAAGCGCCAGCAAACGATGCGTCAGCAGCAAGAGCCCGCCAAAATCCTGCATTACACCTCCCCCGCCGATCGGAAGCTGGCAGACGTTTCAGCCCGCTTCGAGCGCCTCGAGGTGCAGATGGATCAGCTGGAAGCCCGGGTTGAAGCCTTCGACGTGGTGCCTCAGCGCGAAACTCGCTCTGAGGAGCTGGAGGATCCGCGGATCGAAGCTGAATTGGCGGAGCTTAGGCAAAAGGTTGCCGGCCGATCTGAGGGAGGAGACAACGCCGCATGAGCAGTCGTCACCCTAAAGCCTGGCTTGGCGGCGTCTGCGCGACGGTCGCCGACACGCTGAACTTCAGTACGCTCGGCGTGCGGGTTGTGACGGTCATCCTGGCGTTTATCTGGCCTCTGCTGACGCTGGCGGCCTACCTGATCGGGGCTTTTGTGCTCAAGCAGCGAGGCGGGTCGGAGGAATCGGATCCGTTTTTGCGAGACTGGGATCGACGCATGGCCGATTACGACCGGCGGACGCGATACTAGTCCTCTTCGGCGATCAACCGCTCAAAGCATAACTTCCAGAACTCCGGGCCGGTGCGTTTAGCGCCGGCCCGGCGCGTCCAAAAGCGTTTTAGCAGCGGCTGGAGCCAGCCGAGGCCGATCGATTCACCGCTGACGCGATATCGTTTTGACCGGTGCGTTCGACATCACTGCGGCAGTAGGTGCGAGTGTTTCGGGCTACCGGCTCACGGCTGGCCGACTCACTGTCAGCGGCCGGCTGCGTGGCGGCGCAGCCGCTCAGCAGAGCTAAAGCAAGGACCAAACCAAAAACCTTGACTTTCTGCATGTCGTTCCACTTCTGAAAAAAGGCCTGGAAATATACCACCAGGCGCGTTAAAAACCTGTGAGCCTAGTGCCTATACTGGGAAACATGAGAGGCCTCATTTTTTTGGGCCCGGTTCTGACCCTGGCGCTGGCCACCGCTGGCTGTGCGCGCGGACCGGTCGTTTTGGGTTCCAAGCCGCGCATCGAAGCAGCGGCGACGGCGGCGGTCAACGTGCAGTCCTGGTGGCGTCAGGAACGCACCGCCCTCCCGAAACCGGACTCAAAAGCGCGGAACGCGCGCTTCGATCAGCAGGTCCAGGCTAGCCTGGCACAACCCTGTGCCGGCGAGCCGATCGCGCTGGATCGAGACCAGCGAGCACTCCTGGAACATATCGCCGGTTTACTGCAGCAGGCCCCAGACACATCACTCGATGGTCTCGGCATCGGCTATGTCGACGGCCTGCCCGACTCATGTAAACAACTTTGGACCCTCACCGGCAGGCTCGGTGGCGGCCAACCCAGCTGGTTGACCCTGACAGTGGTGAAGGTTCCCGACGGCGATATCAGCAGCGCGACGCTGGGACGCTGGGCTGCAGTGGACAGCGTCAGCGAGGCAGGTGCGGGGGCGCTCATCCAGCAGCTGCTGGACCGGGTAGGAGCCGCTGCGCGATGAAGCTGTCGATCGCATTGACTATCCTGCTGGTCGCGCTGGCATTCGGCCGTTCGACGGCAAACGCCGAACACGAGACCAAGCAGCCGACACCCGATGCGGCGCTGTCGATGGCCGAGCTGTCCGCCCGGGTCGTCGAGGGTTTCATGGTCCAAGGAAGAATGCTGCCTTTGCCCGCAGCACTGCGGCAGACCGAGAGCGAGGTGCAGGCCTGGTTTCCCAATCAGCCCTTCGAGCTGCGGCTGATCGACGACCCGGTACCGAATGCGCGCGCGCTGCCGCGCGGTGACGTGTTGCTGAATCTCGGACTGCTGCTGGACCTCGAAAACCCCTCGGAACTGAAGTTTGTCCTTGCCCATGAGGTGGCACATATGGCGCTCGGTCACTTTGCGAAGCACGTCCGCGCGGGCTTTCCTTCGCGGTCCGAACCGCTGGAGCTGGAAGCCGACGAGCTGGCGCTGGACAAGCTGCGGCTCGCGGCTTTGAGCACGGCCACCATCCCCGAGCTGCTGCGCCGCACCCGGCAGCGCGGCGCGGAGCCGGTCTTGCCAGCACCCAACACTCCGTTTAGCGAGCGTTGGGGTGAGCTGGCCCAGCCCGTCCTCATGCTGCAGCGACTCGCCCTCGAGCAGCTGCTGGCTGCTGACAACATCGCCCGCGCCGACGCCTTTCTGCAGCGCCACGCTGAAGCCTTCTTGGCGGAGGAACTCGCCCGCTGGCGCTGGATGATCAGCCAGCGCCGCGCCACGAGTCCGCCAGACGACCGGGCGCTGGAGCCGCCGAGCCTCTCCGGGGTGCTCAACCGGCTGCCGAGCCGCTCCGGGCAATGTGCACCGACGCCGAACGTTGTGTCGTCCACAACCACCGAAGGGCGCCTGGCGCGTTTGGGAAAGCTGCGGGTTGAACACCCCTCAAACTGGCGCGTTGCGCTCAAAACCGGCCGGCAGCTCGTGCTGACACCTGACCTCACCGGCCTCACGCGGCTTGACGTCTGGAGCGCGGGAAACACGCCGCGGGGCACAAGCGCACGGCAATTGCCGTGCCCGAGCAGCCAGCACACCCTCTGGCATGCGGCAACAGAATTCAGGGCGCTAGAACCGGAACGCAGGCTGACGTTGCTGGACGCGGCCGAGACGTCCAACGGGGTAGCGCTGGACATGGCAATGACGGACGAGTCAGGGCTGCGCTGGCGTCTGACGGGCTGGCGACTGGAACGATCGGGCGA